>CAZWCD010000039.1:15454-20423 GCA_964632275.1 uncultured Thermodesulfobacteriota bacterium
GGATGTCCAGGCGGCGGAGGCAACTCCCCACGCACTGCCCGCATCCCTGGCAGTACGTGCCGTTGAGGTAGGCTGAATAGCGGCTCAACTGCTTGAGGTCTTTGGGCGCGAGCGCGAACTGCTTCATGACCGCGAAGTTTTCATCGAGCTGCTTGAAATTGGTGATGCCGGGAATGGCACATGCGACATTGGAATCATTGAGCGCCCACTTCAGGCAGGCCTGGAATGGGCTTATTCCGAGCGATGACACGTCGTATCCCCCGACCTGGGTTTTCATGGCGACGATGCCGATCCCTTTCTGCGCCGCGGCTGCGATGGCCTGCCGTATTGCCTCCCGATTGTCCTTCTTGAAATTGTAGGCGGTGAGTATCACATCATAGAAATCCCGCTTGAGCGCCTCCCGGATGACCTCCTCCTCCCGCTGATGGGTTGAAATGCCGGTGAAGCGAACCTTTCCTTCCTTTTTCAGCTGGGTTAGCGCCTCAAGCACCGGTTCATGAAATACCATGTCAGGAGAAATGATATTATGCACGTAGACAATATCAGCATAATCCGTCTGCAGCCGCTTCAATCCTTCTTCGTATTGCCGGATAAAGGCATCTTTGGTGGCATCGGCAGTGAAACGGCCGGCAGATTTGTCCCGCCCCAGCGCCACCTTGGTCGCGATAATCAGCTTGTCACGGGCGTTTTCTTTCCTGATCACCTCGCCCAGCATTTTCTCGTTATTGCCCGACTGATAGACATTGGCCGTGTCGAAGTGATTTATCCCCATGCGCATGGCCTTGACCACAACGCCAGGGTTGTCGGTGGTCATCACCCCGAAGCTTACCATGGTGACCTTGAGGCCGGTGCGCCCCAGTGTCCTGTAGGATACGTCGCTTCCTTCCTTCAGCAATGAAAACAACGGCGACTGGCTTAAGAAGGGAGAAACGCCGCTGATGGCCAGGCCCTGCGCCGATGCTCTTAAGAATTCCCTGCGGGTGTAACATGATTTATTTTTTTTCATCGATTGTGCCCCCCATGTTTTGTAAAATTGATACTGCGTTCTCGGGATTGCTCAGAACGCCGGCAATCCTCCCCTTGATGATCGTAATAGCGCAGCTGCCGTAGTAGGGATCCCGACCGGCAAAGCCCGGCATCCCGCCCGGCAGACTGCCAAGGTATGCATTTTCCTGCATCAGGTACTCTTTATATTTAGTAAGACTCCCTGCGGCTTCCGTGTCCGGTTGCACGGAGAGAAAAACCGTATAGGTTTTCTCGCCCTGCGCATAGTGGGCAGAGGCGATGCGATTGAAAAAGGGCTGCCCCAGGAAATCCTTGTTGGTGTACTGTTCGCTGCCGGCACGGCGATCAAGCTGCGGCAGCAGGTTGAAGACGTCCGGTTTGGAGAAGCTTCCCTTGATGCGACTTTCGATGGTTTTGCCAATTTCCTCCGCCACCGCGGGAAATGCCTTGGAAGTCGGGGGAAGAAAAATATTTACGTAAAAGGCGCCCTTGTAAAACTGGAGCATGCCGTTGCCCAGTTGCCCTTCCGCGCCTCCCGGCAACGTGTAGGGATCTCCACCCTGTTCAGCCTTGGACACTCCGAAGGCGTTTTCGACTGTGCCCATGTTGTAAATCTCCAGGGTGACCCGGTGGGCGGGATTCCCCTCCTCGCTGAACTGTCTTACCATGAGTTCTATAAATCCATAGGCGAGAAACAGCTCCGCGCCTCCGTTGATGTACTCAAAGAGCGTGTCGGGGGAATAATACTCAGGGTCGGCGGCTTTTTTAAAGCTGCCAAACTGATCCCCCGGCTGCACGAGGCCGGCAAACTCCTTGCCGGGATCATTCCTCGCTCCGGCAGGGGTGGTGCTGAAAAAGAAGGCCATGAGCACTGCCAGAAACGCAGGCATACATCCTTTTAGTCTGAGTAGTTGTGTCATTATATGGGTATCCCTCAATAAGGTATTCTTACATTGCATTTTATTCCCGGCTCAATATCTCGTTTTCATGCTAACATATTTTAAGGAAGCAGGGCAACTAACGATTGATGATTTTGGAATGCGGACATTGGAGCGCACGGGCAAAGAGCCCGTCCCCTCCAATTTCCCTGTTGCAATACTTAGATTTATGAATTATATTTAATCACAGAACTACAACCTTGAAAGGTACGATCCTCATGGGGGTTGAAGGGGGGTGATTGCCGGGCGAAGAGCGTGTACAAGGACAAACGTGTCTTAAACACCATCAGTCACAGCTAGCAATCAGGGAGGCGGACCATGAAAGAGAAAGTTAAAAACTTGTTTTCAGGAACCAATCCCGCCGGCAGAAGGACGTTTCTCAAGCTGGCAGGCCTCACCTCACTTGTGACCGTGCTTCCCACCTTTAAAACAAAGGCGGCCCATGCGCGATATGTATGCAACCGGAACTGGTGGTATACCCGTGATGTATTCTCAACCTCAGAGAACGCCATGAAGAGCGCCGAATATTGCGTGCAGCACAACCTGAACACTGATTCCAGCAGCGACGGCATTCTATGGTCAAACATCGACAACCGGTGGCGGAAATATCAGATCCGCCAGCTCACTGATGATTTCATGAAGTGGGGATGTTCGGAGCGGTATTTTTACTACGATGAAAGGCTTAACTATGGAGACGAGGGCCCGCCTACGATCATGAAAAATGGCGGCATTCATCACGGCATGGTCGCTTCATACGGGAACTGGAAAGGCCGCGGCGACAGCGCCTTTAATATTAATATCGCCGTAAAAGGGACAGCACTCTGCCCGTCGCGTGAAACCATACTGGAGCTCCTCCCGACCCTGGAACAGCTGAAGATTGATAATCCTCCCGACAAGATCACCCAGTATTATGAAATCATGCAGGGCATTTACAGCGATATCAACAATTTTGACAAGACAAAGCTGGTGACGCTCGAGCTCTTTACCCAGCCGACCCAGGGCCCGCTCTATGATGCCGGCTATAAGGAGACCCATACCTTTGCCAACATGATGGCAAACCCGATTTGCAGCATCGGGTTCCTGCAGCAGGAACATCCTCAAAAGAATTATTTTGCTCCGAACGGGTCAGGCGGCTACAATGACTTTGAGTATGGCATTCACTACGAGGTGCGGACCATTCCCAAGGTGCTGCATTGCTGGGCGCCTACCATGGGCGACGAATATGATGTGTTCAAGTACCAGGATGCCGAGGATCCTGATGCCATCTTTGGTTATTGGGTGAACTTCCTGCATACCTTCTATCACGGCGGCAGGGCTAATGTGACCGCCGTGGTGCACAACGTGATAGAACAATTCTTCAATTACCCGTATGACGGCATAAGGGTCGTTCCTTCACTGGGATAGAACACACTGAGAAATAAACAGCATTACAAGAGGCGGAACAGTTTTTGTTCTGCCTCTTGCTTTATGGGGTTGGCCGGAATACCCCTCTTTCATTCCTGCCGTAATTGCCATGCAAGGAAATGGAAATTTTTGCGGTCGGGCCGAATGGCCATACGCCCTTGCTTATGTTCCTGCCTCACTGACCACACCTGTCACACCTCTGTGGTAAAATATATTCAAAAGACAGAAGAAGAAAATGGTCGACAGCCGTCAGTCAACGGTCCACGGTTAAAAAGAGCGTTAGTACATGGATCTTTTCTAAAGAGGCAGAGTGGCGACGGAAAGAGCCAATACTCCATCACTCCAAAAAGTATCCGTTCGCCGGTTCACTGATCAACTGTCTCACGTTTCTCAGGCAACCCTAAAAGGAGGTAATTTGTATGCAAAAGCTGATTTCCTATTATTTGTCTCGCATCACCATGGGCGCTGAGCAGCGCTACAAGAACATGGTCATCTTCCCGCTGCTATCCGAACAGAAAAACGCTGTTAACTATTTGCTCCTGGACGAGGCGCTGAACGCCAACCTTGTCCTGATTACGGAGGTGGGGGAGGGCGGAAGCGTTCCCGAACTCAAGGTGGAAAACCGGTCAGACCAGAAGCTGCTTATACTGGACGGCGAAGAGCTGGTAGGCGCCAAGCAGAACCGCATTGTAAACGTGACGCTATTGATTGCCGCCCACACCTCTCTTACCATACCGGTAAGCTGCGTGGAGCAGGGGAGATGGTCCTACCGGAGCCGGCACTTCATGAGCGAAGAGCGAGTGATGCCGCCGCGCATGCGCATGAGAAAGAACGCGGCCGTCTACAACTCACTTCAGACCCGCGGAAGGTTTGAGGGGAACCAGGGTGAAACTTGGAACCTGATCCAGGATAAACTTGCCACGCTCAAGGTCAATTCTGAAACCGCAGCCTTACGTGACGCCTACGAACAGGAGCACGGGTCAATCGATGCGTATCTGAAGCACTTTATCAGGCAAGACCGGCAGACCGGCATGCTGGTGATGATCAACAACCGGGTGATCGGGTGCGACTGCTTTGCCCGGCATGACACCTTTGATAAAATCTTTTCCAGGCTGGTCAAGAGCTATGTGCTGGATGCCATTGAGGTGCAGGAGGACACCAGGGAAACGCTGACGGCAAACCTGCAGGCAACTGCGTTTATCGATGATGTGGGAAAGTGCCCGGTGGAGGAGCGGCCATCCCTGTCGCTCGGCACCGACGTGCGGCTCATGTCTCAAACGGTTATCGGTTCTGCCCTGTCCTTCGGTGATGAAATAATGCATCTGACCGCATTCACCAGGGACGATCAGAATAGCGGACGGGAAACAGGGTTCTATCAGCGGGCAAGCAGGCGGAGGCCCAGGGGCGGATTCAGGGAGTAGGTTTCAGGTGGTTCAATGCAAAACTGCAACCACGAAACCACGAAGACCACGAAGGGAGAAGCACGAAGAACACGAAGAAAAGAAAATGTTAAGAGGTTGATGGGCGGTAGCCGCAGGCTTTAGCCTGCGAGGGTGTATAATAAAAAAAGTATGATGATGCGCAAGCTGAAGCTTGCGGCTACACGCGACTTTCTGACCCCG
>CAZWCD010000040.1:0-10533 GCA_964632275.1 uncultured Thermodesulfobacteriota bacterium
AAAATAGTTACTGCCCGGACGCGCCGGATATGGTATAGATGAACCGGCAGCGCTGCCGTACACTCGTGACGTGAGCATCAGATGGAAACGTGCCTATCGCTGGTCAGCCATCCCAGCCGCTACCTGGGAGGCGAAATCAACTCGGTCAAGAAGGACCTGTTCCGGGCGGAGCTTACCGTCTGCCTGGGGTTTCCTGACGTCTATGAAGTGGGCATGTCGCATCTCGGGCTGCAGATACTCTATGGTCTGCTCAACGAGATGCCGGGCATTGCCGCCGAACGGGCGTACGCGCCGGGCCTGGACATGGAACGGGTGATGCGGGAAAAGGGCATCCGTCTTGCCTCGCTGGAGTCGCGTCATCCGCTGGCCGGCTTCGACCTGGTGGGATTTTCCCTGCAATATGAGCTCAGCTATACCAATGTGCTGGCGATGCTCGATCTGGCGGGCATTCCGCTGCGCGCGGCGCAGCGGACGGATAATCACCCGCTGGTCATTGCCGGCGGCCCCTGCGCGTTTAACCCCGAGCCCCTGGCCGATTTTTTTGATGCGGTGCTCATCGGCGACGGTGAAGAGGCGCTCCCGGAAATGTGTGCCTGCATGGTCCGGGCGAAACAGGAGAAAATGGGCCGGCAGGAGGTGCTCGCTCTCCTTGCGCAGATCGAAGGGGTGTACGTCCCGGGGTTTTTTGAGGCGGCGTACCGGGAGGACGGGACGCTTAAGGAAATCAAACCGCTCCGGCCGGAGTACCGGGGGGTAAAGAAGCGATGGATTGCCTCGCTGGATGCGACACCCTGTGTCAGCTCGCCGCTGGTCCCCTACATGAAAATTGTGCATGACCGGCTCAGCCTGGAGGTCGCCCGCGGATGCACGAGGGGCTGCCGCTTCTGCCAGGCGGGGATGATCTACCGTCCGGTGCGCGAGCGCGGCATGCGCGCCATCGAGGAGGCGGTTGCGTGCTGCCTTGCCGGCAGCGGATTTGATGAGCTCTCCCTTGCCTCGCTCAGCACGGGCGACCATAGCTGCATCGCCGGTCTGCTCACCCGGCTGATGGGGCGGTATGCCGGTGAAAAGGTGGCCATCTCCTTTCCCTCGCTGCGCTCGGAGACCCTGACCCCGCATCTGATCGAGCAGATTAAGAAGGTGAGGAAGACCGGCTTCACCATCGCCCCGGAGGCGGGAACGGACCGGCTGCGGCGGGTCATCAACAAGGGAAACACCGAGGAAGAGATTCTCGAAACGGTGCGGAACGTATTTGACGCGGGATGGAACGGCATCAAGCTTTATTTCATGATCGGCCTGCCCGGCGAACGTCAGGAGGACCTGGAGGGAATAGTTGCCCTGGCCGCGAAGATTCGCGCCCTGGCCACCCGGGGCGGCAAGCGGCGGGGCGTCGCGGTGAGCGTCTCCACCTTCGTTCCCAAGGCCCACACCCCGTTCCAGTGGGAGGGGCAAATAAGCATGGAGCAGATGCGGCAGCGGCAGGATTTTTTAAAGGGGGAGATCCGGAAGTTGAGGCTGGACTTCAAATGGCAGGAAGCCTACATGAGCTACCTCGAAGGCATATTTGCCCGGGGGGACCGGCGGCTGGGCGCGGTGGTGGAAAAGGCATTCCGGGAAGGATGCCGGTTTGACGGCTGGAGCGAATACCTGGACCCGGAGCGGTGGGAACGGGCGCTGAGCGGTGTTGACACCCGCTTTTATGTGGAGCGCCGGCGGCCCTTTGATGAAGTTCTGCCCTGGGACCACATTGACTGCGGGATTAAGAAAAGCTATCTCCGAAACGAGTATGAAAAATCCATGGAAGGTGTTTTTACCCCGGACTGCAGAACCGCGCCATGCAACGGCTGCGGCATATGCGCCGCCGGGTCGGGACTGCAGCTGGCATCCGCCGAGGGTGCTGCCGGCGCTTCAGACAGCGGGCACGATGCAGCGCAGCCGGGGGCTGCCGGCGCCGATTGCCGGCGGCAGCCTGAAGCAGCAGGCACGCACCGGAAGCTCCGCCTGCGTTTTGCAAAGTGCGGTGACGGGCGTTTCTTGAGCCACCTGGAAATGGTCACCCTTTTTTCCCGGGCGGTGAAGCGGGCCGGGATTTCCGTCAAGTTTTCCGAGGGCTTTCACCCCCTGCCGCGGATTATTTTTGGACCCGCCCTGCCGGTCGGCATCGAGAGTGACCATGAATTTGTGGACATGGAGATCGTGGGCGGCCGCGGTTCGGAGGAAGTAATGAGCGATTTGAACCGCACCCTGCCGGCATGGGTGCGGATTCGCGCCGCCCAGGAAATTCCATTGAAATGTTCAGCACTTTCTGATAACATATCGACCGTGAGCTTCGTCATCCGCGCGGGGGAAGGCGACGATTGGTTGTCGAGCCGAACCGCGTTGATGCAAGAACGGATTGACCGGTTTCTCAGGGACGAGACCAGGCCGGTGGCGGTGCGCACCAAGAAGAGAATGGCTGAGATTGACCTGAAGCAATGGGTCGAGTCGATTGCCCTGACCGGCGGATCGGCCCTGGAACTGACGGTAAAAATGACCGGCAGTAAAACCGTCCGGCCGTCCGAGATTTTAAAAGAGGTGCTGGATTTGTCCGAGGATGAACTGCGCCAGGCCCGGGTGAAGAAAACGGGCGTGCGTTTCCGACGGGCCGTGTAATGAATAGGTTTCACCTTTATAGCGCGAGCGTGCCATGGCTTCTGAACTGGTAATTAATGTTACATCCAAGGAGACCCGCATTGCATTAATCGAGAACGGGCTGCTTGCGGAACTCTACATCGAAAGGGGTTCCGACAAGGGGGTCGCCGGCAACATTTACAAGGGGAAGGTGATCCGGGTGCTTCCCGGCATGCAGTCCGCCTTTGTGGACATCGGGCTGAGCCGGTCCGCCTTTCTCTACGTTGCCGATGTCTACGAGGATTACAGCGGGCTGGAGCTGATGATGGGCGCCGCCGCGACCGGTGAAGGGGCGGCGGATGCCGGGGAGCAGGGTGACAATTATCCCCTGCCGCCGTCGCGCAGCAACGGGTCGCTCATTGAAGACATGCTCCACGAGGGGCAGGAGGTCGTGGTGCAGGTGGCGAAGGAGCCGATCGGCACCAAGGGGGCGCGGGTGACCACCCACATTTCCCTGCCCGGCCGCTACCTGGTGCTCATGCCCACCATGGACCACGTCGGCATTTCGCGGCGGATTGAAGACGAAGAGGAGCGCAAGCGGCTCAAGGAGCTGCTGGCGCGGTTAAAGCCCCCGGGCATGGGGTTTATCGTGCGGACGGCCAGCGAGGGGAGCAGCGGGGATGATTTCCTCCTGGACATGAAATTTTTGATCAAGCTGTGGGAGAGCATCCAGCAGCGGCGGGTCAATGCCACCGCCCCCAGCGTCATTCACTGCGAGCTGGACATCTGCCTGCGGGCCATCCGCGACCTCTACACCAAGGGGGTTGAAAAGGTGGTGGTGGACTCGGAGAAGGAATACAACCAGATCCTGGACTTTGCCTCAACCTTCATGCCCCAGCTCAAGCAGTCGGTGGAACTGTACGACGCCGAGGAGCCCATTTTCGACGCGTACGGCATCGAGGTGGAAATAAGCCGGGCCCTGGGCAATAAGGTGTGGCTGAAATCCGGCGGATCCATCGTCATCGAGGAAACCGAGGCGCTTACCGCGGTCGATGTCAATACCGGGAAGTATGTGGGCAAAGGAAATCCCGAAGACACCATTTTAAAAACCAACCTGGAAGCGGTCAGGGAGATTGCCTACCAGCTCCGGCTGCGCAATATCGGCGGCATCATTATCATTGATTTCATCGATATGGAGCGGGAGGGCGGACGCGAGCGGGTGTACCAGGCGCTCAACGAGGCCCTCAAGAAGGACCGGGCCAAGGTGAACATACTCCGGATATCGGAGCTGGGCCTGGTGGAAATGACCAGGAAGCGCACCCGCGACAACTTGAGCAGGATTCTCTGCGAGCCCTGCTCCTACTGCGAGGGGAGGGGGGTGCTCAAGTCCAAAACCACCCTCTGCTTTGAGATTTTCCGGGAGATCAGGCGCGAAGCGATGAACGTCCCGTCGAAAACCATTGTGGTGTCGCTCCACCCGGCGGTGGCGGATTACATGTATGAAGAAGAGCGGTATGCCATCGAGGCCCTGGAAAACCGGCTGAAGAAAAAGATCATCATCAAGGTGAGAAGCGCATTTCACCAGGAGGAATACGAAATAGAAAGCAAATAACTGAAAAAGAACGCGATAATTTTCTTGACATCATTGAAAATATTCATTATGGTACACCCTTTAATAAAATGCTCGCGTTATGTGGCGGGCGAGACCGGGTAAAGGCCCGGAGGACGATCCGCGGGGCCTTTTTTTTAGAGAGCGTTAACAAGGACGCATGAATATGTATGCCGTGATCAAGACAGGTGGGAAGCAGTACCGGGTCGCCGAGGGCGACCTGGTGAAGGTTGAAAAGATTGCCGGAGAGATCGGCGACGTGGTGGAATTCAAGGAGATCCTGCTGGTTGCCAACGGCGACAAGGTTGACATCGGCAGGCCTCACCTCGAACACTGCACCGTGGTCGGGGAAATCCTGGAGCAGAAGAAAGACAAAAAAGTGGTCATCTTTAAGGCCAAGCGCCGGAAAAGCTCCCGCAAACGGCAGGGGCACCGGCAAAATCATACCATTCTCAAGATTACCGCAATCAAGGTCTAGCGGCGCTGTCCGGTACGTGCCGGGTTGGCGCCGGGAGGAGGAGTTGATCATTGCGCTATTATGAAATGATTCTCATTGTGCATCCCAATGTGCCGGAGGAAGAGCTTTCCCTGGTCATTGACAAGGTCTCCGGGCTGATCAAGGGGCAGCAGGGCGAGATTATCAAGGTGGATCAGTGGGGCAAGCGTAAGTGCGCCCACAAGATCAACAAGTGCCAGAAGGGATACTACTGTGTGGTTTACTTCACCCTCAATCCGGCATTCCTGGCGGAGATAGAGAAAACCCTTCGTTACGATGAAAAGATCCTGCGCTACCAGACTGTCAAGATCGAGAAGGAGAAGCTGGAGGCGCCGGGCGTAAAAGAGGAAGCGCCGGTTCAGGAAGCGGTGGCCACCGCGAACGAGGCGGGCGCTCCCGCCAACCTGTAGCGCCGGGGGGGCAGGCGTTCCCAGGGGTTTCGCGGGCGTGGTGAAGGAGATCAACAGGATTGTGCTCACGGGTGAAGTGGTTTCGGACGCCTCCTTCGGTTATACCGTGCGGGGCACCGGGGTTACCACGTTTACCCTTGCTTTTTTTACCGACCTGCCCGGAGGGGGGCGGCAGAAGGGGTATATTGAGGTGGTGTGCCTGGGAGATGCGGCGCGGCGCTGCGCCGGTGTGGCCCGCCAGGCCGCGAAGGTACAGGTGGACGGCAGGCTGCAGCACCGCAGCTGGAAAACGCCCGAAGGCTTTCAGAAAAGCAAGATGGAAATAATTGCTCACGCGATCGAGCCCTTTCACCCCGATGGCGCGGAGTTATCCGACCAGCAACGACCGTAAACGGAACAGGGAGGATTTTTTTTGAAAAGAAAGCCTTATAAAACCAGAAGAAAAAAAACATTCGCGAAGCACAAGATATGCCGGTTTTGCGCTGACAGCAGCCTTGCCATCGATTACAAGGATTACGGCATGCTCCGGTTTTTCGTTTCGGAACGGGGAAAGATCATCCCGCGCAGGATTTCCGGAAATTGCGCGCGGCATCAGAGAAGAATCACCAATGCGGTGAAGCGGGCGCGGAACATCGCCCTGATTCCGTTTTCTGCTACCTATTAAGACCGGATCACACTGCCCGCCGCCCGGGTGACGGCGGCGTCGGATGGACGCGGGCGGCAGAAATGGTCGTTTACAAGAGAGGTGACAGGTGAAAGTGATTTTAGTTGAGGACGTGCCTTCCCTGGGGAAGATGGGGGAGCTGGTCAAGGTCGCCGGGGGCTATGGAAGAAACTATCTGATTCCCTACGGCAAGGCCATCAAGGCGACAACCCAGAACATGAAGATTCTGGACCACCAGACCAAGCAGCTCAAGGACCAGATCAGCAAGATAAAGCGGGACGCGGAAAAGCTGGCCAAGCGGATTGAATCAGTCTCCTGCACCATCGCCAAGCCGGCCGGCGAGGAGGAAAAGATCTTCGGGTCGGTGACCCCCATGGATATTGTTGAAAATCTGAAGCTGGAAGGCATTGAGGTAGACCGGAGAAAAGTCGTCTTGGACGAACCCATAAAAACCCTGGGCATTTACACAATTCCTATTAAACTGCACTCTGAAGTAACCGCTCAATTGAAAGTTTGGGTCGTCAAGGCCTGAACGGTTTGCAGTTTCCCCGACCGAGCAAGTTCCGCGTGATGTCGCACCGGTGGAACGGTACCGGCAGGAGCGGCAGCGGCGCACCGCCCGGCCGTTGACCGCCTGCCTGATCAAGCGCCGCACAACCCTATGGATGCCCCCAATTACAAGGTTCCCCCCCAAAATATTGAAGCCGAGCAGTCGGTGATCGGTGGCATACTGCTGGAAAATGAAGCAATCAGTACCGTGCTCGAAAACCTCGTGGTGGATGATTTCTATCGCGAGGCCCACCGCAGCATCTTCCTCGCCATGGTCGAGCTGTTTGAGAAAAATGAGCCCATTGATCTCATCACCCTGACCAATCACCTGCGCGGCGAGAACCAGTTGGAGCGCATCGGCGGCAGTGCCTATCTCTCCTCCCTGGTGGACATCATTCCCACCGCCGCCAACATCAGCTACTATGCCAAGATCGTCAAGGAGAAATCCATCCTGCGGCAATTGATCAGCACCGCCACCGAGATCGTCTCCAAGGGTTATGACGATGAAGGGGAGGTGGCGGACCTGCTGGACATGGCCGAGAAGAGCATCTTCCAGATCAGCGAAAGCAAGATACGGCCGTCATTTTACAGCATTAAAAATATTTTAAAGGAAAGCTTTAAGACCATTGAAAAGCTCTATGAGAGCAGGGAGATCGTCACCGGCGTCCCCACCGGCTTTGAAGAAATAGACAAACTGACCTCGGGGTTTCAGCCGTCGGACCTGATCATTGTCGCCGGGCGTCCCAGCATGGGGAAGACCGCGTTCTGCCTCAATATTGCCCAATACGTGGCCATCGAGAAGCACACCCCGGTGGCCATATTTTCGCTGGAAATGTCCAAGGAGCAGGTGGTCCTGCGGATGCTCTGTTCGGAGGCCCGGGTGGATGCGCACAAGGTTCGCTCCGGGTACCTGGGGGAATCGGACTGGCCCAAATTGACCAGGGCGGCCGGAACCCTGTCCGAGGCGCCGATTTATATCGATGACACCGCCGCCATTGCCGTCCTGGAGATGCGGGCCAAGGCGCGGCGCCTGATGGCGGAATGCGACCTGGGCTTGATCATCGTTGATTATCTGCAGCTTATGCGAGGCCGGGGCATCTCCAGCCGGGGCCGAGGGGGATCGGACACCCGGGAGCAGGAGATTTCCGATATTTCGAGATCGCTCAAGGCCCTGGCCAAAGAGCTGAACATACCGGTGGTGGCGCTCTCCCAGTTGAACCGCCGGGTTGAAGAGCGCCAGAACAAGCGACCGCTGTTGTCCGATTTAAGGGAATCCGGGGCCATCGAGCAGGACGCCGACCTCATCGCCTTTATTTACCGGGACGAAATTTACAATCGCGACGAGAATAACCCCAACAAAGGCGTGGCCGAAATCATCATCGGCAAGCAGCGCAACGGCCCGGTGGGTGACGTGAAACTCGCGTTTCTGGAAAAATTCGCCACCTTTGATAACCTGGCCTGGGTTAAAGAGTGAGGGGCACATGGGAGCAGACTGTTACGCGATTATCATGGCCGGCGGACGAGGGGAGCGGTTCTGGCCGGTAAGCAGTGACCTGGTGCCCAAGCCCTTTGTGTCGATCCTCGGCGAAAAGACCATGATTCGGGAGACGGTTGACCGGCTGTCGGCGGTAACGCCTCCCGGAAACATGCTGGTCGTGCTTTCACCGCAGCACCTGCCGGTTGCCCTCGAGCAGCTTCCCGACATCCCCCGTTCAAATTTCATTGTCGAGCCAATGGCGCGGGACACCGCCGCCTGCATCGGCCTTGCCTCGTTGCACGTTGAGCAGCGAGACGCCGATGCCCCGGTGGTGATCGTTCCCGCCGACCAGCGCATACCCGACCGGAAGGCCTTTGCCGGGGTCATCGCCGGCGCCCGGGAGTTCCTGGACGCGGCGGATGCCGGCATCATTACCATCGGCATCAAACCGAGCCGGCCGGAGACGGGGTATGGCTACATTGAAGCCGGCGCGGAGCTGGGCCGCTCGAATGACCTGGTGTTATACCGGGTATCGCGATTCGTGGAGAAACCTGATCCGGCTACCGCGCAACGCTATTGCGCCTCGGGGTCGCACTATTGGAACAGCGGCATCTTCGTCGCAACCAACACAACCATCCAGGACAGCCTCCGTTCGTACATGCCCGGGCTCTGGGCGGGCATGGAGCGCATCCGGGCCACGCTGGGAACCAAGGATGCGGATGAGGTGGCGAAACGGGAGTTTGCCGCTTTGCCAAAGGTATCCATTGATTACGGCGTTCTGGAAAAATCAGAGCGGGTGACCATGGTGCCGGCATATTTTGCCTGGGATGATCTGGGCACCTGGAATGCCCTGGCGCGGGTGTGCGTTCCCGATGCCGACAGCAATGTGTCCTTCGGCAGGCACCTGGGGCGCGATACCCGCGGCTGCATCATTTACAATGCCCAGGATCAGCTGCTGGTAACCATGGGCGTGAGCGACCTGGTGGTGGTGCAGGCGCGGGGGAAAGTGCTGATCTGCCATAAGGACCGGGCGCCATTTTTGAAAGAGATCATGCCTGTGCTCGCCGAAGAGGACCGGTGAGGCCTTTACTGATCATCCGCCCATGATCATAGGTGCGTATTAACTGCTCATTTTTAGACCCGCCGCCGCATCGCCTGTCCATACGTGCATTCCGTATATTTCAGGTCGCGTTCCCTCACCATCCTGCCCAAAATAGTTGATATCTTCTGTTGACATATCTTTGTTTCATGATTATTATTCACACCAATTTAGAAAACATCAGTGCAGAGGATTGAAAAAATTATATTTTTTAGATAACGAAGCGATGACAGGTAAGGAGGTCGTACGAATATGGCAAAAGCAATAGGAATTGATTTGGGGACAACCAACTCCGTTGTAGCGGTCATGGAAGGCGGGGAGCCAAAGGTAATCATAAACGAGGAAGGCAGCCGCTTGACCCCCTCAGTGGTGGCGTTCACCAAGGATGGCGAGATTCTGGTCGGGCAGGTGGCCAAACGGCAGGCGGTTACCAACCCTGAGAATACCGTTTTTTCCATCAAGCGGTTCATGGGACGGAAGTATGACGAGGTCAACGAGGAGATGAAGATGGTTCCCTACAAGGTGGTGCGGGCCGGCAACGGCGATGCCCGCGTCGACATAATGGGGAAGCAATATTCGCCTCCGGAAATCTCCGCCAAGATCCTGCAAAAGCTGAAAAAGTCGGCTGAGGCCTATCTCGGCACCGAGGTCAAGGATGCGGTCATTACCGTGCCCGCCTATTTTAACGACAGCCAGCGGCAGGCCACCAAGGATGCCGGGACCATTGCCGGCCTCAACGTGTTGCGCATCATCAACGAGCCCACCGCATCGGCCCTGGCCTATGGCCTTGATAAAAAGAAGGATGAGCGCATCGCCGTGTATGATTTCGGCGGCGGCACCTTTGATATCTCCATCCTGGAAGTGGGCGACAACGTGGTGGAAGTCAAGTCTACCAACGGCGATACCCATCTGGGCGGCGACAACATGGACCAGAAGATCATCGACTGGCTGGTCGCCGAGTTCAGGAAGGACCAGGGCATCGATCTGAGCAAGGACCGGATGGCCCTGCAGCGGCTGAAGGAGGCCGCCGAAAAGGCCAAGATCGAATTATCCAGCACCATGGAAACCGATATCAATCTTCCCTTTATCACCGCGGATGCCTCCGGTCCCAAGCACCTTAACGTCAAGCTCAGCCGCGCCAAGTTTGAGCAGATGGTGGATGATCTCATCGAGCGGTCGCGGCGACCCTGTGATATCGCGCTGAAGGATTCCAAGCTGCAGAAGTCCGAAATTAACGAGGTGGTTTTGGTAGGCGGGTCGACGCGGGTGCCCAAGGTGCAGGACCTGACCAGAAAGCTGTTTGAACGGGAGCCGCACAAGGGAGTGAATCCGGACGAGGTGGTTGCCTTGGGAGCGGCGGTGCAGGCGGGGGTCCTGGCCGGCGAGGTGAAGGATGTGCTGCTGCTGGACGTGACGCCGCTGACCCTGGGCATTGAAACGCTCGGGGGAGTGCGCACCAAACTGATCGAAAAGAACACCACCATCCCCACCCGCAAAAGCGAGATTTTCACCACCGCTGCCGACGGGCAGACCAGTGTTGAAATCCACGTACTGCAGGGCGAGCGCGAAATGGCCCGCGACAACCGGACGCTGGGGAAATTCCAGCTGGTGGGCATCCC
>CAZWCD010000040.1:10633-20177 GCA_964632275.1 uncultured Thermodesulfobacteriota bacterium
TACCAGACGGAAAAAGTCCTCAAGGAAAACCGGGACAAGCTGACGGACAGCGACGTCCGGACGGTGGAAGATGCCCTCAAGGACACCAAGGCGGCGGTGGAAAGCGGCAATGTCGCCGCCATCAAGGAAAAAATGGAGATCCTGACCACGGCGTCGCACCGCATGGCGGAAGCGATGTACAAGGCCCAGTCCCAGCAGCAGGGGGCGCAGCAGCCTCCTCCCGGCGGCGAGGCCGGCGGTGCCGACGACGGGGCGCGGCGGGAAGACGATGTGGTGGACGCGGAGTTTGAAGACAGCGGCAAGTGAGATCGGTGAGCGAATGTTGTTTCGGGAACGCCTGGGCAGGCATCAGGTCAAATGAGCGCGAGCGCAGCCTCAATGGCCTGGCTGGATGACGCATTGAGCGGCGGGGTCGGATGTTAAGTTCAACGGTGAAACATCGTCTGGAAGCGCCGTTATCCAGACTGATCAGGTTTTTTTTTAAAAAGACCAGCCTCAACCCCACCCATTTTACCCTCCTCGGTTTGTGCGTGAACATCTTGGCGGCGGCGGCGTTTGTCTCCGGCAACTGGGTTCTGGCCGGGGTGCTGGTGCTCTCGGCCGGGCTGTGCGATATGCTCGACGGCGCGGTCGCGCGCACCTTCAACAAGGTGACCCGTTTCGGGGGATTTCTCGATTCAGTCATCGACCGCTACTCCGACCTGGTGCTTTTGATCGGGCTGATCATCTATTACGCCGGCAAGCAGAACATGCAGCTGTTGGTGCTCACCGCGGTTGTTTCCATCGGGACGATTCTGGTCCCGTACGCGCGGGCCCGTGCGGAGAATATCATTCCGCGCTGTGATGTGGGGATCATGGAACGGGCGGAGCGCATCATTTTACTGGCGCTGGGAGGCCTGTTCCAGGACCTGCTGAATGCAATGCCGGTGGTGTTATGGATTTTGGCCGTCTTCACCCACCTCACGGTTTTCCATCGCATTTATTACACCTGGAAGGAAGCTCAGAAGCTGTAGCCGGGATGGCATCAACGCCGCAGCAACCGGCGACGCGGCCGACGCGGGCAGGGAACGCCCCGGTGTGAAATGAACCTCAAGTTTCATGCCCCGGCGTTCGATTGAGAAAATGAGAGCGACGTCAGGGGGGGATAACTGATTTGAAAAATCCATCAGTATCTGTTATGATTAGGAACACTGCCGCAACCGGTGAGCCGGTCAGACGCGCGACGCAGCGCGGTGACGGATACGTCGTGCACTCTTTCGTAGACAGGATGGTGATGTGATTGACTTAGGGAATTACAAGGACTACTTTTCCGACAAGGTTGGACAAATATTAACCGCTGCCATAGAAGAATCCAAGAAAAGGCAGCACGGGCATCTGGGGGTTGAACACCTTTTTCTCGCCTTCAGCCGGGTCGAGGAACCGTTGTTCCAGGACATCCTCTTTGATCTGGGCGTCGATCCTCACACCATCATGCAGCAGCTGGAGCACTACCTTTCGTCATCGGTTGAATATCTCGGGGTGGGGGTGCATGTTACCGCGGCGACCAAGAATATTCTGCGGCTGGCATGGAAGGAGGCGCAGCACTTCGGCAGAAAGCTGATTGATTCGAGCGACCTTTTCATCGCGTTCTTCCAGGACCTGGAGAGCGTCCCGGCGCGGATTTTCAATGAGATGGGGGTGGACAGCAACCGGGTGATCCAGACGGTCACGGTCAAGGCCCGCCTCCTCGCCGAAGAAAAGGAAAAATACAAGAAGAAGTTCGAGCTGCCCACCCATCTGAAATATTTCGGGGTCAATTTAAACAAGCTCGCCCGCTGGGGGAAGCTTCCGGCGTTTATCGGCAGGGAGCAGGAAATCAACCAGATGATTGAAATACTCTGCCACCGCCACACCTCCAACTCGGTGATGATCATCGGGGAGCCGGGGGTGGGCAAGACCGCCCTGGTGGAAGGGCTGGCCAAGAAGCTGGAGCTCGAGCCGGAAACGGTGCCCGCCCGGCTGCGGGACCACCAGATCGTGAACCTCCAGATGAACAGCATCGTCGCCGGCACCATGTTCCGGGGCATGTTCGAGGACCGGATTGAAAAAATCATTAATGAGCTGAAGGAGGCCAAAAACCTCATCCTGTTTGTCGACGAGGCCCACACCATCATCGGTGCGGGATCGGCGCTGGGGGTCAACGCCGATGCGGCGAACATCTTTAAATCGACCCTGGCCCGCGGCGAGGTGCAGATCATCGGGGCCACCACCTCCGCCGAGTTTAAAATCTACATTCAGGAGGACGAGGCGCTGGCGCGGCGGTTCCGGGTCATCGACCTCAAGGAATCATCCATCGACGACACCCGGGAGATCCTCCAGGGGGTGCGCGGCCGCCTCGAGCGGAATTACAACGTGCGCATAACCGATGAGGCGCTGGAAACCGCGCTCGAACTCTCCCCCCGGTACCAGCACTCGCTGCGCCTGCCGGACAAGCCCATCACCTGGCTCGACACCTCCTGCGTGAAGGTTGAAATCAACCGGCCGACCGACTGCGTGCGGCCAAAGGATGTCATCGAGGTAGTTTCCCAGACGGCGCGGGTGCCGCTGGACATGGTATACCGCGACACCACTGAACGGTTCAGCGCGATGGAGGATGCCCTGGCGCAGCGGGTGGTGGGGCAGAAGGAATCCATCAACTCTTTGGCAAAATATCTCCGCCTGAACAAGGGACCGCTCAAGGAGAAGCCGGAGCGGCCGGACGGGGTGCTGCTCTTCCTGGGGCCCACCGGGGTGGGCAAGACCGAGCTGGCCAAGGCGCTGTCGGAATTTCTCTTCGGCGACGAGAAGAAGATGATCCGGCTGGACATGTCCGAGTACAAGGATTCAACGGTTGCGGTGGACAAGCTCATCGGCATGCCGCGGGGCATTGTCGGATCGGAGCGGGGCGGGGTCCTGACCAACCAGATCCGGGACAACCCCTATACCGTGCTGCTGCTCGATGAGGTGGAAAAGGCCAATCCCTATGTCCTCAATCTGTTTCTCCAGGTTTTTGATGAAGGGTGGCTGACCGACGGCAGGGGCAAGCGGGTGTATTTCAGTGACGCCGTAATCATCATGACCTCGAATCTCGGCTCCGACGAGTTTAAAAATCTGACCAAGCCCATGGGCTTCCTGACCGATTCCCAGGCGGTGCTCTCGGTGAAGCGGGCGGTGATGAAAGAGGTGGAAAACACCTTTTCCCCGGAATTCCTGAACCGCATCGACGACATCATTGTCTTTTCGCCGCTGACCCGGGACGAGGTGAAGGCGATCGCCCGGATGTACCTGGACCGGATCAACCAGCAAATGAAGGCAAAGGGAAAGTCGGTGACGGTTACCGAAGAGGCCCTCGATCATCTGGTGGAATGCGGGTACAGCCCGAAATACGGTGCGCGTTTTCTCAAGCGGACCATAGACGATAAAGTGAAAATTGAGCTGACCCTCAAATGGAAGCAGGGAGACGAATTCCTGGTGGATCTCAAGGACGGCCGCCTCTGGGTGGAAGGTATGGAGGGGATGGCCCTGGTGTAGGAACGGTTGCCGGGGCGTATCGCCGGCGGGTGTGCATTTGCGATGAGGTGTTCGCGACACAGGGAGTGATCATGGCTGACGAGCGGGACAAAGAGGAAAAGGGTTTTGTCATAAAGGATAAGCGGCTGTTTACCGCGGATGGCGAGGTCAACAAGGCCCCGCAGGCCGGCGGCGAGACAACAAAGCCGGACGACGGCGCGAAGCAGCACAAGGCGGATGACCGGAAGGGCAGGGAGGTTCCCCTGCCGGACGTTGATTTTGCGTCCTTCGTGTTGACCCTGAGCAGTTCGGCCCTGTTTCATTTCGGGGAGTTTGCCGACCCGGTCAGCGGCAAGCGCGAGCGGAACCTGGTCATGGCCAAGCAGACCATTGATATTCTTGGCGTGTTGCGGGAGAAGACCCGGGGCAACTTAAGCAAGGATGAAGAGCACCTGATGGAAAGCCTGCTGCATGACCTGCGCATCAAGTATGTGGAGGAATGCAAGAAGGGATAGCCTTCGCGGCAGGTAGGGATGGTGGGTTATAAAATAAAAAAGTACCTCTAGGGGTACTTTTTTACCATGGGAGTAGCATCTGACTTGGAGGGGCGACCGGCCGGTCGCCCTTTCATTCACATAAGACATTCAGATGCGAATCCCCGTTTTCGCGGCGACGACAAAAGGAAGACGGGGATGAGGATAAGGAAGAAGCATGAACGGGGCGATCATTCACGTATGCCTTCAATGAACGCGGCAACTTTTTGCTTCAATCCCTTTCAACCGGAATGGTGCAGCGCTTGATCTTGTTGTATAAATTGGAGCGGCTGATCCGTAAAATGCGCGCCGCCTTGGAGCA
Organism: uncultured Thermodesulfobacteriota bacterium; assembly: GCA_964632275.1. Classification (GTDB taxonomy): domain Bacteria; phylum Desulfobacterota; class WTBG01; order WTBG01; family WTBG01; genus CAZWCD01. Next base: position 15,017 of record CAZWCD010000040.1, read on the forward strand.
ATTGTAGTTGCAGGCCTTGAGGGTATTGGCGATCATCTGTTTTTCGGCGGCGAGCTTGGCGTCCCGTGAAAAGAGCTTCAGGGCGATCCCCCCGTCGGCGGCATGCCCGCCGTCGGCGGCTGACTGCTGGTGGGCCTTAAGCTCCAGGGGCAGGTCCTTCGGGACAATGAGCGGGTGTTCGGAGAGCAGAATGGACCGCTCGATCAGGTTTTCCAGCTCCCGGACGTTGCCCGGATAGGAATAGTTCATGAACAGGGCCATGGCCTCGTCCGAAATCTTGTGCGGACCCTTGCCGGATTTCCCGGCCATCTTCTTGAGGAAGTGATCGATGAGCAGCGGGATGTCCTCTTTTCGTTCCCGCAGGGGCGGCAGGGTCAGGGGAATGACGTAGAGGCGGTAAAAGAGGTCCTTGCGGAAAGTGACCTTGCTGACCTGCTCCTGCAGGTTTTTATTGGTGGCGGTGATCAGGCGCACATCAATTTTTATGGGCTGGGGATCGCCCACCCGCATGATTTCATCCCGCTCCAGCGCCCGCAGCAATTTTACCTGCAGCTCCAGGTCCAGCTCGCCGATCTCGTCGAGAAAGAGCGTGCCCTCGTGGGCTTCCTCGAAGTAGCCCTTCCTGGTCCGGTGGGCATTGGTGAACGAGCCCTTCACGTGGCCGAAGAACTCGCTTTCCAGCAGCTCACGCGGAATCGCCCCGCAGTTCACCGCCACGAAATTTTTGTCCCGCCGCGCGCTGTTGTAGTGAATGGCCCGCGCCAGCAGTTCCTTGCCGGTTCCGCTTTCCCCCTGGATGAAGATGTTTGATTTTTGGTCCACCACCTTTTTGATCAGGTGCACCACGTGCTGCAGCTCCCGGTTGCTGCCGATGATGTTGCTGAAATCATATTCCCGCCCGATTTCCCGCCGCAAATATTTTATCTCTTCTTCGCTTTCCTTGAGCTTCGATTCCAGGTTCCGGCTCTTGTGCCGGAGGTAGATGCGCTCCACCGCCTTGGTAATGACGATCTCCAGGCGGGGAAAGTCGACCGGCTTCTGGATGAAATCATACGCCCCGCTCTTCATGGCCTCCACCGCCGCTTCGATGGTCCCATAGGCGGTGAGAATGATGACGGTGACATCCAGGTTGAGCCGCTTGATCTCCGCCAGCAGCTCCGTGCCGCTCATCCGGGGCATCTGCAGATCAAGTATGACCAGTGAAGGGTTCTCCTTCTGCATCAGCGCCAGGCATTCCGCCCCGTCCGCGGCGGTCAGCACCTGGAACCCTTTCGCGGACAGCCGGTCCTTGAGTATTTTAACAATGCTCGGATCATCATCGGCGACGGCTATTTTTACATTATGGCTGTTCATAATCCGCCCTGTCCCGCCGGGAGGAAAATATTCTCTCAACCGATTCCCTGACCCGCCGGGTGTCAAAGGGTTTAACGATGTAGTCGTCGGCACCCTGTGCCAGGCAGCTGCACATCAGCGCCTCCGACGGCACTGCGGTGAGGATGAGGATGGAGACGCCGCGCTGTTGCCGCTTGCTTTCTTGAAGGACGCGCATGCCGCTCATTTTGGGCATCTTGATGTCCAGCATGAGGAGATCGGGCCTGAAGCTTCCGAGCTTGTGCATGGTTTCCTCTCCGTCAAAGGCGGTGTCCACCTCGTAGCCCCAGTAGGCAAGCCGGTCCTTCAGCACCTTGACCACCGCCCTGTCGTCATCCGCCACCAGTATGCGTTTCTTCATTCTGCGCCTTGCAGGGGGAGGGTGAAGGTGAATTCACTGCCCGCTCCCTCCCGGCTCTCCACGGTTATGGTGCCGCCATGCATCTCGATTAAACTTTTGCTGATGGCCAGTCCCAGGCCGGCGCCCCTGCTTTTTTCGGCAAGCGGGCGCTGTATCTGGTAAAACCGGTCAAATATCTTTTCAACCTCATCCCGCGGAATTCCCACCCCGGTGTCCCGGATGCGGGTGGTGACCGATCCATTGTTCACGTCTTCGACAATGACCGTCACTGCTCCCCGCTCGGTGAACTTGATGGCGTTGTTGATCAGGTTGAGCAGCACCTGGTAAATTCTGTCCCGGTCGGCGGCCAGGGGTAGTTCCGATGCAGCCCACTCCATGACTATGGACAGGCCTTTTTCATAGGCCAGCTCCTTTAAGCTGTACACCGCCTGCGCCACCAGGGATATGTATTCTACTTCGACGGGCAGGAGCTTCAGGCTGCGCGCTTCAAGCTTGTTCAGGTCAAGCAGGTCGTCAATCAGCCGCACCAGCCGGTTTGATTCGGCGTTGATGATCGTCAGGTATTCCTGCTGGCCCTCATTGAGTTGCCCGGCAATGCCGTCGAGCAGGTTGTCGATGGAACCCTTGATCGAGGTGAGCGGCGTACGCAGTTCATGGGATATGTTGGAGATGAAATCGTTTTTCATTTTTTCCAGCTTTTTCCGCTCCCGCACGTCCCTCACCCCGATGACGCCCCCGGCCACAATGCCCTTTTTGTCCTTGAGCAGCGCCGCGTTGGCCTCAATGGGAAGGTGCGCGCCGTTTTTACCCTTCCAGACAGACTCGATGCCGGTCACCCGCCCGTCCTTGAACAGCTCCGTGACCATCCGGCTCATGGTTTGCCGGTATCCCTGGTCAGCCCGATGCAGGCTCAGGTGGGAAATGTGCATGCCTTTGAGCTCGTCTTCACGGTAGCCGGTCATCACTTCAATGGACTCGTTGCTCCGTTCGATGACGCCCTCGGGATCGGTGGTAATAATCCCGTCAACCGTGGTGGAGATGATGTTTTCCAGGTACTCCTTGGCCTCACGCAATTCAAAGTAGGCCCGCTCTATTTTCTTTTCGGCGACCTTCCGTTCGGTGAGATCCCGCACGATGACGATGCCTTCGCTGCGCTCCCCTTTTTTATTGTGCACCCAGTACAGACCGCATCCCACCGGGACCACGGTTTCACCGTTTCGCTTCAGATAGGCCTCAAAATAGGCCTCGCCCTTGCTGAAGAGATCCCCCATGCGCTCCAGCAGCTCCTTGATGTAGCTTCTGCCCCGGACCGCCTCACCGTAGAGCGTATAATAGTCCCTGCCTTCGAGCGGATTCAGCTCCGCCCAGTGCTTGTCGATCAGCTCGGCTGCGTCGTAATCCAAAAGCCGGGCAAATGCCCGGTTGACCCGCTTGATGAACCCGGAGGTGTCGGTTACCACGATGCCGTCGGTGGACGACTCGATGATGCTCTCGATGTAAATGGTGTTTTCCGCCAAGTCTTGCTTTAAGCGTTCAATGATTTCTATCTTTTTTGAGACGTCGAGGATTTCTTCCAGCTTTTTTTTCTCCGCCTGGATCTGCTTTTCCAGCCTCCGGCGCAGGCTGATGTCCCTGAGCAGAAAGAGGGCGCCGATGAGCTGGGCGCGGCTGTTCTTCAGGTAGATGGCCTTGACCTGAAAGGGCACCGGACGTTTGCGCTTGTCCAATACGGTTGTTTCAATGGGTGAGAGGTTGAATTTTTTCCGCTCGTAAAAGAGGTACATGTGATTGGTGAACGCGTCAAAATACTTGGTCACGCTCTCCAGCCGATCCGCCAGTGGAAAGATGGATTTGAGCGAGATGTTTTTAAAATCGGTTCGCCGGTACCCCAGCAGGGCTTCCAGGTTGCCGTTGGTCTCCTGGATGCTCCCGGACTTATCGACAATAAATACCCCCTCCCGGCATTCTCTGATGAGGAGCGCCAGGCGGGTTTTGCTGATGAGCACACTCGTATCGGCATGGTTTGGGCAGGATGCATGCGTGCCGATCATAATCGCATCAGCCCGTTCCATGATGATTTCCAGCTCACCCTTTGCGACTTCCTCCTCGTTGCTGCTTAAACGCTTGAGCCTGTTTTCTAGGTGGGTAAGCCTGCATTGTGCCCGGTACAGGGTGTCGCCGGTTTCTTCGGCTGCCTGGAGAAGTTTTGCATGCGCCATGGGAGCCCCCTCATCATTACACGGACAGGTATGGTGGATGGAACACAAGCGCCTCGGCAATCCCTTGGGATCGCTGCGCCGGCAAAGGCCGCCCATCTGCACTCATTGCGGCCGCTATCACTCATTGAGCAAAGCACCATCATGCCCGCGAAGGTGGGCAGCTGGTATCCCTCATGATGGCTTCCGTCGCCTGCCGGGTCCTGGCCGGTCGAGCCGGAAGGTAGCTGCAGAAGGGGTCCTCATCCATATAATTGCCCGATTCGGCGCGGGCCCGCGCCCGGCAACCGCGGCAGACGCGTAAGAATTCGCAGGCGCCGCATTTGCCCTCATAGGCATGGGGGTTTCTGATGGTGCGAAAAACCGGCGAGTCCTTCCAGATGGTTTGCAGGGATTCCCGGCGAACGTCGCCGCAGGGCAGGTCCAGATAGCCGCACGGCTGCACCACGCCGGTATGCGAAATGAAGAGAAAGGAGATCCCGGCAAGACAGCCGTCGATGATGGGCGTGTTGAAAAAGGAGAGCTTGTATGAACCTTCCCGCTGGTGAACAATGCGGTAAAAGTGGGGGGAGCAGCCGGGGCGGATCACCATACCGCTTCCCGTCGGGAGATTAGACCCACCGATGGATACATCATAGAGCCAATTGAGACAATCCTCGTATGCTGCGGGAGACAACTGATCATGCCTGATGTCTTTCCCCTTGCCGGTGGCGACCAGGAAAAAGGGAATGAAAAAGGCCGCCCCCAGGTCGCCGGCGAAGCGGATAATCCGGGGCAGATCGCTGACATTGCGATTGGTGACGGTCGTGAGAATCGCGAAGGGGAGACCCGCTTTTTTAGCCGCATCGATTCCCTTGAGCACCGAGGCGAAGGCGCCGGGATATCGGCGGAACGAGTCGTGCGCAGCGGGATCAATGGCGTCGATGCTGAAGGAAATATACCCGAGCCCGGCGTCTTTTAAGGGGGCGAGAGCGTCTTCCTTGACCAGGGGACCGCAGGGACTCAGGGTGGTGCCGATGCCCTTACCGCCCAGATAGTGAACGATCTCAGGCAGGTCGTCCCGGAGCATGGGTTCGCCCCCGGTGAGCATGACCACCGGCGAGGCAAACGAAGCAATATCATCGATAAGCCGCAGGCAGTCCCGGGTGGAAAGTTCGCCATCCGCACTTGCCGGTTTTTCCCCGGCGCGGCAGTGCCGGCAGTCCATCATGCA
>CAZWCD010000041.1:0-20068 GCA_964632275.1 uncultured Thermodesulfobacteriota bacterium
CCCATCTGCGCCTGGAACTTGAGCGGCGACAATACCCAGACCAGAAGCCCGGCAACCAGGGTCCCGGCGATGTACATGATCGACTTTCCATAGGTTTGAATGGTGCGGATCATCACCGCATTGATCGACGCCGAGGGGTCCAGCTTTTTTTCCTCCTCCATCCGCGCGATGAGATAAATGCCGTAGTCCACCCCCATGCCGATTCCGGCGGCGGACACCGGCAGGGTTGAAACCGAAAGCCCGATCTGGGCTATGGCCATATAAGCAAAGGCCATGAAGTTGGAAAGCGCCAGGGGAAGGGTCAGGGCCAGGCCCGCCTTGATGGACATGAAGTTCAAGGTACAGAAAAAGAAGACGCCAAGCAGGGCGATGATAAGGGTCTGCAGCTGCTTGGAGGCAACCATTTCGTTGATGGATGCCTCGGTCCCGATAACCCCGCCGGCAAGACTGTATTGAAAGCCCTCCGGCAGGCGGGAATATTCCTTGATGTACCGCTTGGCGGTGGCGATGGCGCGATCGATGGTGGGGCCGGTTTTGTCCTTGTAATAGACGACCACGTTGGTCTGCATGATCTTGGGATCGATAAACTTGTTCATGTCCCCCGGTTCAAAGGCAAAGAGCAGTCCCACCAGGTTGGCGCTGGCCGCGGTGGGGTCGTCCGCCAGGCCGACCCACTTGGGGTCGTCCTCATGGAACTTCTGGGGCATGGTCATGAGCGGGGCGATGATGTTCTGGTAGCCGGCGGCCCCGGAGTTTTTCATCATGTAGTCGGTAAATTTTTTAACATCCTCCATCACCAGGGGATTGGTCAGGGAGCGCTGCTTGTCGCCTTTCACCACGACGAAAAGGGGATTGATCAGCGGCAGGTTCTGGTTGATGCGCACGCTGTCCTGGTTGTAGCGGGAGCCGGGATAGAGGAGGTTGGAGCCGACCTGGGCATCGCCGATAATCAACTTTTCAGACCAGTAATAGGAAAATCCGAGTATTATCAGTATGACGATGGATACGGTGTAAAGCCCCTTCTTTGAAATGAGCCAGGGCCCCAGCCAGTCGGCAAATCGGTTGGCAAAACCCTCCCGTCGTTCATCGGCGATTCGTTCGCGTTCCATCTGCTCAACGAATTTGGACGAGATGGGGACATAGCTCAAAAGCACCGGCGTCAGAATCAGACCGACGATGACGGTTATGATGGACCAGAAGGCGCCGGCGACGGCCATGTTTTTTAAAACCGGTATGGGGGCAAGGGCGACAATGGCAATGCCGAAGGCATCGGTTATGATGCTGGTCAGTCCGGCCATGAACATGTTTTCGATGATCACCCGTATGCCGGCCAGGTTGTTCTTGGTCTTGGCATATTCCTCGTAATAACGGTTATAGAGCTGGTGCGAATGGCGGAAGGCCATGAGCGAGATGAGGAAGGGCATGACAAAAATAAGCGGGTCAAGATTGTAGCGCATGATGCCCATGAATCCCAGCCCCCAGATGCCGGAAACCACCCCGGCGAGGGGGACCATGATGGTGGCCCAGATGGAACGATAGGCGAAAAAGAGCAGGATGGGGATGACGATCGCCGTGCCCAGCATGATCATGTTGACCAGATTGATCATGCTCGCCACCACCCCCAGGTGCATGGGATGCCCGACGATGGAAACGGTGGTGTTGCCGTCTTCGGTCTTCTTGCGCATTGCCTCCAGCTGCTGATACACGGCGGTATAATTCAGCTCCCCCTCGAAGAAGTCGGCAAAGATGAGAGACTTTTTCGAGTCCAGCGAAACATAGAAACCGTAGTAGGCCTCGTTGGAATAAATGGCGTTCCTGAGGGCCGCCATCCCCTTGTCGTCTTTGGGAACCTCGGGATACATCAGGGCCACCGCCTCCAGGCCCCACGAGGTAATCTGGGTGTTCTTCAGCTTGCGTGAGGCGATGGAGACAATCTTGTAGCGGTCAATACCGGGCAGACCTTCCAGTTCGTTGGTAAGGTAACGGATTTTTTCCAGGGTCTCCCGGTTGAAGATGGTGCCGTCCTTTACTGAAACCATGATCACCAGAAAATTGGCTCCGCCGAAGACCTCACGAAATTCATTGTGGATTTTTACGTAGGGGTGCGTCTGGGGAAGCAGTTCATTAAAGTTGGTTCCAACCGTGAGGTACCGGCACTGGTAGCCGAAATAGACGGTGATGGCGGTGATGATGATGAGTACCAGCAAACGCCTGGTAATAACAAAATCGGCCAGTTTTTTCATCAGGCGGTCAGTCATGGGTCTGTTCCGTAAGTAAGGTATGGTTCATTATTTGGTTCATCCGGGTGACGGCAGTCTTTATTTAAAGGTAAGCGGGATGCCGGAGAGCATCTTCCAGCTTTCCCCGCCGTCTTCGGTTTTAATGATGGTGCCGCGGGAGCCCACCGCCCATCCGGTGGTTGCAGTGGAAAACGTCATGTCCCGCAGCCAGAACTTGGTGTTGGTGGCGTCCTGCGGCCGATTCCAGGACGTGCCGCTGTCCTTGGAGTACAGGTAAACGCCCTTTTGACCGACGACCCAGACAGCGCCGTTATGGGCGGCGACCTTATAAAGGGTGAGCCGCTCGTTCTCCAGCGGGTTTTTGATTTTCTTCCAGGTGATGCCCCCGTCTTCCGTGGCAATGGTGACGCTGTCCATGCCCGAGGCCCAGCCGTGCATCGCATCGGTAAACCGGATGCTGTACAGGGAAGGGGTGGGGGTCTCCCACTGGGTTTCATCCACCTTGCAGATGATATCCTGGCACATCTGCAGCTCCCAGGCGGCGCCGCTGTCCCGGGTGTGATAGATCAAACCGTACTCGCCGGCCACCCACCCGTTCTGCCGGTCGACGAAGCAGACATCATTATAAATCCGGTCTTCGCCCGACCCCTGGGAAACCCAGGTGGCGCCGCCGTCGGCGGTGTGCAGAATGGTGCCGAACTCACCCACCGCCCAGCCGAAGGTCTCATCGGCAAAGTCAATTCCAAAGAGCTGGCGATTGGTGCCGCTGGTCTGCGGTTGCCAGGTCTTTCCTCCATCTGCCGTATGTAATATGGTGCCCCGGCCGCCTGCTATCCAGCCGGTCTGGGGATTAACAAATGAGACATCATAGAGCGGAACCGTCACGCCGCTGTTTTGGATCTCCCAGGTTGTTCCCCCGTCGGAGGTGTGGGCGATAAGCGCATTGAATCCGACCGCCCATGCATGTTCGGGATCGGGAGCGCTGACGGCGAAAAGATTTTCACCGGTGACCATGGCGAAGGGAGGTTTCTGAACGGGAGGGGAAGGAGCGGGACCGCATCCGGCAAGCATAAGGATAAGCACAAGCAGGTCTTGGAGCAAACTACGAGAAGCATGTCTGTGTCGCATGGTAATAACAGTATAATGGAGGTTTGAGATGGCAGGAGAGGGTTGTCATAGTGTATGGCTCATATAACCATAATGCTTTGTGTAGGGCAAGTATTTTTTTAAATAATGTTAATTTTTTATTCAGACAATGACTATGGTCATAAAAAAGCCGGTGTGCATGCCGAGCATGCGAAACCGGCTGGGTACGTGTTATTTTATTGCGTGTTGCGGCGGCTAATCCAGGCCGAACATGACCGTACGAACATATTCCTTCTGCTTGGCAGGTCCGAGAATGGTCTTGAAAACGTTTACCGCCGGGCCACCCTTGGCAATGAGGGTGTCAACATACCACTCCATGCCGGCCTTGACCTTCCCGCTTTCCTCGGCGCTGATGGGCCGGGCATTTCGGGCCATGTCCAGGTAGGTGTTCAGGTATGAGGTGTAAAGGTCAAAAAGCAGGTCATCCCGGGTGCGGTCCGCACGGTTGTGGATGCTGACATCCTTCACCGCGTCCTTTGCCCACTCCATGTTAACTTCCATCTTTTCCAGGGTCCCCTCCGCCGGCTTGAGGGCGCGCATTCTGGCGTAGCCGGCTTCAAGGTTGTCATCCCTGATGCCCGCCGGGTCAATCAGCTCGATGACAAAGACCCGCTTGCCGCCCATGAAGATTATATCCGCCGAGAGCATGGGCAGATTATAATTATAGCTGGGGAGGATGAGCAGGGTATACATCTTCATGAAGACCATGAGCGAGGCATCGAGGGTGTTGACACGCTTGAATTTGTCGGTCTCCCAGGCCTCGATGGCAAACCTGAGCAACTTCAGCCCCTTCCAGGGATGAACCACCCGGTATTCCGCCTTGCTGGGGTAGGGGGTGAGGGTCATTGACCGGGCCAGGGTGTCCCGGGTGTAGCGGTCGTACTTCTCATACATCCGCTGCCCCTCGCTGCGGGCCTTGATGATGAGGGGGGTGGCGATGAGTGCGGCCAGGAGAATGATCCCCACCAGGGTGTACACAAGATATTTAAGTATGGTAAGTGCCATGGCTGTTCCCCGGATTGTAAAGGCAGTGTTGCCCGGCTGTTACAGGGATCATTTGATGCGGCCAATAATTTCCTGAATGGTCTGCCGTTTTTCTCCCTCAACCTTTCTTCCCTCTCCCCAGAGCAGTTCCTCTGCCTTGGCCACATCAGCCTCCGCTCCCTTTCTCACGTCGGGCTTGTCATAGGAGCGGAATGAGATGTGCACGTTGCCGGGATCCTCGGTGAGAACGGCGGCAACGATATGCAGGGTTTGCTCCTTGCCGTCGTAAGTCTTCACCGCATGATAATAAACATTAAAGGGAGACTTCTTCTGCTCCTGCAGGGTGATACCCTGCTGTTGTGCCCACGTCCCAAGCACGGCCAGGGCAGTGTCCATGGTGCTGCTGATGCGTGACCGTGTATAAAAAATCCTGTCGGTGCTGTGGTGCTCATTGTAGGGCTTGGGCTTGAATTTTGCCTTGGTGGGGTCGGCCAGCGAACCCGGCTGGAGCGATGTCCAGTATCCCCGGTACTGTTCCACATCAGCCCGCACCGGCAGGCCAAGAATAGTGGTCCTGATTTCGTTGGCAAAGACCTCCACGCGCTCGACCATGAGCGATTCCCAGATATCCAGCCCCTGCCAGGGAGCGCCTTCCTTGGCCAGCTTGCCCAGGAGCCAGGTAAATAAGGTATCCTTAATGTTCATCTTAGTCAGCACCTGACGGCCGCCGAATCCGCCGATCACCACCGGCTTGACCGTGGGGAATTTTTCCATGATGTCGGCGAGGTAATTCCGGCCGGCGATGAGGTGGGGCGTGCCCCCGGGAGTCTTGAGAATCTGGGTCTCGTCGTTGTCGCCGCAGGTAAGAAAATAGGCCACCTCTTTTCGGGACAGCTCATCCTGGTTGGCTTCCACGAACTTATAAATTTCCGGCGCGGGTTTTTCATTCCTGATCAGACTGCCGATGATCACATAGTCGTAGGGCTTGATGGTGATGACCTGGTTGAGCGGCTTCACGTCCAGCAGGTTTTCCGGCCCGATCAGCTGCTTGATCCAGTAGGCGACTTCGACGGTCGACCCGTAGATGGAGCTGTAAACCAGAAGCCCCTTTTTGCCTTCCGCCTGTGCGGGCGGGGGGGTGAAGAGCGCCGCAAGCAGCAGTATTACCACAATGGAGCAGCAGGTTCTTGTCGTGAGTTTCATGTCTTCCCTCCTTGGTTGCCGGTGTATATAGGTTTGTTGCGATCAGATGGTAAAGTTGCAGTGAAAGCCGGACCTGATGGTGTTCCGCAATACCACGTGCGGGGGATACGAGCTGAACTGCTCGATTTTTTTCAGCAGCTCGGGCCGCTCCTTCTGAATAGCCGGGATGACCTTGGCCAGGGCAGCGCCCATGTGCGCCGGAATCTCGTAGGGGTCCAGCACGGTGGGGAGGGTTTCGTTGATGATGCCGAAGAGATAGTCAATCTCGCCGTCCGAACAGAGAAGGGGCATGTACAGGTTCTTGAGGAAGACATTGTAATCGAGCTTGTCGAGGTAGGCGAATTTCCACCATGCAAGGTAGGGGGCCATGCCCGCCGCGTTGTACTGCTTCTCCTGCATGGCAAAGACCACGGTATTCCCGGCCTTCCATCCGCTCATCACCGCGCCGGTCATCTCGGCTTCCTGGCACCAGCCCGCATCACCCACAAAGAGCACATTGTCCTTATAGGGGTAAAACAGCGGGGCATACATGTTGCCGGTGCAGCCGCAGCGGCGAATCTTGCGGGCCTTTTTGAACCAGGGGGCAAACCGGCTGCGCTGGGTCAATTCATCAAAGATGCCTTCATGATCCCCCTGCATGTCAACATTTGATATCATCACCAGCCACACGTCTTCCCCTTCGTGGTCCCAGGCGCGCGGAACGATGAAACCCATCATGGGCGGGTCACCGCTTTTAAACAGCGGCTGATGGAGCGCGTAGGGATGGTCCAGGCTGAGGTTGGTCATCTCGTACCCGATGGAGGTGACCGTGGCGTAGAGACGGCGGCCCCGGTTCATACCCATGCTGCGGGCAATCCGCGACTGCCTCCCGTCAGCGGCGATGACGAACATGCCTTTAAACGCCCTGCCCCCGGCAGTGTACACCAGGACCCCCTGGCCGTCCTTTGACGCCCGGATGACGTTCTGCCCGGTGAACACCTTGACCCCGAGGCGCTTGCATTCTTCGGTCAAGCCGGCCAGCAGTCGCCCCTTGTGATAAACCGCGCTGGCCCTGCCGGCCCGCCCTTTTTGGACATTGGCCGCATAGTTGCCGAAGGTGATGCTTTCCCCGCCGGGTGAGTAAATTTCCCAGGCGAAAAAATCCTTGGTGGGGCCATCGTATTTCAGGCTGAACCCGTGATGGGGAAAACCCAGCACGCCGCTTTGTTCGTTGTGGGTAAGCCGTTCCCCCATGTAGTTCCCGGTGAGGGTGACCAGCATCATGCCGCACATCCGCAGGATGTCCGAAGGGCTGTCTTTCCGCTCGAGCAGCGCAACTGCAAGCCCGTTTTCCGCCGCTATCTTGGCCGCGGTAAGCCCGGCCGGGCCGGCGCCGACTACTATGAGATCATATTGTTTGCTCATGGTGCTTCCTCCTCCTGTGGCAGATGTGCAGGACCGTTAACCCCGTCTGTCGCTTCGCCCCTCATCATGCCTTCCAGCGCGAGATCAAGACGGTGAAAAAGCTCCTGCGAGGTCATGCTATAGCTTTTTTTAATCAGGCAGTCAATGATAAAAAGCGTAAAAATTCCCTCCAGCAGGGTGGCCAGCTTCAGCGCCGGCACATCATTGCGCATGTGGCCCTGCTGCTGCCCCTTTTCGATGATCAGCGAAAGGGACTGACGGAAATCATCGAAAAAGAGGCCGTTGTACTCCTTGTTGCTGAAGCTGGACAAATTCTTCAGCAGGATGGCGCGGGTGATTTCCTGGTTTTGCGCGGCAATGCGGGCAGTTACAGCAAACACCTTGTTGATCTTGGCTTTGATCGGATCATCCGTCGAAACGATTGCCCGGCATTTCTTGCGCAGAAAGGGAATCTTTTCCTTGAAGATTTCGACCAGCAAATCCTCTTTGCGGGGAAAATAGTTGAAGAAGGTGCTCTGGGCAATGTCGATCTTCTCGGTAATGTCCTCGACCGCCGTGCTGTCAAAGCCCTTCTGGTTGAACAGCTCCTGCGCCACCGTGAATATGGCGTCCCGCGTTACCTGCTTCTTCCGTTCTCTGCGCCGCACCGGCGTTTTCCTGCTCACCATTGGCGTCCTGTGGAATGGCTCCCTGCGCTCCGGAAGCAACCCGACGATAAGATGCTCACACATTTATAAGTACACTCATATATCCGAACGGGCGCTGATGTCAAGTGAATTTGTCAGGCGGTCGGCTCGACCGCCGCCCCCCGGCGGCGATCCTGACCGCTTAGAATGCGTTGACTTTTGGCCGGGGAGCTACTACTATAGCGCCGTACCCGAAACGGGCCGGAGGGGCGGCACCCGGCCGGCAGGGAGCGATGCTTATGAAAATTGCGGTAACCGGTAAGGGAGGGGTGGGCAAGACCACCGTGGCGGCGGCCCTCTGTTGTGCCTTCGCGGAGAAAGGCCGCACGGTGGTGGCCATTGACGCCGATCCCGACGCGAATCTCGCATCAGCCCTGGGGATCCCCGCCGGGCTGCGCCCCGCGCCGATCAGCGGACTGGCCGATCTGATCGAAGCGCGCACCGGCGCAAAACCGGGCACCTCCGGCGGCCTGTTCCGTTTAAATCCCCGGGTTGATGACCTGCCTGAAAAGTTGTGGGTTGAGCATCATGGCATCCGGCTGATGGTCATGGGATCGGTAAAAAAGGGGGGAGGCGGCTGCGTGTGCCCGGAAAGCGTCCTGCTCAAGTCGCTGGTGCAGCACCTTATCCTTTATCGAAACGAAGTGGTGGTCATGGACATGGAGGCGGGCGTGGAGCACCTCGGGCGCGCCACCGCCCAGGCGGTGAATCATTTTATCGTGGTGCTGGAGCCGGGCATGCGCAGCATTGAAACGGCGCGCCAGATAACAAAGCTGGCGCATGATATCGGCATCACCAGCGTGTACGGCATCGCCAATAAAATCCGCCGGCAGTCGGACCGTGATTTTTTCCGTGAGGTTGCCGCCGACATCCCCATCCTCGCGTATATCCCCCATGATGAAACGATCATAGAAGCGGATCTCTCCCGGCGTTCCATCTGGCAGGAGGGCAGTCCTGTCGTCACCGAAGCGAGGAGGCTGGCGGACAGCCTGGCCGCGGATGGGTAGGATGAAGATAGCCATAATCGGGGCAGGGGCGATGGGAAGCCTGTTTGCCTGTTTTCTGCACCGGGCCGGTCACCACACCTGGCTGCTGGATACCGACGAGGATAGGGTCCGGGCCATCCGGGAAGGCGGGCTTGTGCTGGAGGACCCGGCCGGGACGCACCGCATCAGCCTTTCCACCGCGACCGCCGTTGCCCGGGATATCGGCGTCGCCGACCTGGTCATTGTGTTTGTCAAATCCTATGACACGGCCGGGGCGGTGGTCGGCGCCGGCGATGTCTTCGGTGACGCCACGCTGGTGCTCACCCTGCAAAACGGCCTTAATAACCTCGAAACCATCGCGGCGGTGACCGGGCGGGATGGGCTGCTCGGCGGCACCACCGCCCATGGGGCAACCCTGCTGGGACACGGCCGCATCCGGCATGCCGGCAGCGGGGACACGGTGATCGGCGCGTTCGGGAGCGCCGGGAGCGGCGAGCTGAATGCGGTGGCGGGGCTTTTCAACCGCGCCGGCATCACCACCGCCGTCACCGGGGATCTGACGGCAACCCTGTGGAGGAAGCTGGTGGTCAATGCCGCCATCAACCCCCTCACCGCCCTTACCGGATTATGCAACGGCGACCTCATCGAAAACCCCGCTCTGGCGGATGTCCAGGATCGCCTGGTCAGGGAGGCCTGCGCGGTGGCGGAGGCGCGGGGGATCCGCATCAATGCCGGCGACGCCGTGGCCATGGTGACGGAGGTGTGCCGGCGCACCTCCGCCAACCGATCGTCCATGCTGCAGGACGTCCTGGGCGGGAGGCGCACGGAAATCGATGCCATCAACGGGGCGGTTGCCGGGGCGGGTGAGGCATGCGGTGTTCCTGTGCCCTATCATACGGTCGTGACCAGACTGGTGAAGGCGCTTGAGCTAAGCAGGCGATCCGGCGATGGATTGAGCCGAGCAGGCTGTTGATACAGCAGGTTGAGGCTTGCTCATTAACGTGCGGCGCAGGGGGAGGGGGCTTGCAGAGCCGCAACAACGGTGGAACCATCATGAGAGTCCGGGCATGAGTGAATGGGTGCGTCAGATGAAGCGGTCCGCATGTGCGCTGGTCATTGCAGCGTTGTTGTTCCTTCCGGGCATTGCCGCGGGGTTGAGCCTTGAGGGGCGGGTGCAGGAGTTTAACCTTACAAACGGCATGAAGGTGCTGATCCTGGAGCGGCCGGTGGCGCCGGTCGCGTCGTTCTACCTGCGCTTCAAGGTCGGCGCGGTGGATGAGCCGGCCGGCGAGACCGGAACCGCCCATTTGCTCGAGCACCTGCTGTTCAAGGGTACGAAAACCCTGGGGACCAGGGATTATAAACAGGAGATGAAACTGCTTAAGTCGATAGACGAGGTAGCCGAACGGATCGACCGGGAGCGGATGAAAGGGGAGAAGGCCGATGAGGCCGCCATCGCCGCCCTGCGGGAGCGACTCACCGCCCTGCAGGATGAGCATAGGAAATGGGTGGTCAAGGACGAGATCAGCTCGCTGTACGAAGAGAACGGCGCGGAGGGCTTAAATGCCTCCACCGGCTGTGATCTCACCACCTACCAGGTAAGCCTTCCCGCCAATCGCATGGAGATCTGGGCGCGGATTGAGTCGGACCGGATGGTGAACCCGGTGTTCCGGGAATTCTATTCAGAGCGGGATGTGGTGCGGGAGGAACGGAGACAGCGGGAGGAGACCGATCCCGAGGGCATGCTGATGGAGAACTTTTTCGCCGCGGCGTACATGGCCCATTCCTACGGAAGACCCATCATCGGATGGGATTCGGATGTGCGCTTTTTAAACAAGCAGCGGGTGGAGCGGTTTTTCAAACGGCACTATGCCCCCAACAATGCGGTGATTGCAGTGGTCGGGGCAGTTGACGCGAAGCGGGCGCTCACCGTCATCGAGGACTACTTTGGCGGCATCCCTCCGCAGGAGATTCCGGCGCTGCCGGGAAGCGAGGAGCCGCCGCAGGCAGGCGAACGGCGGATCAGCGTCGAGTTTGATGCCTATCCCCAGGTGATGATCGGCTATCATAAGCCGGCCATGCCCCACTTTGACGATTACGTGTTTGATGTGATCGACATGATCCTTTCCGACGGCAGGACCTCCCGCCTGTATAAGACGCTGGTGGAAGAGAAAAAAGTAGCCGTCAGCGTGAGCACCGCCAACGGCATTCCCGGGAGCAGGTATCCCAACCTCTTTGCCCTCTTCGTCACCCCCCGCAGCCCCCATACCTGCGCGGAAGTGGAGGAGGAGGTGTACCGGCAGCTTGCGATCCTGTGCGACCAGCCGGTGACGCCCCGGGAGCTTGCCAAGGTAAAGAACAACCTGGAGGCCGGTTTCATCAGGTCGCTTGCTTCCAATGCCGGGCTGGCGGCGCAGCTTTCCTACTACCAGTGTCTTGCCGGGGACTGGCGGTATATCGAGAACCACCTTGATGTCATCAGCCGCATTACCGCCGATGATGTGAGCCGGGCGGCGAAGCGCTATCTGGTGCCGCGGAACCGCACCGTCGCCACCCTGGTAAGAAAAGGGCCTGCCGGTGAAAACCGGCCAACCGAAGGAGCAGTCGCCCCATGAGTGCATACCGCTGGCTACCCCGAGACAAGGGCATTCGCGCCGCAGCGGTCCTGGCGTCGGCGGTGGCGTTCCTTGCGCTGCTGGCTGCCTGTCGGCCGCCGGCGCTGCAGGCGCCGGCGAAATTCTCGTTTCCGCCGGTTCGCTTCGATTTCCCCCAGGCGGATCCGGTGCGGCTGTCAAACGGCATGCTGCTCTACCTCAGGGAGGATCATGAGCTGCCGCTGCTCAACCTCGTCGCCATGATCCGGACCGGCTCGGTCTACGAGCCGGCGGACAAGCTGGGTCTGGCAGCGCTCACCGGGGCGGTCATGCGGACCGGGGGGACGAGCACCCGTTCGGGAGACGACATCAATCAAACGCTGGAGTTCATCGCCGCCGCCATGGAAACCGGCATCGGCCGGGAGGCGGGCATCGCGTCGCTCTCGGTGCTGAGCAAGGACCGCGAGGTCGGGCTCGACATCTTCGCCGACGTCCTGATGCATCCGGTGTTCGCGCAGGACAAGGTTGACCTGGCGATCAAGAAGGAGCTGGAAGCGATACGCCGCCGCAATGACGACCCGCAGGGAATCGCCTTCCGCGAGTTCAGAAGAATACTCTTCCGGGGCAATCCCCGCGGGCGGGTGCCCACGCTGCAAACGGTTTCCGCCATTACCCGCGAGGATATGATCGCATTTCACCGGACCTATGTGCATCCCGATTCGATCATTCTGGGGGTGTCGGGGGATTTTCGGCGCGACGACATGATCCGGACGTTCGAGGCGCTGTTTGCGGCATGGAAACCCGCCGGGGCGGAGGCGCCCCCCATCCCGCCCGGAGCGGCGCCGGCCGCGAGCATTCATTACGCCTACAAGGACCTTCCCCAGTCCACCATTGTGATGGGCCAGGCGGCGGTGGGAAAAAGCCATCCCGATTTTTTCGCATTCGAGGTGCTGAACTTCATGCTGGGTGACGGCGGGTTCCGCTCCCGCCTCATGTCCGAGGTGCGCTCCAACCGCGGCCTGGCCTACAGCGTGGGAAGCATCTATACTGCCGAAGCGGGCCATGGTCTTTTTGCCGCCTACTGCTTCACCAAGTCGGACTCCACCCTGGAAGCCATCCGGCTGATGCGGGACATAATCGGAAGCGTGAAGGAAAAGGGCATATCCCGGGATGAGCTGGAGTGGGCGAAGAGCAGCATCGTCAACAACTTCGTTTTTGAATGCACCTCCCCGGCGCAGATTGTCCAAGCCCAGGTCGGCATGGCCTATGACAAATTGCCGCAGGACTTTTTGCACACCTACCGGGACCGGGTTATGTCGCTCACGGTCGATGACATCAACCGGGTGGCGGCGCAGCAGCTGCAGCCCGACCGCATGGTGCTGATGGTGGTGGGCAATGAAAACGGCTTTGACGGGCGGCTGAGCGCGCTGGGAACGGTGAGCGAGATCAACCTGGACGAAACCTTGTGAGCGGTAGCCGGCTGAACCTGCGATTGCCACAACCTGCCATGATCTGCCGGACTACCCCGCGGCGCCGCTGCGGGGTGCCTGACTTTGAATTGCGCCCTGATGCATTTTATGGTACCATACCAGTAAAAGGGGTGTTTGGATTCTCCCTATTCCGCAGCGTCGGCTTATTGCCGGCGCGTCATCGCCTGATGGCGAAAGGCACAAATAAAGAGCTATGCGCAAGAAACAGATAGTCTTATGGCTCATGGTCATGCTGCTGCTCGGCGCATGCGCCGGGGTGCGGCAACCGGCGGTGCAAGAAGCGGCGCCCGCCGTCCCACCGCCGCCGCAACGCACCGCCGAACCGCCGGCTCAGGCACCGCCGGCGCTCTACTACAATTTTCTGATGGCCCAGCTGTATCGCTCCCAGGGGGATGCGGAGGGCGCCATGAAGCATTACAACCTGGCGCTCTCGTTTGATCCCGATTCGCCGTTTTTGCTGTTTGAGGTGGCCGGCCTTTATCTGCAGTCCGGCAAGCTGGCGGAGGCGCAACAGGCGTGCGTGAAGATCATCCAGCGCGATCCATCCAATCTCCAGGCACGGCTCCTGCTTGCCGGGATTTACGCAACCCTGCCGGACCGTGACGCGGCCATTGAAGAGTACGCGGCAATCCTGCGACAGGCGCCCGACGAAGATGAGGTCTACCTGTACCTCAATAATCTGTATCTGGAGTCGGGTGACTACAGCAAGGCAAAGGAAAACATGAGGGCGTACGCCCGCCTGCAGCCCGATTCACCCGTTCCCGATTATTACCTGGGCCGGATCTATGTGCAGGAGGAAAATTTTAAGGGCGCGGAAAAGAGTTTTCGCAAGGCGCTGGAGCATGAGCCCGAGCATGAGGCGACCTTGATGGAGCTGGCGGCCCTGTATGAGCTGCGCAAGGATGTTGACCGGGCCGTGGCCACCTACCGCCAGATTCTTGCATACTACCCGGGGCACGCCGGCGCCCAGAATCACCTGGCGCAGCTGTACCTCCAGCAGGGTAAGCTGGACAAGGCCCTTGAGCAGTACCGTGAGCTTGATGAGATCGTGGTTGACAACGATCCGGTGCGTATGCGCATGGGACTCATCCTGATGGAGCAGAAGAACTATGACGGCGCCATCGCGGACTTCAGCGCGGTCGTCGGCAGCGACCCGGGCAACGATAAGGCGCGGTACTTTTTGGGCCTGGCCCATGAGGCTAAAAAGGACTGGGAACGGTCGCTTGCCGAGTTTGAAAAGGTCCCCCCGGGGTCCGACATGTTTGCCGAAGCGCGCATCCACATGGCCTACGTGTACGAGGAGCAGGGGAACCTGGACAAGGCCATTGAGGTCATTGAGGGTGCGCTGCGGGAGAAGGCTGATGACCTGACGCTGTACACGTTTCTCGGCTCCCTGCTGGAGCGGGCAAAGCGCTACGATGAGGGCATCGTGGTCATGCAAAAGGCGCTCCGGCTCGACAGCGAAAACGAGGACGTCAACTTTCTGCTCGGCGTGCTCTATGAGAAGGCGGTCAAGCCTGAAGACAGCATCCATGCCATGGAAAAGGTGCTCGCCATAAACCCCGACAATGCAGACGCGCTGAACTACATCGGGTACACCTACGCGGAGCAGGGGGTGAATCTGGACCGTGCGGAAGAGCTGGTAAAAAAGGCGCTGCGGCTGAAGCCCCGCGACGGTTATATCATCGACAGCCTGGGCTGGGTTTATTTCAAGAAGGGCGACTATAAAAAGGCGGTGCGGCACCTGGAAGAAGCGGAGGCGTATGCCTCGGAAGATCCGCTTATCAAGGAGCATCTGGGCGATGCCTATTTCAAGGCGGACCTCAAGGACCGGGCGCTTCAGACGTATGAAAAGGCCCTGTCGCTGGAGCCGGGCAACGCTGAGCTGAAAAAAAAGATTGAGACACTGCGGGGCAGCCGGTACGACTGAGGGCGCCGCGGTTGTGGAGAGGGGCATGCCTGTTCAGCGGGTTTCCCGGATGTATTCTGCCGCCGCGGAACGCGATCATCCCCGCCCGCACTGCAGTACACAACCAACCAATGGATAATCCACCGGCGTGATGGCCCGTTACCGTTCGGCACCCCTTCTTGCACTTCTGTTCCTGGGCAGCGTGGTCGGTTGCACCCACCTCAAGCCGCCGCCGTATCCCGGCGCGGACCGGTGTCCGGGTCACCATGTCCTGCTTGACGCGTTGCGTGTTCCGCCCCCCCCGGTTATCAAGGGCATAGCCAAAATCAAAGTTGAGTCGCCCGAAGAAACCTTTTCGGTGAAGGAGCTCATTATTGCGCAAGCGCCGGACCGCCTGAGGCTGGAAACACTGAGCCCCCTGGGGCAGCCCGGGTTCTATGCGGCGACCGACGGGCGGGACCTGTTCCTCTTTGCCCCCTCCGAGAATGCCTTCTACCGGGGAGCGGCGACATCCCGCAATCTCGGCCTGATCATCCCCCTGCGCCTGGGTGTGGAGGATATGGTATCGGTCATCCGGGGAGGCGTCCCCCTCATTGCGTACGATGCCGACCATGTTCGCTGCGCGGCAGAAGAGGCGGGGTTCGTCTTGCAGTTGAAGGGGAGGGACGAAAACACCACCCAGGTGCTGACCTTTTCACGGGAGGGCATCCGGGTGGTGACAAGCGAAACCTACGGCCGGGACGGGCTGACCTGCTCGGTCAGCTACGCGGACTATGAACCGGCCGGAAGCAGTGCCTTTCCCCGGACGATAACCGTCTCCCTGCCTGCCGAGCAGACCACGGTCAGGATAACCTATAAAAAGGTGGAATTCCTCAGCGATATCGACTCCTCACTGTTCAGCTTGAGCCCTCCCCCCGGCGCGAAGATCGTGCCCCTCGAGTGATCCCCCCGGCCCTTGTTCGGGCTCAGGAATCTTTCTTGATGAACGCCTTGAAAAGATCAATCGGTATGGGAAAAAGAATGGTGGAATTCTTTTCGCTCGAGATTTCAGAAAGCGTTTGTAAATAGCGCAACTGCAGGGCGGTCGGATCCTTGGAGATGATCGTGGCCGCCTCGGCCAGCTTGGTAGATGCCTGGAATTCCCCGTCGGCATGAATCACTTTTGCCCGCCGTTCCCGTTCCGCCTCCGCCTGCTTGGCCATGGCCCGCTGCATCTCCGGCGGCAGATCGATGTGTTTCACTTCCACCTTGGCAACCTTGATGCCCCAGGGATCGGTGTCCTTGTCCAGTATCTCCTGCAGGTGAATGCTGATCTTTTCCCGCTCGGCCAGCAGCTCGTCAAGCTCGGCCTGCCCGCAAACGCTCCGCAGGGTGGTCTGCGCCAGCTGCGAGGTGGCATAGGCGTAATTGGCAACCTCCACCACGGATTTGTTGGGATCCATCACCCGGTAATACACCACCGCGTTCACCTTGATGGAGACGTTGTCCCGGGTGATGACATCCTGGGGGGGAACGTCCAGGGTTTCCAGCCGGAGGCTGATGCGCACCACTTTATCGACGAAGGGGATGATGAAGATGATGCCCGGCCCCTTGGAGGCGATGAGCCTGCCCAGGCGGAAGACCACCGCCCGTTCGTACTCGTTGAGCACCTTGATGACCTGGGTAAAGATGAAGAATATGATGAACGCCGCAACCAGAATTGATGTCATACCTCCTCCTTTCTAAAACGGCCTGCCGTGGTTGGCTCGGCCCTGGAGACCTTGAGCGCGTTGCCCTTGACCTCCACCACTTTCACCGCCGTTCCCGCGGGAATGACGTCATCACTCAGGGCGTTCCAGTATTCTCCGTGGACAAACACCTTCCCTTCGGGATCGATGGCTGATTTGGAGATGCCGATTTCTCCCACTATGCCTTCACTGCCGGTGGCTGGTTTTCGGCGGTAGGCCCTGACCGCGAGATAGACAATTGCGATGCAACATGCAGAGGTGATCGACACCACCGGGATGAGCACTTCAAATGACAGCCGTGCGAAGGGGGCGGCGCTGGAATCGAACAGCATCAGGGAGCCCAGGGTCAGGGAAATAACCCCGCCCACGGTGAGCATGCCGAAGCTGGTGACCTTGATTTCAAGGATAAAGAGGATGAGGGCGAGGATGATGAGCAATATGCCGGCATAGTTGACCGGCAGCGTCTGAAAGGCGAAGAAGGCCAGGATCAGGCTTATCCCCCCGATGATGCCGGGGAAGATGGCGCCGGGATTGGAGAGCTCGAAATACAGTCCCAGCAGGCCGACCATCATGAGAATGTAGGCAATGTTGGGATTGCTCAGCGTATCGAGCACCTTTTCCCGCAATCCCATCTCAATTTCATTGACCTCGATGCCCTCCGTCTCCAGGATGGTGACGCCCGCGGCCGTGGTTATCTTTCTGCCGTCCAGCTGGCGCAGCAGATCGTCCAGATCGGCGGCGATAAGGTCGATTACCTTTATTTTGAGCGCCTCGTTCTCAGGTATGGAAACGCTTTCCCGCACCGCCTTGACCGCCCATTCCTTGTTGCGATTGCGCTTGGCGGCGATGCTCTCCGCGTAGGCGGCTGCGTCGTTTTCAACCTTGGAGGCCATTTCATCTTCCATCTTGCCGCCGCCGAGGGAAACCGGATGAGCCGCTCCGATGTTGGTGCCCGGGGCCATGGCGGCTACGTCCGCGGCCATGGTGATCAGCGCTCCCGCCGATGCCGCCCGCGCCCCGGCGGGGCTGACGTACACGATCACCGGAATGCCGGCGCCCATCATTTCCTTGATGATGGAGCGCATGGAAAGGTCCAGCCCGCCCGGGGTGTCCATGCGGATGATGAGGCACTCGGCGCCTTCCGCGGCCGAGCGGGAAATGGATGCGGCAATGAATTCCGCCACCGCGGGATTGATGATGCCGTCAACCGTGACCACGTCGGCGCGGCGCGCCTGAGCCTGGCTGCATGCGCCGAAGAGAATGATGCACAGGGCGGCTGCAGTAATGATCGATGTTCTCATGGTAGGTTACAATGATGGGTGGCAGGTTGAGAAGCCGTATGTCTTAAGCTATATTACCGGCAGAAGTTTTTCAACAAAAAAATGGCAAGACATTTTGCTTGACTTATCGCTGAGGTTACGCTAGAAATCCACTGTATTTGATTCGACTTGTTGTTGCAACCGTCAATGTTGGGTGCCGAGGTAGCTCAGTCGGTAGAGCAGAGGACTGAAAATCCTCGTGTCCGCAGTTCGATTCTGCGCCTCGGCACCATATGTTTCCGGGGTTAGGGTTCGCCGCAGGGGCCCTGGCCTTTTCTTCTTAAAGGGTCATATAGATTAGCTCTTGCCGGTTGTGCGGGCATCATGGCCGTGAAAAGCGGGTGTGCGCCATGTGGCGTGCCGCGCATCAGGGAGAGCGGCGCGAGGTGAATAATGAACGGACGCTCGTCTGCCAACAATCAGACCCATCCGGTGAGTGCCGGGAATGCCCATCGCGGACATGGCAGATTCACGGCGCTGGCGGCTGGTGCCATGATTTTGTTCGCGGTTATCTCCGGCATGGCGGATGAAGCGGGAGACAAGGCGGTGCTGAAAGGCATTGCCGGCATCGGCGTGGAGGTTGAGGACCTGCCCCGCATGGCCGAAAAAATGGGTATCAAAAAAGAAAGCCTCAAAGCGGATGTTGCTTCACGATTGCGACAGGCAGGGATCGAGGTGGTAAGTGATGATGCCCTGAAGAAGAACCCGGCGCTGCCGTTTCTGAAAGTGAGCTTAATCATCGGCTACAGTAAGCCCACCTACATTTATGCGGTGGTGGTTGGACTCAATGAAAAAGTTTCTTTGGAACGAGACCCGCGCATCATCTCGTATGCCATGCCCTGGTGGCGAATCGTCAAGGGGGAACATGCCGGAGAAAGCGCTGTCGCCGGGTATGTGCAGGAAACGCTGGTATATATAATTAATGAGTTCATTGCCAACTATAATGCGGCCAATCCTGCAGTAAGTGCTCCCAATGCAAAGAAAAATGACCAGGAACGGGGTTCTCGGCTTAGCGATAACGAGGAGATGTCGGAGAATATTGGTCGGGAAATGAAATAAAAATCATTTACTTTTTGTTAAAAATCATGTATTATTAATACAATTTATTATTTGCTTTTTAACAAAAAATAATTAATTGAGATGAAAGGAGGCAGGTAATGTCCGGGCGCGGCTTAAAAACCCTTGGTGTGGTCCTGACAGTAGCCATAAACAGCTTCTTCATTTCTCATCCTGCCTGGGGTCAGTGAGGGGGCTGCACAACAACGACGACATCGGTCCGATGTTACAATGATGTTACCCCGGAAGCAGCAAAGGCCATGATTGATGCCAACCCCGAGCTGATTGTGGTGGATGTGAGGGAGTTAAATGAATACTGCAACGAGGCGGCAACTCCGCCTGGTCATATACCCGGCGCCCGCAATTATCCCTGGAACTCGCAAGTGTTGCAGTCCAAGTATAGCGAACTTCCCGTCAACGGTCAAATCCTGGTGTATTGCGGCATGAGTATCCGAAGTCCCCAGGCCGCAGAATTTCTCTGCGCCCGTGGTTTTACCTCGGTGTATAATATGAACCCCGGCTTTACCTCCTGGCCGTATGAGACGGTCGGCTGTGTTGACACCGACGGCGACGGCATTAATGATGACCTGGATAATTGCACTGACACTGACCAGGACGGCTTCGGTGACCCGGGATTTGCCTTGAACATCTGCCGTACGGATAATTGTCCTGATGTGGCTAATTCCAATCAGATTGATGCAGATGGCGACTGTATCGGGGACATGTGTGATCCCGAGCCCGGGGTGTATGATCCCTTAACCGTTGACTCCTATCCGCCGGGCGGCAATGGCTGCGGTGATCTCTGCGAGTGCGAGGGCGACTTCGATGGTGACGCGGATGTGGATGGCACTGATGCAGCAGCTTTTAAGTCGGATTTCGGCAGGAATTCCCTCGTAGACAGGTGCAGCAATGTTTCCCCCTGCGCCGGTGACTTTGAGTGTGATGGGGACGTGGATGGTGGTGATGCGTCAATCTTCAAGGGGGATTTTGGCAGAAACGCATACCTGAAGCCCTGCCCCGGTTGCGCAACCGACCCCTGGTGCATATATCCATAAGACGGATGGTGTGGTGAAACAAAAGCCTCTCGGGAACTTCCTGAGAGGCTTTTGTTTGCCCTGCTGCTTCATCGTCGCCTGTCTTAATCGGCGTCGCGCACCACCATGCCGAATGATCCGAGCGAGGTGATGCCGAGGTTTATCTTTATCCTCTGGGTGTTGTAATCATTGGTGCTGTAGCGCTGTAACAATGGAAGCCGGAAATCGCGGGTCCATTCATCCCGCGGCACAACCACAATCGGCAGGGAAAAGGGGAGGGCAACCACTTG
>CAZWCD010000042.1:0-2347 GCA_964632275.1 uncultured Thermodesulfobacteriota bacterium
TGCGGGTGGATTTGAGCAGCGGCAGGATTGAGCGGCAGCCGCTTGACAAAAAGCTGTGCGACGATTTTGTCGGCGGAAGGGGCATCAGCGCGAAAATTATTTTCGATGAAGTGCCGGCCGGCGCGGAGCCGTTTTCCCCGCAGAATAAATTGATTTTCTCCTGCGGACCGCTGTCGGGAACGTCCGCGCCCTGCCCGGCGCGGTTTCATGTGACCGGGAAGGCTCCCCTGACCGGCATCATGGGCAACTCCAACGCCGGCGGCTATTTCGGGCCGGCCATGAAACGGGCGGGATATGATCACATTATCATTGAGGGAAAATCCGCAGAGCCGGTGTACCTCTGGATCGATAACGAGAGGGTTGAGATAAAATCTGCCCGCCACCTGTGGGGCAAAAACATCAGGGAGACGGAGACACAGATAAAAAAAGAGCGGAATGACCGAAGGGTGCGGATGGCCGCCATCGGTCAGGCCGGCGAGAGAATGGTGCGCATCGCCAACATCGTTCACGAGGAACGCTCCGCGTCACGGACCGGCCTCGGGGCGGTGATGGGCTCCAAGCATTTGAAGGCCGTCGCCATCCGGGGAACCAAAGACGTACAACTCTTTGATCCGGCCGGGTTTGCGCGCCTGGCCAAAGACATGCAGCAGCGCATCGCCAGATCAAACAAGTATGACCATTTTCGCAAGAACGGCGGATCAACCGGAACCTACGGCACCAGCAGGGCGGGCTTCCTGGCAAGCAAAAACTTCGGGCAAATCGGTGATTTTGAGGGCATCGAAAACTTTAACCCGAAGATTGTTGCGCCCAAATTTTATCTCTCCAACAAACCCTGCTTTAAATGTCCCATCGGCTGCGGGAAGCGCTGGGAGGTGAAGGACGGACCCTTTGCCGGCGAATGGGGTAGCAAGATTGAAGAAGGCGCTTTTACGCCGCTGGGGCCGGTGTGCGGCAACAGCAACGTTGAGTCCGTCTTCAAGATGAACAACATGGCCAACCAGCTGGGGCTGGACTCGATTGAGTGCGCCGCGGGAATGGCGGTGGTAATGGAGTGGTACGAGAAGGGCATTGTCACCAAAAAGGATCTCGACGGCATCGAGCTTACCTGGGGCAACTACCAGGCCATGATGCAGATGATGGAGAAGATCGCCTTCCGGCAGGGGGTGGGCGATATCCTGGCGGAGGGCATTGTCATGGCGTCCCGCACCTTCGGCAGGGAGGCCGAGAAATGCGTGAGCCACTGCAAGGGGATGGGCATGTCCGGGGTTGATTCGCGCATATTGAAAGGCACCTCCCTGGGATTTGCCACCTCCACCCGCGGCGCCTGCCATCTCACCGCGCTGGTGCCGGTGGAATTTCCCGCCTTTCCGGTCATGACCACAGAGCAGGCGGTGGAAACGTTTGGCACGGCGGAGGTTCTGGATCCGCTCTCATATAAAAAAGCCAATGCGCTGATTTACTACCAGCACCGGGCGCTTATGTGCGACCTGTTCCAGGTGTGCAAGTTTCTCCTGGGATTGGGTACCGGCACCAAGGACTTTTCTTATCATGACCTCTACAGCCTTTTTTATCATGCGACCGGGGTGCAAAGCGATGAAAAGGGGGTGCTTACCGCTGCCGAGCGTGTCCATAATGTGGAGCGGGCGTACTCCTGCAGGGAAGGCCTCGACCGGAAGGATGATCGTCTGGCGGGCAAGTGGGCGGATGAGCCGGTTCCCAACGGTCCCTACAAGGGTGAACGAATTGATCCGGTCAAATGGGAACAGATGCTGGATGAGTATTATGATTTGCGAGGCTGGAACCGCAACGGCGTTCCCACCAAAGAGAAGCTGGCGGCGCTGGGCCTTGCTGATGTTGCCGCATCACTGGAAGGAGCGAAGGTGTATTAGAGTAGAGGGCATGTTATAGTTTCACACTTGTACAATGAAAATAAGATTCCTACGGTAGGGGCGACCGGCCGGTCGCCCCTACCGCAGGATAAGACGCTGGGGATGGGAGTTTAATACGCCTTCTCGATCCGCTTTACTGCCTTGATCAGATCCTGCGACTTGGGGTTGCTGACCTTGCGGCGTACGATGATTTCTATCGGCCGTACCTCCCTTCCGTAGTATTCGGTGTTCCAGATATCATTCACCCGCATGGTGGAACCGGAGAGTGAGAGGCCGGCAAAAGCGCCTTTTGATTTGGCGAAGCTGAAGTAGTCTGCGTCGAGGGTGGGCACCGTGGACGCTTCACCGGTTGCACCCACCGGCCCGGCGGCGACCGAGGCCTCGGCGCCGAGATTAACCGACGAGGTATAAAACTCCTCCAGGCCGCGCTGGGTCCGGATCAGGACGATGACCTCGGA
>CAZWCD010000042.1:2447-6062 GCA_964632275.1 uncultured Thermodesulfobacteriota bacterium
CTTGCTTCTGTGCTGTGCCTGTATGAGTCTCCTTCGGTTGCCGGTGTGTTTCAGGGCGCAGCGCATCATGGTGACAACATCTCTCCAGCCCATCATCCGGTGCCGGAACACCTTGCGCAGGACGGACAATACATGCGGAACCGAATAGAATCTCCGGTGGATCCGCTTGCGGATGGATTTGAGGCGATCGCGGGAATACTCCTTTGAGCAGATATAGCCCTTGCCGTCAACATAATACGATCCGCCGGACTGTGTAACCAGTTCTTCCAGCGGAGAAGCCTGCTCCATTTTGAGATAGCTGGGATAGATGAAATCAAGCCCCAGTTCGCGGGCAAAATCCGCTATCTTGAGCATGTCCGCTTCGGTTTCCCCCAGGTTGCCGACGATAAAGTAGCCGGCAAGCAAAAAGGGATACTTTCTGAGACGCCTGCAGGCTTCGCGGGCCCGGGCCGTGTCAAACCCTTTTTCCAGCGCGAGCAAGGTTGCATCGCTGGTTGATTCTATTCCCAGCGATAAGAACGTGAAGCCGGCCTTCCACAGCTTGGCGAGCACCGCGTCATGAAAGGCGACCTCGATGCGAAGCGCCACGCCGATGGTCTTTTTAATGTTTCGCTCGATGATCAGATCACAGAGTTCCTCGACCCGCTTGATGTCGGCGGCAAAATGATCATCGGTAAAAAGGATGTTGTCTGCGGCAAGCGTTTCAAGCTCCGCAACCACCGCCTGCGGTGATCGTCCGGCCCAGGGCCTTTTCTCGCCCAGGGGGGTTCTGCTGAAGGTGCAGAATTTGCAGTGAAAGGGGCATCCGCGGGAGGAGGAGAGCATATCCAGGGCGATGCCGGTTTCCACTGTGCCCATGCGGACACGGTAGGGCTGGCGCCTGCCATCCCGGTCGGGAACGACGCTTTCCGGGAAGCTGTCAAAGCGGCGGTTGGGATTGTGGCGGACCGAACCGTTGTCCCGGTAGGAAAGTCCGTTTATGGTAGCGAGCGGCCTGCCTGAGAAAAGTTCGCTGATGGTTTCCTCCCCGTCTCCCCGCACGATACAATCAACCTGCGGGCATGTTCTGAAGATCTCCTCGGCGCTGAACGTGGCGGCCCGGCCACCCACTATAATGGATTGGTCCGGTTTAAAAAGGCCGGTTAAAAGCGGCAGCAAGGGGACCTGGTCTTCCCAGTTCGCGCTGATGCAAACGGCTTCCGCCTGCAGCTGGCGGAGCGGTTCATGATCAGGTTCAAAGCGCATGTCCACCAGGCGCGTATGGGCGCCGGTCTTCTTGATGGCCGCTGAGATGTATTCCAGGCCCAGGGGAGGCAGCCAGTTGGTCGGGCTGACTCCTTTTCCCCAGGGATATATGCAAAGGGCGTGTCGTAGTGATGGAAATGTATTGCCTGCATCCATCGGATTAACCTGAGCGCAATAGAATGCCGTGATGGGAGGTTCACTGGGCCAGCATTTTTCCAAGGATATCATTTTTGACTGAAAAAGAAAAGCCCCGCACTACGCTGCGGGACTGTTCAGTTTTGCACGCCGAATGGTCATGCCGGGATCCGCCTCTCCTTGTTTACTGAAAGAAGTAGCTTACGCCCAACACCCCGAAGTGATGATTAATGCCCTCGTTATCCTCGTCAATGCCTGCATTGGAAAGGTGGCGATAACGATAACCGCCGGTCAGCGCCCAGTGTTTGGTCAGCAGGAATTGCAGCCCGATCCCCGCCTGGGGAATAAAGTTAAACTGGGTGCCCTGCTCATGGGTGTGCTGGGTGGTGTAGATCATTCCCGCCCCGCCTTCGATATAGGGGGCCAGGCGCGAGGTGATATTGTGCGAATACTTCAGCAGGAGTGAAAATCCCACCTCGGCATTAGTGTCAGGGTTGGTTACCAGGTTCGCAAATGGTTCTATAACACCCTCAAAGGTGCCTTGCGTATCAATGTGGAGCTTTTTTGCCAGCGGATCTATGTCAAATCCGAACTGGAGGAGGAGGGGGATTACTTCATAATCCGATGCGTTTTTTCTGAGCGGCGCAGTTCCATAGCCGGTCATCAGACCCACCTCTCTCAGCCACTGATGGGATTTTTCCTCGGGCGGCGCCGCCTGTGATGTCGACGGGGCAAGGGATATGATCACCAGCGCCAGCAAGGTCATTGCCATGACAACGTGTGGAACGGCCCTTCTCATCTTTTCCCTCCTTTATCCATGTGCATACATCAGGTTTCTACTCTCCAAATGACTGTTCACTTATCACCATTAAAAAAAGCAGTCAACACAATTTGCCGGCGCGACATTGGACAGTTCACTTAATCCGCAAATCCACACGGCTGCCCGGCACATTCTCCTTTTGCTCCGGCGCCATCCCCGGCGATTCTACCAGGAACAGGCTCCCGGCTGCAACCTGCCCCTGGAGCGTGAGATGATCCATGACCGCCTCTGCTCGCTCCTTTGCAAGCGCGCGGAGATCATCATCGGTAATGCTGATATTTTTCTTTATCAGCGCTTCCATCTCCGCTTCGGGCAGGGATTTGGCGACCCCCAGCAGACCCTTCGGCTTCTCGAATTTCGCCGAACGATACGCCTTGGCCAGCAGCTTCCCGTACTCCTCCGGCACAAGGTCGGTCAGGGATGCAGCGGGATTTTTCTCGGCGTCTTTCTTCGATCTCTGCGCAAGGAGCTGCTCTTCAAATGCCGCATCAACCAGCCCCTTCCGGTCTGCCTCCCTGTCCACCAATCCGGAGATGTCGATGCTCAGATTCGGGCGGTCCGCCAGCGCCGTGGCCAGCGTGCCCAGCTTCGCCTGTTCCGCTTCGCTCAACTGACTGCTGCCCGGCTCAAAGGTAACAAAGCTTAAATCCTCGGATGATCCCATCATGGATCCGAGCAGCGAAAAGGGCGAGGTGGCCGCCTTGAGCAGCAGGTTTTTGAGCACCTTTATCAGGATTCCGAGGACGCTGAACTCCGGATCATCGAGACGGCCGGAAACCGGCAGGTTCAGTTTTATGGTGCCGTTGCGGTCCTTGAGCAGTGAAACGCCAAGTTTTACCGGCAGATCAACCGCATCAGGGCTCTCCACCTTGTCCCCGAAGTCAAACTGGTCAATGATGACATCGTTGGTCGAGTCGAGTTTCATATCGTCAATGAGATAATGGAGATCTAAGGAAAGTTTTCCCTTCTGAATCCGGTATCCCGCAAATTTTCCGGCATAGGGCGTATAGGGACTGAGGTCCATGTCCTGGAGGCGGACGGAGAGGTCCAAAAACAGCGTGTCGCTGAAGGGGTTAAGGGTGCCGCTGATTTTGAGCGGCGCGGAACCGCTAATGCTGGCATTCATCAGCACCTCCGCTTTTTGGTCCTTTCCGGATGAAATGTTGCGTATGGTTCCGTTGAGGCTGGTAATGCTTGAGGCATACGCGGGAATGACGGAGCGATCGGTCACATTTATCTTCCCGTCCTTGAGGGCAATCATGCCAATGGTAAGCGGCAGCGGTTCCGCCTGCGGCTCCCGTGATGGCGCCGGCTGCTGTGGTGATGCCGGTTCGGCGGTCATGCTCTTGGTGAGATTAACCGTTTTGTCCTGGTTGATGACAATGTTGGAAAAGAGCTTCTCAAGGGTTATGTTC
>CAZWCD010000042.1:6162-20035 GCA_964632275.1 uncultured Thermodesulfobacteriota bacterium
CGTTTTGTCCTGGTTGATGACAATGTTGGAAAAGAGCTTCTCAAGGGTTATGTTCTTTATGCTGACGGAAAGCGGAGTGGTTGCCACATCGATGCCGGCCACCGTGAGCTGTTTCCACTTCAACAGGTCGGCGGCGTTGTTCTTCTCCTTCATGGCAAAGCCGGCTATTGCTGAATTGCCGGTAAACCGGGTTGCCAGCGCTTCCTGCTCCTGAAAGAGTTTGAGGTCGCCCGCGGCGGAAAGGCTGCCGCCGGCAAGGGTGGCGTTCATGACGCCGGCAAGGAAGGGCTGAAATTCCGCCATGTCAATTTCTTTCACATCCATAGTAAGGTTGGCGGAAAGCGGCGTCAGGCCAAAGTCACCTTTGGCAGCAACCGTTCCCCCCTTGTTTACCCGGCAGGAAAGATCAACCTGACTTTTTGCCTCCGCCCGGGTGGACATATCGCGGACATCGATGATCATGTCGTCAAGGGTGAGGTTGCTTTCCTCTTCCTCGGTGAGCCGTTCTCCCTCAAAGCTGCATTGTTGCATGGATATTTTTTTAATCGTGGTCACCCAGGCGGGGCCGCCGGATGAAGGAGGCACCTGCTCTTCCGCCGCGGTCGCCGGCTGCGTAAATGCCTGGGTAGTGAGGTCCCCGCCGGCACTCCTCTTGACAAGCACCGAGCATCCCTCGGCGGTGATGGCCTCCACCGCCACACTCTGCTGTGCGGCATCAAGCGCTATGCCGCTCACCGACAGCGCGGGGAGCTTTATTAAATCTGACGCGGCAGCCGCTGCGCCCGGCGCTGCCTTATAGGCATCGCTGACGGACACCCGGGCATCCTTGAGGACGATTTCATCAATCTTCAGGTCAAACGGTTTTTTCTGCGCTGGTTCCACAGGAGGCGGCGGCTGCTCGGGGGCTTCTGACGCAACAATGTTATAGATATTAACCGTGCCCTCCCGGTCACGCGCAATGCCTATGTCGGTCCCCTCCAGCAGGATTTTTTCGAGGTGCACCTTCCCGGCCAGGAAACTGGACGGTGCGATGGCTACCTGCAGCAGGCCCATTTTCAGCAGCGGGTTGTCGGCGGCATCGGTGATGCCGAGATCTTTTATGGTTATGGTTCCGGTCACCTGAGATGCCGGTTCCTTATCTTTATATCTGATGAAGGTTATACCTGCGTCAACCTCAAGGATGCCTGAAGTGACATCAATACCGGTTTTTACCGGAACATAGGCAAAGTAGTAGGGCAGATCGATTCCCTTGAGATTGATGCTGAGCGTGCTCTCCAGCGAATCATGAAAAGGCTTGGTTTGGCCGGTCATGATTATGGGCGTGTTGTTGATTTCAGCCGTGAAACGGGGCTGGGTGAAGATCTCCACATCGGCGCCGATAGTTGAAATGAACGGTATGTCGACATTGAGGTCGCTGATGGTGTGCGCCTTGCCGGTGATCCGGTCGTCTATTTCCACCCGACCGTTTGCAATCTGTATGTTGTTGACCGAAAATCCAAATGGTTGCGATGCGTCTGGGGGAGCAGGCGGTTTGGTCTCCGGCTCCTGTGGGGTGATGATGTCGGAAAAATTGAAGGTGTTTTCACCGGTGCGCACCACCCGGAGGTGCGGACCTTCGAGCCGCAGTTCTTCCACCACCGGGGCCAGCTTGAGGATCGATGCGGTGGAGAGATTTGCGTAGAGCTTGGTAAATGCGAAAAAATCAGTTTGCTCCTGCCGCTCCCGGATGACCAGCTTTTCCACCGTGAGAGAAACGGCATACGGATTGAGCCTGACCGACCCGATGCTGACCGGCCGCCCGAGGATCTCGGTCAGTTTCTTGACCGCGACCAGCTTTGCGGTGAAGGGAAGGATCAGAAAACCGAGCAGGGTGTAGGCAGCCACGATAATGACCACCCAGAGGAGCGGTTTTTTAAAGCGTCCCAGGCGGGTCAGCGGCGGTAAGATGTTCATGGTGATCCCTCCTTAACCGGCTGTTACAAAGTAGTGGCGCAGGCTGATAAAGCTTGCTGAATAGTGTGTGGCTCAAAGGGGAGGGGTTTTTTAGCCACAACAAAGTTATTATGCCTCATCAAGGCAAGATCTTGTCCACCGCCCGCAATTGCACATCCGGCTTGGCAAAGGGGCCGCGGGCGACGAGGTTGAAGGACAGGGTTGCCTTTTTTACCCGGTCTATATGCTTGCCCACCAGGGGGATTTTTTGCACCAGGGAGTCGATGGTGCCGGTGGGAATCACATTTATAGTTATATCCATCTCATTCCGGACCAGGTCAAACACTCCTTTGAAGGCAAAGTCTGCATCATCTCCGACAAAGTACAAATCCTCTGTCCGGGCAACGCCGTCAGTAATGGTAAACGAGCCGTCAATTTTTTTAAAAACCATGCGGCTTACATCGATGGTCCGGGTGAGTGTTCTCCCAACATCGCGGAGCATGTTAATAAGGTTTAAATCTCGGATGCCGGGTATGGGGACGATGCCCTGGGTGAATCGCAGAGCGAGCAGTATACCGTTAAACAGCGCGGATTGTCTGATTTCTCCCTGGGATGCTGCTATCCTCACATCTCCCTGGAGGGATCCCCAGACTTCATCCTTTTTGCTGGAAGCGCTGCCCCTCAGCTCTCCCCGGGCATCAAAAACACCTTTTGCCGTGGCAATGGTTTTCCCGGTAAAAAACTGGGAGCAGAGCGATTCAATGTTCATGTCCTTTCCGGTAAAAGCGGCAAACCAGGTTGTGCCCTCCCTCTGGCATGAGAGATGGAACGCGCCGTCAAGCGTGCCCCCGAACAGATCAACGTAGAGCGGCTCAAACTGCTGGAATCTGCCCGACGTATGCCACAGGGTTGAAACCGCGCCGGTGGTGAGCTTCCCGAAGCACAGTGAGGCGGCGTCAACTGCGATATCAAGGGAAAAGGACGGAGTGGCAGGGGCAGCCTCGGGAGGTTTCTCCCCGGGCGGCTTCGCCGTTTTTCGGAATGATTTGATGATAGCATCTGTGTCAAGCGTGTTGGCGTGCACCCGCCCGGCGACCCGGGGATACCCGGCAATGGTGATTTCGGCCGTGCCGTGGTAGGGCGCTTCTCCCAAAAAAAAAGATGCCTGGGGAATGAGCACCAGGTCGTTCACGGCTTCAATCGATGCATTAACCTTGTCAAAAGGTTCTTGCATGATTTTCAAGGTAAGCCTCCCATCCTGCATCAGGGCCTGCGCGCGGTATTCCAGCAAATCCTGATCCCGGGCTGTTTGCGAGACCTGGGCGGACAGGGTCATTGCCCCTCCTTCACAATACACGGGCCGCAGTTGATTGAAGAGGGTAAGCGCGAGCGGTGAGGCGCGCAGGGAGGCCTGCAGCCGGGGATCCGCTCCGGGGTTTTTCTGTACCGATCCCATTATCCGGTTTTCCCCGAGCATCAGTTCGAAATTATTGATGATAAGCGCATCCGGTGCGGCGAACTCGGCGTCGAAGAGCAGGCTGGCCGGGCTGCCGGCATCCTTGCTCATAAGGTTGGGCAGGGAAAAGGCCGCCTTGCTCAGATCAATGGTGCCGCTCAGGTTTGCCTGTCCGGATGAGGCAGTGAGGTTGATGCGGGCGTCCGCCAGACCGCTCAGGCCCAGATTCGAGAGTGCGCTGCTCTGCGCCAGCGGGACTGTCTCATCGAGGGAAAGCTGGGTGGTGCCCTGCAGGCGGGCGCTCCTTTCTTTTTGCCAGAGATTATCGAGACGCCCGGAAAGCGCCACGGTGTTTTTTCCACTGTGCAGGTCGAGGTGATCAACGGTGCATAATCCCTGCTCCGCCTGAAGCGTGCCGGTCAAACTGCCCCGGGTGGAAAGCCCGGCGGCCGCCAGGGGCTCAATTAAAAAAGAGCTTTTCACCGCCAGTGCCGTGACTTTGCCCGAAGCGCTGACGGTCAGATCGGCGATGGTTGCGCCGGCAGGCAGTTTGTCTGAGCCGATAGTGGAAAGGGGCCCCTCCTTGCGCAGCTGCACCTTCGCGCTGATATCGGCAAGCGTATCGGAGGTGAATAGCTGTGAAAGGGATCCGGATAGTTCCACGGTCAGCGCGTCGGTTTTCAGTGATGCCGACTCGACGGTGGCGGTTGCTTCCTGCAGGTTGATCGATCCGGCAAGGTTTTCGATGTTGATACGCTGCCCTCGCGCTTCATCGGTTACGGCAATGGAGCCGTTTTTGATTTTGATTTTTCGAAACTGCAGCCCGGCCGGTGACTGCGCTTTGTCCGGGGCGGCTGTTCCTGCGCTCGCCGTGCGCACCGCGTCGGCGATGTTCCATGTGCCCGCGGCGGTTCGCGCAACGGTAATCCGGGGGGAACCGATGGTCATGGTTTCTATGACAAACCGCCGGTTGAGCAGCTGACGTGTGTCGAGATCAAAACGAATCTTTTCAGCAGAGGCTATTTCCTGCGACGAGGGGGGGTCAACGACGCGCATGTTACGTGCGGTAAATTCAAGGTCGGGATACAGCCCCAGAGAAAAACCGCTCATGGTGATCTGCTGCTTGAGCCTGCTGGAGAGCTCCCGGGTGATAATATCCTGCACCTGTTCCGGGGGAATAAAATACCAGAGGGAAACGGTTGCCGCTGTTATCAGCACAAGCAGCAGCAAAAAGGCGATGGCGGCGATTTTAATCGGGCGATTCATAGCAGCCACAGGGGGTCAGTGGATTCGGATGGCGGAGGGGGCAGCCTTCGCGCATGTTCATGCCCAGCGTTCTTCCTTTACGATTGCTTTGAGTGCAAGGCGGTTTTTCTTCGCGGCAGTGCTCCGTGCCGGATAGCCGACGGGCAGGAGTGCCACCACCCGGATGGGCTGGGGGATGCCGAGAATCTTCCGGACCTCACTCTCGTAAAACGCGCCGATCCAGCAGGTCCCCAAGCCCTCGGCCACGGCGCAGAGGGTAATGTGGTCGATGGCGATGGCGACATCGATGGGATAGCAGAGCTGCCCGCACGCCATCTCGTGATTGTCGGTTTCCGCGCAGCATACCAGCACCACCGGCGCCGCGCCGACGAATTGCTGGCCCATCGCCGCCGCGGCCAGCTCTTTTCGCTTGCCGGGGTCGCGCACCACGATGAAGCGCCATTCCTGCCGGTTGCTGGCGGAGGGCGCCAGCCGCGCCGCTTCCAGCAACCGGGTAATCATGTCCGGGGCCACGTCTTTCGACTTAAACGCTCGCACGCTGGTGCGCGCCCTGACGGCCTCATAGATATCCATGGATAGTCCTCCTGCGCTTGAAACCTTATGTGAAAAACGAACGTCGAAATCTAAAATGTTTTCTTGTAATATTGCATGGCCTCGGGGATCACCTGCCGCATGGCATTGATTCTGCCCGCGTCCGCGGGATGGGTGCTTAAAAATTGGGGCGCGCCGGAACCCTTGTTTGCCGCCTTGAGCCGCTCCATGAAGGGAATGGCGCCGTTTGGATCGTAGCCGGCCATGGCCATGAAGATGAGCCCCAAGTGATCTGCCTCCGTCTCATGAAGGCGGCTGTAGGGAAGCATCAGCCCCACCTGGGAGCCGATCCCGTACAGGGCGGAAAAGAGATTCTGGGTTGCAGCAGGCGATGTGGAAAGGGCGGTGCCCAGGGTTATACCGCCCATGTTGACCAGCAGGCTCTGGCTCATGCGCTCGTTTCCGTGGTTGGCAACGGCATGGGCCACCTCATGGCCGATGACCGTTGCCAGGCCCGCTTCATCCCTGGTGATCGGCAGTATGCCCGTGTATACCACCACCTTGCCCCCGGGCATGCACCAGGCGTTGACTTCGGTATCGTCAACCAGGTTGAATTCCCACTGGTATCCGTCCAGGCGCGAGGAGAGGTTGTTTGCGCGGCAGTAATCCTCGACCGCCCCCTGTATCCGCCTGCCCACTTTGCCCACCAGCGCCGCGTCAGCCGTTCCCCTAATCACCTTGTGCTGGGAAATGAACTCCTTGTATTGCTGGAAGCTCATGCTGTTGAGAGTGCTTGAGGAAACCAGGCTGAGCTGCTGCCGCCCGGTTATGGGAACGGTTGCGCAGGCGAGGAGGAGAAAAAGGATGGAGAAAAGGATTGCTGATTTTTTCATTTCAAACTCCCATGCCCTAAACCCTGTTTGAAAAGATCAACGTCGAACATTGAACGTCGAGCCAATGTGCAGTTGTTTTTCGTTGGAAGTTGGACGTTGGATGTTGAACGTTCATATTTTTGATTGAATGCCTTGCCCCCTCTGCCGTTTCTTTTGCATCCCGCAATCCGAAATCCGCAATCGAAAATGCTGCACCGTCTCCTAGCTGGTCACGTTGACCTTCTGCCCGTCCTTGAGATTCAATATATCATCGGGAATGGTCCCCTGTCCGAAAAGCGACCATTCCTCGGCGTCCCCGGAATCGGTTTTAATGCCGATGACCACCTTTTCACCCGGCTGCAATCCCGAAGTGATGGCGGTAAACTCATCGCTTTCTACGCCGGGCACAACAGGCTTACGGGACAGTGTGCCGCCGTTGACGGTGAAAACAAACGGGCTGCTCCCTTCGGCGACAATGGCGCTTTTGGGGACGGTAAGCACCTGCTCCGTTTTGCCGAGCAGAAAATCGAGGTTGGCGGTCATGCCCAGCTTGAGCGAGGTGTCCGGATTGATGATGCGCGCTTTGACCCGATAGGTGATGCCTACCTCCCGTCTGCTTGAGGTCATGGATGCTATCTCCTTGACCACTCCTTGGTAGGACTTCTCGGGGAAGGCATCGACGGCAATGGCGGCTTCCTGGCCCACCCGTATCCTGCCAATGTCCACTTCGTCAACATCAACCATGACTTCAAGATTGCCGAGATCGGCAATCTCCGCCATGAAGGTGGGTGCTGAGAAGGTGGCTCCCCCGAGCGGCCCGGCCACGATCTCGCCCACCGCCACATTCTTGCTGACGATGGTTCCGCTCGCCGGAGCTTTAATGATGGTATTGTTGAGCCGCGCCGTGACCAGCTCGTAGCTGGCGCGGTTCTGTTTTACCAGCGCCCGGCCCACATCGACGGCCTGCTGGGAGGCATCGAGCTGCTCCTGGGAGGCAAACCCTTTCTTAAAGAGCGTCCGGACGCGGGCCAGGTTGCTCTCGACATTGACCAGGTTGATTTGCGCCTGGTTGAGGGCCTCCTGCGCCTGGTTGAGCTGGGCCCGAACTTCAGAGTCCTCCAACTTGATGAGCGGCTGGCCCTCGCGCACCTCGTCGAGCTCGTTAAAGTAGACGGCGGCAACCCTGCCGGCCATTTCCGATCCGATTTTGACCCGCAGGGGAGAATCAATCGCGCCGGCGTAGGAAATGGTCTGGGAGAGGTCGCGCAGAGCGGCCTCGGCGGTTTTCACCGTGAGCTTTTCGGGAAAAAGATAGTTCCGCGAGGCTATCAGCGCCAGTGCGGCGATACAGAGGATGCTTATCACGAGCTTGTTGGCTTTAACCATAATGCGTTCTCTCAAGGGTTATCATTCATAGTGCAATGCAACGATCGGATCCAGGGCGGATGCCTTGAACGCGGGATACACCCCGAAAAAGGTGCCGATGGAAAAGGCAAAGAGCATGGCCACCAGCAGCGCCAGGTAGGAGATGCCGAACTGGAAGGTGGGATAGAGAAAAGAAACGGCATAGGCCGCCCCGTAGGACACGATGATGCCGACCACCCCGCCCACAAGGGAGATGATGATCGACTCCGCCAGGAACTGAAAGAGAATGTCGTTATCCTTGGCGCCCACCGCCTTGCGGATGCCGATCTCCTTGGTCCGCTCGGTCACCGCCACGGTCATTATGTTCATGATGCCGATGCCTCCCACCACCAGCGAAATGGTGGCGATGGCCCCGAGCATGATGGTGAGGATGGAGGTGATCTGGTTAAAAATGTCCAGTGTCTGCCCCTGGCTCTGCACATAAAACTCGTTGTCGTCAAGGGAGCGCGAGAGGATGCCGTTGGTTTCGGCTATGGCCGCGCTGATGTTTTTCGCATTGGGGACTTTTGCCATGATCAAATCAATCTCGGTGGAGCTGAAAAATTTCTGGGCGGTGGTTATGGGAATGAACACATAATCGTCCTGGTTGATGTTGAAAAGCAGCCCTTTTTTTTCCATCAGCCCGATGACCTGGAAATTTCTGCCGTTGATGACCAGTTTCCTGCCGATGGGATCGACTCCGCGGAAGAGATCCTGGGAGACACTGTGCCCGAGGACGCACACCTTGCGGTTGGAAACAAGATCGCTCTTCACGATAAACCGGCCCTTCTCGACCCTCCACTCCCGCACGTCGGCGAAATTGGGGGTGGTGCCGGTGATGACCGACGTGCCGCGGGATTTCTTGCCGTATTTCACCAGGGCGGTTTTGTTAATCACCGGCGAGGTGACAACCCCAAAGGTATTTTCCTGCGCGATGGTCCGGGCGTGCCACTCCTTCAGCTTGCTGGTGACGTAGGCAAGCGGCTGCTTCTTGGGGTCGGCGGGGAAAACGAAATAAAGATTTGATCCCAGGGCCTTGATGCTGCCGGTGACCTGGCTGCGCACCGCCAGCGAAAGGGAGGTGAGCAGGACGATGGCGGCAACCCCGATGATCACCCCTAAAATGGTGAGCAGCGACCGCAGCTTGTTCGCCCTGAGGCCCTCAAGCGATACCTGGATGATTTCATGTGCCTTCATGCTTCTTCTTCCCTGTCCCCGGGGAACCGTCTCTGCAGCTCGTCCACCGCATTTTTTCTCTCGGTCACCTGCTCTTCCCGGGTGATTTTTCCGTCAGTGACGTGAACGATTCTATGGGAGTGCTGGGCAATGTACGGGTCGTGGGTGACCATGAGGATGGTCATGGCGTCGCTGTTGAGCTTCTGGAGCAGGGCCATGATCTCCAGCCCGGAGTGGGAATCAACATTGCCGGTGGGCTCATCCGCCAGGATGATGGCGGGGTCATTGACCAGGGCGCGGGCTATGGCGACCCGCTGCTTCTGTCCGCCCGAGAGCTCGTTGGGCTTATGCATCACCCGATCCTCCAGTCCCACCGCTTTTAGGAGTTCGAGCCCTTTTCCCCGGGAGCGGTTTTTCGGCTGATCGCTGTACAGGAAGGGAAGGATCACGTTTTCCAGGGCGCTCATTCGGGGGAGGAGGTTGAAGCTTTGGAAAATGAAGCCGATCTTTTTGTTGCGAATGTAGGCGAGCTGCGAGCGGCTCATGCGGGATGTTTCCGTTCCCTCGATTTCCACGCTGCCTTCGGTGGGGTGGTCCAGGCACCCGATGATGTTCATCAGGGTGGACTTGCCCGAGCCGGACGGCCCCATGATGGTCACAAATCCGCCGCGCTCGATTTCAAGGGATACGCCCCGCAAGGCGGGGACGGTGATGGAACCCATCTCGTAAATTTTCTTCAGATTGGAGACGCGAAGAATCATCAGGAACGCCTTTCGTACGGTGTCCTACTATAACTGAAATGAGCTGATATTTCAAGAATCTTTCCAGTGCAGACGGGGACACTGATGTATGCGATACTAGCCGAGCGGGAAGGGCGGGGGATCCGACAGGGGATGCCACTGCTTCCAGCTCCCCGCATCGTAGTAGAGAAAAAAGGAGCGGGGATGGTCCAGGGGCAGCGCCGATTGCACCACGATGGATTTCACCCGGTCTCCCGCCACCGTCTCCAGGGTTATGGTGAGGTCGGGAAGCTCAAAGGTTTCTCCCTGGCGGAAGCTGCGGTTGAGGGAAAAAAGCTTTTCGGTATTGGTTTCGAAATAATAGCGGCTAGGATGGGATATCCTTAGCCGGTTTGCATCAAGGACCTCGACGGAGACCGGCTCGTCAAAGGCGGAGAGGGGATAGAGCTTCATGCCGGTTTCGCTGACCGATCGCACCGCTGCCGCGAGATCGCCGTGAAAGGCGGAGAGGGGCGGGTGAATGACCTGCCACTCGGGGTAGTGGTAGTAAAGGGCATAGTAGAGCCCCAGGTACATGTAGTTTTCACCTGCAAGCCCCATTTCGGCGACACCCTGCCGGGGGAAGTTGAGGATGAACAGCCGGTCCCCGGTAGTCTTGCGCGGGATGATTTCATTGAGGGCGCTGTAGAATGTCTGATACTCGGAATGCATGACCTTGTCAAACTGGCGGGCCTGCATGATGTTGGTAAACGGCGGCAGGATCAAAGCGATGACGAGAAAAAACCGGGCAAGCCCCTTCCGCTTCAGCATGAAAATTGCCAGGGCCGCGAGATAGGCGTACCCGATGCTGGGAATGAGCAGGAGCCGGTCGTTGAGCGGCGGCACCACGATGAAAGGGAGGGGCAGCACCACCCACACGATGAACAGGCTGATTTCAGGGAACCGGTCCCGCTGCTTCCAGATGCGGTAGGTGATATATGCCGCTACCAGGAACTGCAGCGCCAGCACGTACCAGTAGCGGGTGACGAAATCAGGGCCCACCGAGGCAAGGACGCCGCCGTAAAAAAGCGCCGCGAGGTAGAGACCGGTTGCCTTGACGAAGTCAATGGGATAGTCCCGGAACAGGCGCTCTCCGTACCAGTAGCTCCCATAGCCGTTCGCCTGGTAAAAGAGAAAATAGCCGATATTGATGATGAACAGGAGGAGGTACACCTTCCACTGCCGTACCATGGCGGTTTTCAGGCTTTTGAAGCGTATCAGGTCGTGGATGAGGATGAGAATGGGAAAGATGAATGAGATCTCCTTGGTGCAAAGCGCGAGGAGATACGACAGGATAAAAAGAAAGCCCTGAAGCAGCCGTCTCGTTTCAAAGAAGCGCAGATAGAAGATGAGGCTTGCCACCAGAAAGATGGCGCAGATGATGTCATTGCGGGAGGCGATCCATCGCACGGTCATGTAATGGCAGGGCTCAAGGGTGAAGATGAGGGCCCCGCAGAACGCCGCCCAGGCGTGCCGGAAGAATGCGGCATAGAGAACGTAAAGGAGGACCACCAGCAGGGCGTAGAGCACAACATTGTGCACGTGGTAGGGAAGGGGGTCGCTTTTCCAGAAGGTGTAGTCAAGGAGATGGCTGAAGGAGGCAACCGGACGGAAGTATCGTATGCGCCAGCCGGTGTTGGTCCACCAGGGAACGGCGGTCATCTGGGTATAGTAGGTTGCCTCCTCCGGGGTGGTGACGAAATTAAAAATATTTACTTCCCGTTCCCCCCGGCTGATAAGCTTGAGCATTTCCTGCTGGGCGTAATCGTCAAACATGAAACCGGCATCAAAG
The DNA here is from genome assembly GCA_964632275.1 of uncultured Thermodesulfobacteriota bacterium. Taxonomy (GTDB): domain Bacteria; phylum Desulfobacterota; class WTBG01; order WTBG01; family WTBG01; genus CAZWCD01. The sequence continues at coordinate 17,371 of CAZWCD010000042.1, forward strand.
GTATGGGCATAGAAAAGGAAGACAATGGCGATGAGCAGAGCGGCGTGGAGAATCGGGTTGTTGAATCGCTGCATAGTGAGTAGGGATGCAATTGTGCGCTGTCGGGATTTCCTGCCGTTTTCAGAGTGATTTAGCCCATACTATAAACAAGCGGGAATGGATGGTCAAGGCGAAAGTGGCAGGGGTAAAAACGAGGATCCAGGGACTGCACTGTATTATTGAATCCTGCTATCAAGTAGCAGGACGAGATGCCTTATGTCCATTTCCGTCCATTGGCCTTTCGAAGGAGCCAAAGCGACTGAGAAATCTTTTATCGTTTAGGACAGAACAATAAACTCCATCGTCCAATGGATTTACGATTTCTCGCTTTGCACAAGATGACAAAAGTGATGCTTCGAAATGTAGGGGCGACCGGCCGGTCGCCCTTACAACGAGGATATTATTTTCACGCTATCCACGACTCCTGGATCGCCGCAAAGGGCACAAAAAAACCCCTTTCCTCCCGTGTGCAACGGGAGAGAAAGGGGTAAAATCCATGCCTGCTCATCAGTAGCTTGAGTTAACCTTGAACTCATCTCCCAGCGCCTGCAGGGCGTTGTCATACCGGCGGGCATATACCGAGCCGATTCCCGACAGGAGATTGGCGAGGGAAACCTTGTTCCAGGCAACAATGATGTTATCTTCGCTGTCCACCGCGAGCGAAGGCGCGTTGTTTATATCAAATCCCTGGCTTACCTTGATCTCGCTGGAGAGGGATGACCCGCCATTGTAAATGGCTTTCAGATAAATATTATCGCTGAACAGGTTACTGCCGCCCCAGGCAATGAAGAAATTTCCCTGTCTGTCCGGGGCGATGCCGATGCCGGTATTGAAAAGGTAGTTGCCTGCGTCTACGAAGGCCGAAGGTGAATACCCCGGGCTCAGTGCCATCTGCAGCGGACCCGATGCAGAGGTGCCGGTCGGGGAGTAGAGGGCAGCCATGATCCTGACTTTGAAGCTGAAGAGGTCGATGGCGTTCCAGGCGATGACCATGGTATTGCTGCTGTTCACCGCGACCCGTGAATTGAATCCCATTCCCACCATCTGCTTGTTGTACCCGCTTACCACTTTGCCTGACGAGTCATATTTGCTGTAGTAGACGGCGCAGAGAGGAAGGTCGGTGTCAAGAAAGAAGGGCTGCAGGCCTGCTGCGGTCCAGGTGATCAGTATCTTGCCGTTCACATCAAAGGCGACCGACGGGGAAAAGTACAGGACAGGATTGATGATGGATGCGCCATCGGCTGTTTCCATATTGCTTGCCACCTTGACCGGGTTCCCTGCCTTGCCGTCCGGTTTGACCACCACCAGGTAAATGCCGCTCTCGTTGGTTCCCACCGTGAAGCAGCTCCAGACAATGGCAATGGTGTCGTCGGTGTGAATGGCAATGGATGGGGAATAAGGGATGCTGAGCATTGCTTGCGGTTCTTCCTCCTGCCGCGGGGAAATGCCCGCGAGGGAGGAAGGTGTCGCGTCAGATGCCGCCTGCAGATGGGGACTTACCCGGGTATAGACAACCTGGGCGCCTGCTGAAGATGAAAGCCCCAGGGCGCACCAGGCGATCACCGCATTATTTTCGCTGTCAGTGACGACATCGGGATCATAATTAAGCAGGGCGCCTGCACCAAAGCCGGAATTGACCCAGAAGCCGGTGCTGTCAAGCGCCTCGCCGCCGGCGTCATAGCGCTTGGCCAGGATGCCGGGCAAGTGTCCCAGCCCCATGTAGCCCCAGGTGACGGTAACGTTGTTGTTGCTATCGGTTGCCACCGCCGGCATTGCGTTGATATCAAGCAGGGATCGTGGGCTGATGGTCTGGGCAGGGGCGATGCCGGCGCCGCCCGCAACCAGGGTGAGACAGAGTGAAAATGAGAGTAAAAGCAGTACGGCATTCTTCATACAAAATCTCCTTGGAGATAGGGTCTTAAACCCAGTACATAACGGATCGTTTCTTGCATTTGAACTATGGCGGTAGGAGCGGCTTTACGCCGCGATGGTATTACCTTTTATCGGAACACTATTCCCTGTACTTTAATTAATAGTAGGTACGCACAATTGTTCCTTTTCTTGGCCAGTCGAGAATTGTATTGAGCATCCCTGCCATTGCCTCATCAAAACAAAATTTCCATTTGTTTTCTGTTCATGCATACACACCAGAGAAAAAATGAACTGGTGACAAATTGTCACCGGTTTCATTACTGAAATGCCTAACATATATGTCCCGAGATCATTAAAAAATTTCATTTCTCCTCTGTGCGGGAAAGAGAGATGTCGCTAAATTCATGAAAAAGTTTGACATTACGTACGTTATCAGGTACGTTATGGGCGGAGGTGATTACCATGACCACAATTAAGGCGACGGAAGCCCGGGCAAAACTTTATAAACTGATCGACCGGGCGGCAGAGTCCCATGAGCCGATTCAGATCACCGGCAAGAGAGCAAATGCCATTCTCATCTCTGAGGAAGACTGGCGGTCCATCCAGGAGACGCTCTATCTCTTATCAATTCCGGGGATGGGAAAATCCATTCGCCGGGGCCTCAAGACACCGGTTGAGAAATGCAGCGAGAAGCCCGGATGGTAAGGTGGAGAATTGTTTATACGAAGCAGGCGCAGAAAGATGCAAAGATGAT
>CAZWCD010000043.1:0-18062 GCA_964632275.1 uncultured Thermodesulfobacteriota bacterium
CTCTGCTTCCTGCCCATCGTCAACTCAAACGTCTGGAGCGATCCGCTGATCATGGCAAAGGAGATGGGCGAGATGTACCAAGCCGTAACCGGCCATGATGCCTCCGGGCTTTTTACCGCGGCCGAGCGGGCCTACCAGGTTGAGCGGTGCTTCAACGCGCTGCTGGGCATTACCCGCAAGGACGACTCCCGGAAGGGGACAACCCGGGGCGAGCAGAATCCGGTCGACCTTCCCGGCATGCTTGATGAATATTATCTCTACCGGGGCTGCTCCTCCGACGGGCTGCCGACGAGAAAACGGCTTGAGGAGATAGGGCTGCAGGATATTGCGGCGGATCTTGCCGCACACAACCTGCTTGCCGCGCAGGAATGCCCGTCCATTGCCGAGCTGCTGAAGCATTCCGATGATGTCAAGGGGTAGGGACGTTTAGTTTACGTTGGTAAAAATTTCTCAGGTACCTCAACTCTGATGAAGGAGGATCAGAGTTGCTGACAAAGCCAGTTCTCACCGAGGTCATCTTTGATGAAATGTATACCGATCCGGCGAAAGGCAGCGTGCGCTTCGAGTTTCTTCCCGATGGCAAAATCCTCCATTTGCAGTGGTATGGGATTTTGTCTCATGCAGATCATACCCGATATGCGGAGATGACTATAGAACATGTTACCGGGAAAAAAGCTGTCGGGTGGATCGGCGACGTTTCCCATGTGATTGCACCATTGCCGGTGGATATCGCGCACTATATTGCTGATTCCTGGTTTCCCGCGGTGGTCAAGGGTGGTCTCAAAAAATTGGCCATCGTGTTGCCTGCGGTGGAGCAGGTAAAAGCGTCCGCCGTTGCCATCGGTGAAGTGCTTGCCCAAAAACACGGCGAACTTCTCAAGACCTTTCCCATCGCCGTTTTTAGCAGCAGGCAGGAAGCACGTGATTGGATATGCCGGTAGCCGGAAACGGCTCCACGGCATTCAAAGTGTTGTACACCAATCATTACGCGGAAGGAGGCAGCCATGGGAACCAAAGGAAGAGCAATCGTTAACATGGATGTGAACGAGCTTTTGAAGCTGCTCAACAGGGCATACAGCGATGAATGGCTGGCATACTATCAATACTGGATCGGCGCCAAGATAGTAAAAGGGCCCATGAAGGAAGCGGCCATCGTTGAACTTGAACAGCACGCCACCGAGGAGTTGAATCACGCGCTGCTTTTGACCGGCAGAATCATTCAGCTCGGCGGGACCCCGGTGACCAAGCCGGAGGACTGGTACAAGCTGACCAACTGCGGATACGATGCGCCCGACGATCCCTTCATCAGGGTGATCCTTGAGCAGAACATCAAGGGGGAGCAATGCGCCATCGGCGTGTACAAAGACCTCCTGGCAAAGACACAGCAGGGTGATCCGGTTACCTACAACATAGTGCTGCAGATACTGGAGCAGGAGGTTGAACATGAGGAGGACCTCCAGGCGCTGCTGGAGGACTTTGATCTGATGATCAAGGCCACCGCCGGGGGAAAGTAGATAAGATTTCTCACGTTCGTTCGAAATGACAGTTACTCCCATCACCACGGTAAGGGCGACCGGCCGGTCGCCCCTCCGTTTATGACACCACCTCAACGGTGAGGGGCGTTATACGTCTATTTTTTTAAATCGCAATGAAAATCGGGCGGGAGAGGCAATCGCTCCCGCCCGATTTGTTTATCCAACCCAGGCACTGCAATTACGGCGCGTCGCTGTCGACGAACAGATCAAGCGGTGTTGTCGAGCTGATGGTGAGATTGGCCTTTGACCAGGTGCCGTAAAAGGCCGCGGTTATGAATTTGTTCACGCTTTTGGCGATGTCAGTGAAGAAGTAGCTCGGTGTGGTCATGCAGTTGGTGCATGCCGGGCAGTGCCCGTCGCAAAAGCTGCAGTGGAAAAATTTCGGAGAATAGCCGCACGGCCCCCACGAGTATACCTTCTTTACCCGGTAGAAAGCCCGGGGACCGTCGGTGTAATAATAAGCGGCCTCGGCGGCATCAGATTTTTCCACAAAGCAGGTGGTGACATTAAAGCCCCAGAATATTGCAGGTCCGTCGACATGGCCTGCGCCTTCAATATTGTATGGATCAATGCTGAACATTCCGTCGGCTAAAGACGAATCGGCGGAAACGGCATTTTGCGCCGCCTGGCCGCCGGCCGAATGCCCGCCCAGTATCCAATGGGCGACTGAGGTGCAGCCGGTGCCTGCCATCCAGGTCAATATATTGCTCTGAACTTCCAGGGCGCAGTTCCGGTATTTGGTGGCGTCGGTTTTGACCATGTTTCCCGGATTGTGATCCATAACCACCACCACATACCCGTACGTGTTCGCCATGGCGTTGCCGAGATTGTCATAATCCGCCCGGGACATGGAGGTTCCTACACCCATGATAAACACTTCGCAGCTTGCAGGTGAAGGACTTTTATAGATGATCCGGTACTGACCTATTCCGGTTGTTTTATCCATGTAGTTAGCCTGAGCAGAACAGACTGCCAAAACCAATGACATGCAGATAAAAATTGGAAACATCCTTTTCATACAACACCCCCCTTATGCAAATTGTTCTTCTTCATTGTACCCCGGATTAGTTCAAAACCGCTTCGCACAAACGACAAAACCAGTTTTCCCCGAAAACTGGTTCACTGTGACCCCTGTGCCTTCATCACCTCCTTTCCCGACGGGTTCACAAACAGCTGTTTCGATTAAACTCCTTTTGGAATAATTGTCAACAAGAAATATATAATTGACATCATCCCCACAAGGCATCCCGCAGGCCGGAAGAGCGTATGGTGCGGCGGGAGACTGCGGTCTCAAAAATGTCACCCCTCCCCCAGACTTCAACTGATGACTTTGCCCTGGTTATGGCGGTATACACAAGCTCCCGCGTCAACACCGGTACGTCCCTGTCCGGCATAATGAAAACAACTTTCTCAAATTCCGACCCCTGGCTCTTGTGGACGGTCATGGCGAATGCGGTTTCGTGCTCGGGAAGGCGCAGGGGAGAGAATGTGCGCAGTGTGCCCTCCGGTCCCGGGAAACAGACCTTGGGCTCATGTCCATCCTCGGGGTCGGGAAGGGCAATTCCCACATCGCCGTTGAAAAGCTTCAAGGTATAGTCATTCCGGTTGATCAGCACGGGCCGTCCCGGATACCATCGGTGCCTCTGCCGTATGAGCCCTGCCTCTCTTAATATTCCTTCAACCAGGACGTTCAGCGCATTGACTCCATAAGGTCCTTCCCGGAGCGCGCACAATATTCGCATGCGGTTGAAAAGTTCAAACATGCCGGCATGGTCATGTTCCTGTAAATACGGCGCAAAGCCTGAAATGATATGCTGCTGAAGCGCAGATGGCAACATCGCCGGACGGGGAAGTTCTCTCCATCCACTATCGTCATGTGATGCGCCTTTGAGCAGATCGCATGCCTTCACGGCATTCCCTTCATTGACTGCCCTGCTCACCATGCCGATTCCGCTTGAAGGACCGAAGCGAAAACTCTTTCTGAGTTGGATGATCGAATCGCGTGGGCCGGTCATGCCCTGCTCACTCGCGTGCTGTTCAATGCTTTCACCGGTAATCTGCAGGTAGAGATCCGAAACGTGATGTGACAACCCATGCTCACGACCCGTATCGCAGATATCCCCGAGCACCGCGCCCGCTTCAACCGATGAAAGCTGGTCTTTATCGCCCAGCAGAATCAGCCTGGCGCTTGCCGGCACTGCCTGTACCAGCTTGGACATGAGCGCCAGGTCCACCATGGACGCCTCATCGATTACCGCTACGTCAACCGGGAGAGGATTTTTCGCATCGTACCGGAAATAGGGAGAATCCGGGATGCTCTTCAGCAGGCGATGAATGGTTGATGCGTCAGAAGCTATGGCGGTCTTGATGGTCTCGGGGCAGTTAAGATCGCATTGGGCTTTCTTGATGGATTCCTGCAGCCGTGCGGCTGCCTTTCCCGTCGGCGCGGCAAGCGCAATGCGCAATCTGCTGCCGCTCAGCTCCTGGAGCAGGGCGAGAATCTTGGCAACGGTAAAAGTCTTGCCCGTTCCCGGACCGCCGGAGATGACGCAGAACTTTTTCATGACCGAAGTGAAGGCGGCCACCTTCTGCCAGTCTGTCTCGCCGGGTGAGTCCTTGGAAAAGAGCCTCTTCAACCCTTCGCCTAATCGGTTCCGGTCAATACCAGGAGGATCATTGGCAGCCCTCTGCTTGATGGCGTCTGCCAGCTTCTTCTCATACTCCCAATACCGGTAGAGATACAGCCGCGACCCGTCAAGGATTAAGGGGCGGTGCTCGCCGGGTGTTCCGACCGCGTCCTCCCGTCGAAGGATGTTCAGCCATTCATCCAGTTCAGGGCAGGAAAGGGAATCATCATCCTTCGTAAGTTGTTTTCCACTTATGAAGGAAAGATCAAGGCAGATATTTCCCTCCAACCGGTGATGACTGGCCAGCGCCGCGGCAAGATACAGCTCGTCGCTGCCGGGGCGGGAGACTTTTTTCATCAGCCCGGCCAGGTGGACATCAATCGGTGAAAGGATTTTTTCTTTACGTAAGCAATCTGTTAAACCCTGGTCCATGCTGATAGTTCCTCAACATGAGGATAAATGTACTGGAGGGACGCGCTCCGTTGCGTCCGATCGTGATGAGCGGCCATGACAGAGCATGGCCCTCCATCTTTAACACCGCATGTAAAATCTCCGTAGGGGCGACTTGATCCATGGTTGCCCCTTACATCCTTTTGCTATTTACCCGGTTCAACGATCAACTCCCGGCTCAGGGCCTCGAGCAGCTCTTCACCGGGCAGATCACGGTAAATCCCGAATTGGTCTTCCGGGTTGGGACTGACTCCGCGCAGAAAGATGTAGAACACCCCGCCAAAGTGGTCCCGGTAGCGGTACCCCGGCAGCCGTTTCTTGAGATACTGATGCAGGGCCAGCGCATACAGGTTGGACTGGAGCAGGTAGAAGCGCTCCTCCATCTCCTGTGCCATTCTTTCGCGCGTGTAGTCTTCCACCCGGTTGCCAAGATGATTTGATTTCCAGTCGATGAGGTAAAACCGCTCTTTGAATTGGAAGACCAGATCAATATATCCTTTCATGAAACCCCGCACCGGTGAAAAGGCAAGTTTTCCAATGTGCCCGGGAAATTGAGTGGAACAATTGTTGATTCCATGTGCGGCAAACACCGCGCTCAGCATTTCCGGTGTTGTCGGCTGCAAGGAAAAATGAAACTCAAGCTCGCTCAACCTGTCTGCCATTCCCACGCGGGAAAGGGCGAGACCGTCAGCCGGTCCGAGCAGTGCGTTCACCACCCGGGTGATCATGCCGGCTATGGTTTGCTCCCACTGCTTCTCAAAGCCATGTTCCTGTAGTTTCCCGGCAACGATTGTGCCGGATTCATCAGTGTTGGTAAAATCCAGGACCTCGAAAATTTCATGCAGGAAGCTCCCGGCCCGAGCCCCTTTGGGAAAGGCGAATATGGATGCGGCATCCGTATCCGGCGCAGGTTCATCCTGCACTGCAACCTGGTCGTGATCCGGGATGTCCATTGCCGCGGGGGCAGGGATTGCCGGCCGGTCCCCGGTCTTTGCGGTAAGACCGGAAAAACTGGCTATCTTCCAATCGCGGCTGATGGTGCCGGTGAAGGTGCGACAGGATAGTGCCATGCTTTCCGTTTCAAGCGCCGGAACCTCTTCCCCCGAGTCAGCAGGCATGTCCTCAAGCACAATGGTGCCCCTGGACTTTCCCGCCAGGGTTTCCAGCTCCTGCCGGATGGATGCATTATCAAGCTTGAGGAAGTGGTTCTCACCGCCAACATCTGCCGTGTGGTCAGGCGGCGGATGCAGTATGTAGGCCATGGATGACGTCTCGGCATCGTTGATCTTTCCCCACACCAGATAGCAGCGGTTTTTGGCCCGGGTGAGTGAAACATAGAGAATGCGCAGATTTTCTGCCAGCTCTTCCTTTTCGGCGAGCGCCCGGGCGGTATTATCTTCAGCATTGATGACCAGGTTGAGCTTTCGAGGATCATCGGGGTCATGGAAGGTGAAGCCTTTCTTTGCATCTATCTTTGACCCATCCCAGTTAAAGGGACAAAAGACGATGGGATATTCCAGCCCTTTGCTTTTATGGATGGTTACAATTTTTACCGCCGCCGCATCGCTTTCCAGCCGGAGCTGGTGCTCTTCCAACTTCGGTGATTTGCTGTCTCTCCGGCTTGCCAGCCATTTCAAAAGGCCGGGCATTCCCAGCTTTTCCTCGAGGGCAGCTTGATGAAGCACCTCGGATAGATGAAGCACATTGGTGAGCCGTCTCTCCCCGTTGGGAAGCGACAGGAGCCTTGATCGCACCTGCTGCTTGAGCATGAAATTGCGGAACATGCTCATAAAACCGAAACGATTCCACTTTTCATAATAATCATGAAAGTCATTCAGGATTGCTTCCCATCCAATCTGATCATGCTGCAGCCGTTCGATCTCTTCACCGCTTTTGCCGATCAGCTGCGTCGCCAATGCCTGCCGTATCAGGCTCTCCCGGTTCGGGTTAGCCATCCCCTCCAGCACCCGGTTCATTTCGGCCGCTTCATCCGTTTCAAAAAGATCGCCGGTGCTGTAGAGCACACTGGGTATTTGTAATGTGGAAAGCGCCTCTTGCATGAGCTGCGCCTCCCAATTTTTCCGGGTGAGCACGGCAATGTGTTCTTCTTTAAGGTTTTCCTGGCCTATGCGCGCTTTTCCGGTCCGGCCAAGGTGTATCAGCCTGGATATTTCTCCGGCAACAGCGCGAGCAATGACCTTGGTTGCATCTCCCTTGTTTATGAACCCACCCTTACCGGCGTGTTTTCCATCAACCAACCAGAGATGGAAGGGGGATTCCGAAACATCGTCAATGGTCAACTTTTCATACGGTTTCCCCCGGCCTCTTTCTGCATCGGTAAAAGGAATATTCTGGTACAGGAAAGGATCGGCACGGTTGGAAAAAATGGTGTTGACCGCCGTAATCAGCTCGGGCTCAGATCGCCAGTTACTGGTAAGGGTGTAACGGGAGTTTACCCGGCCGGCGGCCTGCAAATAGGCAAAGAGGTCAGCCCCTCGGAAGCTGTAGATGGCCTGTTTGGGATCACCGATTAAGAACAGGATGGGCTTACCGTTGCCGAATACGTTATGGAAGATTGCATATTGGACCGGATCGGTATCCTGAAATTCATCAATCAGCACCGCCTTGTAACGCTTCCTCAACATCTCCGCAAGTTCATCTCCGTTTTGCGCAAGCGAATCCCGCAGACCGATCAAAAGGTCATCGAAGAATTGAATATTGCTCTTCTGTTTCCATGCGGGGAGCGCCTGTTCCGACCATCTGAATATCTCATTTTTCAGGAAAAGAAGTTTTGTATCCATTTTCGCCTGCAGCGCTGTTGCCGCCTCCTGCACTGCATCACAAATGGAGAAAAAAGAGTGCTCCGGTGTCTTGCTCCCAGATTTTGTTTTATTCTTCAGTTCGGCCGTGCTAAATTTGACAAAGTTCGGTGGTGGTGGAAATGGCGGCAGTTTTCCGTCCACGAAGTCATCCATCATTTCCATGTATCCCGGTACATAGCGTGTATAGTGCCCGCTTAAGCCCTTGTCCTTCATCTTTTCTTCAATGACCGCCTTTTCCGCCCGCCAGGTATCCTGCAAGGCTTTCAACAGCGCTCGAAAGGGTTTGGGATCGATATCTTCCGGACAGCGAACCTCCGGAATTATGGCGATCTCAAGATGAGACCTCCCATTGTTTAAGAGAGCCGTGAAATACTTGAGATCGATTTTTTTACTATCGGCATAACTGACGAACTCAATCGGCGCCGTGTAGAAGTGGAGTCGCCAGAAATCGCGAACGATTTCCTCAATGATGCCCGCCGTCTGGCCCGGCTCGAGCCGGGTATCGAAAAGGCTGCCGCTCTCGAATGCATTTTCATGAAGCGCGCGCTGGCAAAACCCGTGAATGGTGAATATGGAAGACTCATCAAAGTCATTAAGCGCATCGCGAAGCAACCGAATGGCATCCTTTTGGTCAGTTGTTTTGTGTATAAGCCCCTGCATGAATTCATCTTTACTGTCTGGACGAGAAAAGGCTTCCAGCGCATCACGAATTTTAGTTCTGATCCGGTCACGCAATTCCTCGGTTGCGGCAACCGTGTAGGTCACCACCAGTATGTCCTTTACCGTGAGCCGCTTTTCCAGGATCAGCCGCAGAAACAGGCAGGTGATGGTGTGCGTCTTGCCGGTCCCGGCGCTGGCCTCGATGAGGTTGGTGCCGCTCAGGGGGGTATCAAGCGCATTAAATGCGGTTTTTCTTATGGACGGGCTAACCATTTCCTACATCCTGCTTTCACACTTCATCAGAGTTTCAAAGATTTTTCGCGCGAGATCTTCGAACGCTTCATCCAGGGGATCTGTATGGCCGAAGCACAGCTTGAAATGCCGGTCATCACCTTCGGCCCTGATGAAATTATTTCCCTCCCACTTCTTGCGCGCCTCAATCAATGCTGCACCGGGGTCCTGCTTTCGGATCAGTGCCTCCGCAAACGCAAGCGAGGATTCGGGGAAAAAATGGATGGGCTGAGTCAGACCCCCCCAGTAGATGCCGAGCAGCTCCTGCAGCAAACTGCCGCTGTCGCAATCAGAAGCATATTTGTAATCTTGATCCTTGCAGACAAGGATCGATGTGCATTGGTCATTCGATTGTGTCATGTGCTTTAAAATCAGATGGCAGATCCAGGTTTTCAGCCGGTCTTTCGATTTCACATTGGCATACCGGAAATGGATAAGCCGGTTGCCGCAGACGTTTTCAATATTCCCTTTCAGTCGGAAACCGTTCAATTGAAGGTCCACTTGGGCTGTCTGGGGAAGATTCCCTTTTCTGTACGCTGCAAGGCGCTTAATGAACGATTCAATGCCGCCGCATGTTGATCGAAAGAACATCTCGCCCGGCGTGCCATGGGGAAGCCGGCCGGATGCCTTGATCGCCGGGAAGGCATCAGCACTATTTCTCCTGGCAATACAATGTTCCACTATTTCCTGTTCGAGGTTGTAGGTTTCAAGGGCATCCATTTCGATGGGTTCTGTTTCATCGAATATTGCCCTGTTCTCATCCAGGTAGATGTCCAACCGTGCATTGAGCAGGAACTTGGCCGGATTGCTGAAAAAGCGGCAAAGTTGGTTGATATCAACCGTCTTCCATTCCTCCGGCGGTTGCGATAATCCATGCGTGATAAGTGGGTTTTCTTCTTTGTTTGCTGCATGCAGCTGCTGGGCGGCCTCGAAATTTTCTCTTGAATAGCTGTGAAAATTTCCTTGCCCGGCGAAGTATTCCGGATTGAAGGCTTGCAGATGGTGCTTCGTGACAACATGATCGCGGATGTTCCATTCCGGATCCGGCAATGTAAATCCTTGCGCAATGTAATCCAGAAGCTCGCTCACCAGGACCGATGGCGGCCGGATGCTGTTGTCCTGGATATTCTGGCCGACGTAGCTGATATGCAATGTATCCCGCACGGAAAGAAGACATTCCAGGAAAAGATAGCGGTCATCCTTGCGGCGAGACCTGTCCCCCGGCATCGGGTTTTTCGAAATAAGATCGAAGCCAAGGGGTTTTGTCTGCCGTGGGTAGGCATTGTCGTCCATTCCCAGCAGGCAGATCACCCGAAACGGTATGCTTCGCATGGGAAGCATGGCACAGAAGGTCACGCCTCCGGTAAGGAATCCATGGCCAAACCCCTGCTGTTCCAGCAGCGAAGAGAGAAGGGACTTTATAATTGCAAGTGACACCTGATCATCAAAGCCGGAGCGCTCCTGCATTTTGCCCAGATCTTCCAGAGCCCGACGGATAAAGGTGATGTCCCGTTCCGTATCATCATCGACCTTAAAGAACTGATCGAGCATTTCCAGAAGAAACGCACTCCATTGCTTAAAACTTCTGGATTCACCAAGCGCTTTTTTAAGCGCAAACAGGCGTTCGCAAAAATCCATGAAATTGCCCAGTACCAGGGCATCTCCCCCCTCAATGTCATCATAGGGAAGGATGTCTTTGAACATGGCTTCGCCCCGTCCGGGCAGGGTGTAGCCGAGCAACATTCTCTCAAGGCCCGCCCTCCAGGTGTTTTCATGGATCGGCGGAAGTCCTAAATACTTTTTCTCATCCCCGTCAAGCCCCCAGCAGATGCGGGTTTCACGAACCCATAAGCGAATATCCGCTAAGTCACGATCAGTTAAGGAAAAGTGGCCGGCAATTGAAGGCGAATCAAGCAAATCCATGATCCGGGACGCGCCGAAACGGCTTGCCTGTAATTCCAGGAGGGATAAAAATGCATCGGCAAGCTGACTCTCATGTCGGACGCTTCTGTCGGCAATGCTGAAGGGAATAAAACGGGGATCATCGGCCGGCACCGAGAATACCGCCTGGATGAATGGTGCATACGTCACGATGTCGGGGGTCATGATGAGAATATCTTTGGGGAGCAGGGTAGGGTCAGATTCAAACATGGCGAGGAGCCGGTCCTGAAGGACCTCTACTTCCCGCATGGGGCTGTGGCAGGAATGGATGCGGATTGAATCGTCAGCTTCGGCAAGGGGCCTTTTACCGCCGCCTGCTGCGGAACAGTCCCGCAGGTTGAGAATATCATCCTGGATGAGAGAGATCAGGCTTTCTCCCGCCGGCTCTTCAAAATGGTCATGCTGCTCAACTTCACAATTCTCAATCAGATCGAAGAAATCCCGGCCGAGCATGCCCATGGAGGTCAGCATGGTATTGCCTTGCTCGAGGTGGAGATCCTCTTCCCTTATGTTCTTACGCCGTTCCTTTTCCTTGATCCTTCTTTTTTCATGACGGGTTAGCAGGTCGCCCCAGTACTCCCGGCAGGGATTCATCAGAAAAAGATGTACCCGGATGAGCTGTGCAACAGAGGCGAGGATCTCCACGTGATAGGGCGGGAGGGCGGAGATTCCGAAGACCGAAATCCGTTCGGGGAAGGCGTCCAGCTGTACGCCCGGCCTTTTGATCTTTGCAAACAGCATTTCTTTGAGGGCAGCGCGGTGATTGCTTGGGCACCCTTTTCCTATCTCACGCCAGAGGGTTGCCTGCCATTGCGTATCCCGGCCCCTGTCCCAGTCGAGCATCATCGCCGGCCTGAACAGGAGATACTGGTCGTAGAGTTCGGCAATCCGCTGAGAGAGCTGCAAGCGCTTCAGCTCAGACGATTCCCCGGAGAGATAGCTGTGCAGGCTTTCGAAGCCCTTCGCGTCAAGAAGGCGCGGCAGCGCGTCCATGATCTTCCAGGTCATGATCTCCGGGGAGAAGGGGGAGGATTCTTCCAAATCCGGGATGAACTCGCGGAACACGCGGTGGGCAAAGTGGTTGGGAAAGGGAAATTGGCAGTTGGCGCAGATGCCATGGCGCTGAGCCAGCTCCATGGACACCCATCGCTCCATCCCCTTGCTCTGGACGAGGATGATCTCCGGCTGCAGGGGCGAGGCGAGGGGAGTGCTTACGACCTGGGCAAGCTTCTCAGCCAGAATTTCCAGCCGGTTGCTGGTATGGAGGATGAGGCCGGGCATCATTCGCATGCGGGTAAGTGGCTTGGGCATAGAAGCCGATGAAAAAGCTTTTCCATGCGGTTCTGGTATGAAAAGGATACTAGTAAAATTAGTAACCGGTGTCAACCTCGAGCTGGTCACAGTATAGCACGCAGGTATGCCGGAATGGGTCATTCCGGTTAGCAGGCTGTTGAAAAACACCCATCTGCTGCGTTACGCTCATCCTTCGTCATTGCAGCGTACTTTCATGTACGCCTCATTCCTCGGGGTTTCGCGTGCCTTGCATCTGGATGTTTTTGAACAGCCTGAGGAAAATTACTTTGGAAGAGGGGGACGTTCGTGCAGAAAGTGCTTTGCGGGAAAGAGGTGCCGCCGGCAACAGCGAATACATCCCGCATAAAAAAGGTGAGACGGGGGGGAAATGGTGCATAATCAGGTTACCGGAAGGGCGGGATTACCATGTAAGGACAGGTATGAAAAGATTAGCGGAACTCGATGCACCTGGCACGCAAGTTGTCAATGCACCAGCCTCCCCCTTTTATTGCTTTTGGTTGTACAATCTTTGTGGCGTATGCTTGCAATTTATGCCGAAAAATGTTCTGTTTACAACAATATTGCATTGGAGGGCTACAACTGAAAAGCTTTAAAAATCCTTTTTTGCGGAAGGAACGAATGAAAAAAAGCAATAGCATTTATTGGTGTTCGTTGCTGCTCACGCTCTGTACTGTTTTCGCGTCGGCACCTGCGCACGCCACGTGCGAGCTGCCTGCGACGACACATGCCGAAAATGTCGACGAATTAACCGCCTTGTTGCCCGGGGATACACGCGGTGTGCTTGCCGTTGATATCCATGGCCTTCTTTCCGGCAGTTCCGCAACGACGGTCACCGGTTTGTTGAATGGTCAGGGCAGTGATGCAGCGCTGAACGAGCCTTTTAGCAGCATTAATGAACTGGCTGAGAATATTGATGTGGCTGGTGCCATGAAAACTGTGTTGCTGGTACAAACACTGGGGGCTCCGGAAAGTCTCTTTCTGCTCGCCAGGTTACGTTGCGACACCATCAGCGAAATTATTAAGGGGCCGGGCCTTGCGTCCGAGGGTGCGTACGGAGCCGGCAGCCACGAAATGTACCGTGACCTGAATGGCAATAGCGTGTCTTTGCTGGATGGCGGTGTGTTAATCGTCGGCACGCGGACAGTTGTGCAGTCAGTTCTTGATGTTGCCGATACCGTGTCCCCCGCCCACGCCAGTGTTGTCCATCCCTTCTTACCCGCTTTGCAAAGCGGGTCACCTTTTAGTTTTGTGTACGGACTGCCGGCACTGTTTAACAGCTCAATCCCGGCGGATCGATCATTGCGGGGAGCGAAGCTGGTAAGCGGTTCGTTGAACTTCTCCGAAACCACCGTCTCCGGCAGCGTGTCATTTCATACCTCCAATGCTTCATCCTTCGTTGAAAATTACAACGAACTCGACAGCGCTTCTGATGAAGCGCCGCTGGCCTTGCATGCACCAATAGCGCAAGATCTCAGCCAGGTGGTTGTCACCATACCCTCAACGCCAATCAACAAATCTGCAGACCAGCTCATCACTTCAAGAAACACCCTGAAGAAACTCTTCCTCACCATGCAGGCCTTTGACTATGCTGAAGACGTAAAAGATCCCGGCAATAAACCCTGGCTGGATTTTATCATATCCAGCGAAGAAGATGGGGAAGGCTCGCCCGGTTCAGTATTTATAAGGTGGGAATTTAAGGATCAAGCTGCCATTGATGCATTTGAGGAGAACGAGCTGCCCGCAGGGTTTCGGTTGGCGCCCACCCAATTTCTTGAATCGGATGAGCCGGGTTACTTTCTCGCGCTTAATCTCTACAATGCAGCGGGGCCGATTGTCAATGGAGCGCGTGCCGAATGGGACGTTTTTGTTCAACCTCCCGGTGGCGGTGCGCGTCCTGGATATTTGTGCGTAGATGTTTTGGCTGAGGCGGTTTCTGCCGACTCGGTTCGCGGTTTAACGCCGCCCGAACCGGTCTCCTATCAATTCCGAGGCAACGCTGTTGTGGCGAGTGTGGGCAAAAGAGAGGATGGCGTTGAGACTACTGTTTTTAGATCACGCTTTCCCAAGCCGAACCCGGCGACCAATGCCATCGTTCGTTTTACAAGAGAGATGGCTGCCGGCAATGACTATATTTTCTGGGGAAACGGGGTTCTTGATCGCGGTTTATATAACGCTACCACCTTCAACTATGATGCGGTACTTGTTCCGGTTTATATCACCACCGATACTACTCGGTGGAGGCAATACCTGAATGACAAACCCACCTATGCCGTTTATTACCTCAACACGCTGGAATATGTCCTCTCACCATGGTGGAATTTGGATTCACCGTATTTGGATATTACCCCCGAGTGGTTGAGTCAACTGTATGATTTTAAAAATAACGGTAATTACCTGACCTTGATGAGGGATGCGGTGAGAAGTTCCTTCAGGGGTGCCGGGGATGCGCTGACCACATTTGAAATCAGGAATACGCCCCCCGCTACGTATTACAATTTCAAGATAACCGATCCGGGCGCGCTGTCGGCCGCGCTGAAGCTTCCCGCCGACTACCGTCTTGCGCCAACCCGTTTTTTTGAAAATGATACTGCAGGGGAATATTATTTGACGCTCTCAATCTACCGGATCGATGGTGCTGTTGAAGGTACTCGTGCGGAATGGAGCGTGTATGTGGACAGCGGTAACGGCCGTGAGAAATTCATGATTATTGATTTGCAAACAGAGGATGCCGCGGTGGATCCGGTCAGACTGATCAATCTGCCGAGCAAGATCAACCATGAATTAGTCGGAAGCACGTTGCGCACCGTTTTATCATCTGCGACAATCGAGTTTGAAGCATCATTCGATACGCACGACAGCACTGAAGAGACCCTCTCGTTGGATTGGATTGAGGCGGGAGATTATGTCTGCCACCGTAACGGCATATGCGATAAGCTGTTTTATGATGCGGAAACACTTGATGTGCCGGTGCACCTCCCGGGGGCCGTAACCATACATGCAATCCGAACACCATGGAGCGCATTCATCAACACGACACCGAGCGCGGTATTCTACCGCGACAACATTCGTGAATACGCAGTCAAGCCCTGGCATAATGTCAAGGTGGTGGTTGAAGAAGAGCCGCCGGACCCGATTGAGGATGGCACCCATATTGTCAGGGGCACCGGCACGCTGATCGGTCGAACCAACCGGGCGGTAGATTCAGCATACACCTACACTGGAGCCGGCATACTATCCGGAAATGAGCTGTACTTCACCATCGATCAGTTAATTGAAAATGCCCTGGGAAAAACTCATATCATCACGTCCGGCAGTTTCGATGTGACGACAGGACGGGGCACCTCAACGGTTGAAAATTGTTTCGGCCCGACGCTCATGTGCGCAGGCGTTGATCCCCTTATCGGTACGCCGGATGCGACAAGTGCATACACAGCCTCAAACCTGAATGCTTCCGATCTCGATTGCATAACCTGGGATGTGATTTTCAGCCTCAGCGTCCCCGGTTTTGGAGAAGCGGACAGCAACTCCAGCTTCACGGCGGTATTGGGTTCGAATTGCACCGACAGCGACCAGGACGGATATGCTGTTGAAGGCGGTTGCTGCGGTACGGTGGACTGCGATGACAGCGATCCGGATAGGTATCCCGGTGCAACCGAAAGGTGTGATGACGGAAAAGACAACAACTGTGATGGAAACGTCAATGAAGGCTGTGGCTGTTTGGTGGAAAGATTATTTGCCCGAGATGATCCTCGTTTGGAAACAATGCGGCGATTCAGGGATGAGATACTTTACCGGAACAGCATTGGAGCAGACGCCATCGATCTCTATTATAACAATACAGATGCATTGATATGCCTTGTTGAGGATAGCCCCGCAATGCGAATATTGTTCAAAGAACTTATTGAAACACTCATTCCGGTTATGGAGATTATTTTATAGAAGGGGGGACGTTCGTGCAGAAAGTGCTTTGCAGGAAAGAGGTGCAGCAAGCAATAGCGAACATGTCACGCATGAAGCTCCGGACGTAATTTCAAATGCCGCGGCGCCCTGCGGTCGCTGATAGCGTGTCCGGTTGCAAGCCTTCGCTTCTCATGGTGCATCTGCTTTTATACTCTTCATAGGCGTCTACATTATTTACGCAGCCGGGATACTGAATGGGGAAAGGCAATGACTCCATGGCGGTCTTGCTGATTTCGTGGGAAAGGAATCTGCCTTTTTTGGTGAAGCGGCCTCTCCTGCTATAACCACAAAGATTTAAGCACGCTGCAAAGGTGCGCAGATACCATGGCAATCTGACTGATGCAGCAATGTCTAAGTCATACATCATTTTTGATAAAGCGCGCATATGCTTGGTGCTGCCGCTGCCGGTTGATAAAAATCCCATGCGTTTACCATCAGCCATTGCCTGCACATATACCGGAATTTCAGGATTCATCATTCTGGCATTGCCATAGGCCGAATATGCCCCGGCGCCAAAACCAATATAATCTATGGCCAGCTCATTTCCGGATGAATCATACACCTCACCAGTATCCTCCCGGCTGAGAATCCATGCGGTTCTCCTGATGTAGCCTCGTTCCGCCAGCTTGGCGCTGATGCGTTCAATATGCTCGAATTGATCCAGGGAAGAGAAAGAGGGTGTGAACGGCACCCGCTTTCCTTTCACCTGGACGATTGGATAAAGAGCAACTTGGTCGGGGTCGATGTGCTCTATTTCTGAAACATCATGGGCAAGCGATGCTTCGGTTTGCCCGGGCAAGCCGATCATAAAGTCGAGGCTTGTCCACAGTCCTATGGACCGGGCATGTTCAACCAATTCACGGATGAAAGAGGACGGCGCGTTTTTTCTTCCGGTTTTTTTCAAAGACGCAGCGGCAAAAGACTCTATGCCCATGCTGATTTTTGAAAAACCCAGATGCCTTAATCCGTCCAGGTACTTTTTGGTCACAAGAGACGGCAGAAGCTCTATGGCATAGTATGATGACGTAATATGTTTTTTCAGGCAGGTCATGATTCCATTGAGGGAAGCAAGCGAAAGACAATTCGGGGTGCCTCCGCCAAAATAGACCCACCGGGCGTGTCCGGTCGGCTTGCACAACTCGATCTCCTGTAGTACCCCCGCTGCATAATCAGATTCATTGTATGCGCTGAACCGTTCGCTGTAAAAAGCGCAAAACGAACAACGCTGGATGCAAAGCGGTATATTAACATAGACGCCGAATGCATCTGACGGATTGATTTCCGGAAGTTCAGTAAACTGATAACTTATTCTTGAAAACTTTTTTTTCAGCATCAGACAAAATAGTTTTTCAATCATCCAGTATTCTCCGGCATCAAAGAAAATCCCCTGACCTGCCATACGGCAGATCAGGGGACACCGTTTTTTTATCCACTGACCGATGATACGGTCCCTTTACCGCGGGGACGCATCATATTCCATGACATTGCAGGCAGGTCTTCTGGCTTCCGGATCTTTCCTCGGGCTGTGCCTTCCCATCGTTTCCGACAGTGGCATTGTACAGCGTCAGTCCCCGGTTACAGTGACGGGTCCGCGACGGATTTGCACCGTCTTCCCTTTTAAACCCCTCTGGGTTCCTGCAAGTAGTTTATTACTGCGCATTTGCCGTGCGCTGAGGCAACTATAGTCAGGGGAGGCGTATATGTCAATACAAAAGCTTGGCATTACGCCCCTACTTTTCGGCAATCTTTTCAGCCAGCGCAAAGAGCTCTTTAAGGGAGTCGGGGGTTGCAAAGCCCTTGCCCTGCCATCGGATGATTCCCTCCTTGTCCAGCAGAAACGCATGGCCGAACTGTGCTTCCAGGTTCAGTTCCTTCATGTATTTTTCAACATCGCCGTACATGGTTACCACATTCTTATGCTTTTCCTTGGGGATGCCGCCGCGCATGCCGCTGTCAATGATCAGCCGCATGAATTTATAGCCCGAGGAGATCATCGGCACCTCATAGAATGTGAAGCCGTCCTTGCCGCCGAAGCGTTCGGCAAACGGCCCGAGCCACGAATCAAGCTGCGACTGACTTTGCTGCAGGAACGCGACCACGACCAGCGTTACCTTTCCCTTGGCCGACTCCGGGATGGACTCGCGGGTTTTGGCCAGTGAATCCGCGGTGACTTCAGGAAACCGTTTTCCAATATTGGGGTTTGCTTGCTCGGTCATGCCATCCCTCCTCTCCGATTGTTCGGCCATTGCAGATGACTTTGTTACCGATGTGCCGGAAAGACTGCTTGCCAGCAGCAGTCCGACGCCAAATCCAACAACTACAAAATGTCTCATAAAAGGATTGGCAGGCATTTTTACCCCCCATAGAAAGGTGCTGCTATTGCTCAATTTCCCTGACCGTATTAAATCCTCCCCAGACGGCTTCCATAATCGTACCCGGTTCCCTGCAGTCACCGATACTCA
>CAZWCD010000043.1:18162-19435 GCA_964632275.1 uncultured Thermodesulfobacteriota bacterium
CCTCCCCAGACGGCTTCCATAATCGTACCCGGTTCCCTGCAGTCACCGATACTCATAACATTGGGGTTGTTTGCAAATGACCGGCTGAGTTCGTTGCTCGAAAACAGGCGGCCGGCAAAAACCAGGCTGTCCATTGGTATCCTCGTCTCCACCCCCAGTTGGTCTGCCACGACTCCGTCACCGTCCAGCCGCAAAGGAATGGCGCCGCGCAGCACGGTGATGTTTTTTTCTTCACCTATCATCCGGAGCAGCATTTCGCGATTGTGGATATCCAAGATATTGGTGTCCAGTTCAGGGGAATCCTCACGCGCGCACAGTGTTACCTGCTTTCCCCGCCTTGCCAGATAAAGGGCGGTTTCACACCCGGTGACCCCGGCGCCCATGATCAGGATTCTTTCTCCGGCGGGCTCCCTGCCGGATAACACCTGAATGGTTGTCAGCGCATTGTTTCCCGCAATCGGGCATGGCTCCATGATCGCGCCGGTGGCGATGATGACGTAATCGGCGGCAAAGCTCCTTATCAAATCGGCAGTGGCCTGCCGGTTCAACACAACATCGATGTTTAAACGGCGCACGAGATGCTTGAGGTAGGCGAGATAATCCGCAATATCATGTTTGAAGTCAGGCTTTGATGCCGGCCACAAGTTGCCCCCCAGCCGGTCAGCCGATTCCCACAGGGTGACCGCAAAGCCCCGCTGAACGCCCACCCGCGCCGCCTCAATGCCGGCCGGGCCGCCGCCGACCACGAGGAGGGTCCGTTTTTGTTTGAGCGGCACCAGCGTTCTGTCGGTTTCATGTCCGCAGGCTGGGTTGAGCGCGCAGCTGGTTGGCTCCCCGGCGATCATCTGCCACAGGCAGCCCTCATGGCAGCCAATGCAGGGCATCATCTCGCCGGTTTTGCCGCTTTGCACCTTGTTGACCCATTCCGGTTCGGCCAGCAGGCCCCTGCCGATGGCGATAAAATCGGCTTTTCCTTCAGCAAGCGCCTGTTCGGCCACCTCCGGGTACTGCAGTCGGCCAACCGTGATTACCGGCAGCTTAGACACCTTTTTGACTTTCGCCGCCAGCTCCACCATGCAGCCCGCCGGCTGATACTGGGGCGGATGGGGCCACCAGCCGGTCTCGTAACAGCCCGCGTCAACATGCAGGGCGTCAATCCCCATTTTTTCCAGCTCTCCCGCAATCCACAAACCTTCTTCTTCCTCCCGGCCGCCTTCCAGATGGTGCTTGATGCCAAAGCGGTAGATGATGGGAAAATCATCGCCGGCATCGC
>CAZWCD010000044.1:0-3454 GCA_964632275.1 uncultured Thermodesulfobacteriota bacterium
GCATACGACTGGACGGCAGCGCCGCCGTTGTAACCGGGGTTCCCGCACTATCAGCCGCGCCGGTCATGGCCACCGATTTGCGGGCGAGCGCGTCGCTGGTGCTGGCCGCGCTGGTTGCCGAAGGCACCACCGAAATCAGCCGGATCTACCACCTGGAGCGGGGCTATGAAAACGTTGAAGACAAACTGAAGGCGCTGGGGGCGGATATACGCACCGTCAGCGCCTAGGATGATACCATGCGTCCATGCACCTACCTCAGAACCACCGATCCCGATTTTGAAGCACGCTTCCGCCGGATGACGGCGGCGCAGGAAAAGGCGACCGCCGAGGTGGAAGCGATTGTCCGCCCCATTCTGCAGGCGGTGAAGGAAAAAGGCGATGATGCGCTTTTTCACTACACCCGTCTCTACGACCGCGTCACGCTGGATGCCGGTTCGGTCCGGCTGAGCGCGGATGAAATACAGGCCGCCGCCGCTGCCATTTCGGCCGACGACCGGCATGCCCTTTCCCAAGCGGCAGAGCGGATCGAAGCGTTTCACCGGCGGCAATTGCAGCATCGCCTGCCGGGCGATGATCTGCGACCGGAACCGGTGACCGAGGTGTCGCGGCCGCTGCAGCGGGTCGGCCTGTATGTTCCGGGAGGCAAGGCGTCCTACCCCTCAACCGTCCTGATGACGGCGATTCCCGCGCGGGTGGCCGGCGTCAAGGATATCATCATGGTCTCGCCGGATGCATCGCGCCATGTGCTCGCCGCGGCTCACCTGGCTGGGGTCAGCCATGTATACCGCGTCGGCGGTGCGCAAGCAGTGGCGGCGCTCGCCTATGGGACGGAAAGCATACCGCGGGTGGATAAGATCGCCGGGCCGGGCAACCGTTATGTCGAAACCGCCAAGCGTCTTCTCTTCGGCGTGGTCGGCCTGGATATGCTTGCCGGGCCCAGTGAGGTGCTCATTCTTGCCGATGAGACCGCGGTGCCCGCGTATGCCGCCGCCGATTTTATCGCCCAGGCCGAGCATGATCAGGAGGCGATTGCCTGCATTATCGCGACCAGCGAGACATTCCTCTCCGGGGTGGCAGGCGAGATCCAGGCGCAGCTCGCGCAGACGCTGCGACGCGAGATTGCCGCCGCGGCCATTGAACGCAACGGGCGGTTGATCTATACCCCCTCCATGGAACAGGCGGTCGCGCTGGCCAACCGCATTGCCCCCGAGCACCTTGAATTGATGGTGGTCTCGCCCCATGCGGTGCTCGCGCAGATTACCGCGGCGGGGGCGGTGTTTCTCGGCGATTTTTCTCCCACCGCCGCGGGCGATTACAATGCCGGTCCCAGCCATGTGCTGCCGACTGCCGGCACGGCGCGATTCTTTTCTCCCCTGGGAGTCGGCGACTTTATCCGCTCCATGAGCGTGATTGACCTGAGCAGAAATGAATTGAGCAGGCTGGAATCGGACATCCGCCGGCTGGCCCGGATTGAGGGGCTGGATGCGCATGCCCGGGCGGTTGAAAAGCGCATGGACTCCTGAGCGGATGGTATGAAACCCGACATTCCCGTGAAACTCCTGACCGACACCTTTCAGCGCACCATTAATTATTTGCGCATATCCATCACCGACCGCTGTAATCTGCGCTGCGTGTACTGCATGCCGCCCGAGGGGGTTGCGGCATTATCCCATGACGCGATTTTGAGCTATGAGGAAATTGTGCGCGTCGTCCGGGTTGCGGCAGGGGAGGGGATCAGGAAGGTGCGCATAACCGGCGGCGAGCCGCTGGTTCGCAAGGGCGTCGTCGGACTGGTGGGGCTGCTTTCCAGGGTGCCGGGCATCCAGGACCTCTCCATGACCACAAACGGCATTCTCCTGGCCGACTATGCGCAGCCCCTGGTTGACGCCGGCCTGATGCGGGTGAACGTGAGCATGGATTCTCTCGTGCCGCAGCGGTTCACCGAAATCACCCGCGGGGGCGAGCTCTCCCGAGTGCTGACGGGCATAGAAACCGCCGCGTCGGCCGGGCTGCAGCCGATTAAAATAAATGTGGTGGCAATCAAGGGGTTCAACGATAACGAGATCATCGACTTTGTCGGGCTCACCATTGATCACGAGTATCACATCCGCTTCATCGAATTCATGCCGGTGGGACATGAAAATGGATGGCGTCCTGAAAGCTATGTAAGCGGCGCATGGATCCGGCAATCCATTGAAAGCCATTTTCCCCTTGAGCGAATTGCCGGGGAATCTGCCCGTGGCACTGAGGGACCGGCTGATTTATTTCGCATCCGGGGCGCCCGCGGGGTAATTGGTTTCATTAACGCCATCAGTAATCATTTCTGCGCATCCTGTAACCGGTTGCGCCTGACCGCCGACGGTATGTTGCGCCCATGCCTGTTTTCCGACGTTGAATACGACGTGCGAGCGGTGTTGCGACGCGGCGGCAGCGACGAGGAACTGAAGGCGCTCCTCCTCACGGCGCTGTCCGCCAAGCCCCAAAAGCATGCGCTCCTCGAGCCGTCCTTCAGAAAATGCGTCCGTGATATGGTCAAAATCGGGGGGTAGAGACGTGCCGCTCAATGACCTCATCGGCGCCCGACCGCTCATCACCGTTTCCGGCGCACACAAAGGCGTGGGCAAAACCGCCCTGTCGGAAATCCTGTTGCGCGTTCTCGGCGATTTTTCCGCCATAAAAATCACCATTACCGACCGTGAGGTGACGGTTGCCGATGACGAGCCGACCATACTGTTTCCGTCCACCGACACCTGCCGCATGAAGAGAAGCGGCGCCCTGCGGGTGGTCTGGGTCAGGTCGACGGAGGAGCGGCTGGGTGAGGCCATGGCAACGGCACTTTTGAAACAGCTGCCCGGGCGGGGTATACTTATCGAGGGCAACAGCATCCTCCGTCATCTGAATCCCACGATGTGCTTCTTTGTGGCTCGCCCCCCCTTTGCCGCCATGAAGCCGAGTCGCATGCAGGCATTACAAAAGGCGGATGTGTGCATCATTAACCGCCATGATGCACCTGATTTCGCTCGGGACCTGGCGCTCCGCCTGCAGGACGTTAACCCGGCGATGGCCATCCTTACGATTGACCTGCTTCATCCGAACGGCCCAACCCGCGATGACTATACCCGACTGCTGTCGCTTCTCAAGAGGCGGCTCGGCTGAAACCGCATGCGACGATTACGCACCATACTGGCCATTGACATAGGAGCGGGCACGCAGGACGTGCTGCTCTACGACACGCAGCTGACGCCGGAAAATTGCATCAGCATGATTCTGCCGACCCCGACCCGTCGCTACGTCCGAATGATTGAGCGATGCACCGGGGATCTCTTTATCAGCGGTGATGCCATCGGCGGCGGCGGCATTGCCGAGGCTCTGAGCCGACACCGCGCAAAAGGGCATGGCGTCACCATGACGGCGGACGCTGCCTACACCCTGCACAATGATCTGAACCGGGTGC
>CAZWCD010000044.1:3554-7038 GCA_964632275.1 uncultured Thermodesulfobacteriota bacterium
GTCACCATGACGGCGGACGCTGCCTACACCCTGCACAATGATCTGAACCGGGTGCGCGCGTATGGCATAACCATAGGGGACGGGTTGCCGGACCAGCGCTCGCACGGCATGTCACTGGAATTTGATGAGTTCGACTGGCCGCAAATAAAACGGTTTCTAGCGTTCTTTGAAGAGTCGATCGATATTGATCTGGTTGCGGTGGCGGTGCAGGATCATGGCGTGTCCCCGGAGCCCGGCTCCAACCGGGCCTTCAGATTCAAGATGATCGAGCAGCGCTTGCGGCAGGACAACCGGCTGCAAAGCCTGGTATTCGGTCTTGAGGATATTCCATCCTGTTACCGGCGAATGAAGGCAGTGGCGGCAAAGGCGCGCCTCCGCTTACCCTGTGAGGTTGTAACAATGGATACCTGCTTTGCCGCCGTGCTTGGGTGTCTTGAGGAACGGGGATCGGCGCTGGCGGTCAATGTGGGCAACAGCCATACCATTGCGGCCGCGGTGTCCGACGGAAGGCTTACCCGCCTGCTCGAGCATCATACCGGATGCCTTACGGGAGAGTCGCTTGACCTGCTGCTGGAACGCTTTATAAGCGGGGATATCACCTCGGAAGAAATTCTCAATGACGGGGGCCACGGCGCGACGTTGCTTCAGCCCGGACCGATTGATGTCCCGCAGCCGATTGTCGTCACCGGACCGCAACGGGAGCTTTTAAAAAAAAGCAGGCTGCCTGTGCATTTTGCAGCCCCGTACGGAAACATGATGCTCACCGGGCCATTCGGCCTGGTCAAAGGCGCCTGCCAGCGCTCTGTCGCCCGCCAGAAAACGACAATCCCGCTGAAGCCCTTAACTCAAATAACCTAAATTGCGCAGTCGTTCCTTTACTGTTTCAATTTCTTCGTTCTCGAACTGCCCGTCAACATCGGCCTTGGTGATGGCAGCGATGTCGCGCAGGATGTAGACGATAAAATCATTGACCGAATTAAATCCCGAATCGGCAATCAGCTCTTTCAGGCTGTTGTAAAGGGGGCGGGGGATCTTTATGGTTACTTTTGTATCTCTTTTCGTTTCCATCTGTCCTGGCTCCCTGCTGCGGGACGGCGTCACGAGCCCTGAATACCGCTTGAGATGACCCAGTATAAACGAATACCGCTGCAATGTCAACGTATTTGCCGCGCGAGGCTGATGGGCAGGTGAGGGTTCCGTGCGCTGCTTTATTGCAGCAGGTAAAGGCCGCCATCGTCCGATCCAAGCACCAGCTCATGATCCCCGTCACCGTTCCAGTCCACGGGAAATGGCGAGGGAGCGCCGTCAAGCGCGAGGGGCTGACCATTGACTTGTACGGGCAGGATTTCCGAGAGCCCCGGCTCATTGCCTGCTTCAGATGCGCAGTAGACATGAATCGTTCCGTCACCCGAGCCCAGCAGCACATCCGGCCGCCCGTCAGCATTCCAGTCAACGACACACGGGGCGGCGGGCCCGGCAGCCTCAATGACCTGGTCGCCCGCAGAGAGCGGTCGCAGGCGATCGAACACCGGCGCGCTGTCGCTTCCCACATTAATAGCCTGCATGACCGTGCCGTTGCCGCTGCCCAGCAGCAGGTCCTTGCGATAATCACCGTTCCAGTCGCTCACCCATGGTATGCAGTCACTTTCAACGTCAAGCGGGATTCCATCAAGACCGGTAATCAGCGTTGCCGCCCTGAATGAGGGCAGGACATTGTCGCCCCGCTTGGCATAGTAATACAGATGCCCATCGCCGCTTCCCACCAGCAGGTCAAAGGTGCCGTTGTTGTCATAGTCGAGCACAAATGGCGCTGCGTTCGCTCCTACCTTGATTGGTCCGTCCTCGGCTTCCAGCGAGATCGGAGCCATGAACAAGGGGTCCGCATCGCTCCTCCGGTTGAGCAGCAGACTGACGGTGCCATCAGCCATTCCGACCAGCAGGTCCTTATGACCATCCAGATTGTAATCCACCACCAATGGATGGACGGGGGAAGACGGCAGGAGGGCATCTGCGTTGCCGGTAAGCCGGTCAAGTCGGGTGAATGATGCCGGGACATGCGGCTTGAGGGATATGACATAGTGGTCACGGGAAAGATCGGAGAAGTCGATGACGCCGATAAAATCCTGAAAACCGGGCATGGATGCGCGCAGGGTTTGCTTGTGCGCCCCGGCATAATTGTACCAGCGCGGCGTGGTTCCCCCGTAACTGCCGGGGTAGGAGTAGGTGCCGTTCCAGTAGAGCCGTGCGTTGGCCGGTACGGAAACGATGGTTATGGGCGTATAGGTTATGATTGAACGATCGGTGCCGGCATTGCCGGCGAGGTCACGGGCCTGCACTTCTATGCTATTTTCTCCCGGCTCAAGCGTCAGGGCACAGCTGAAGGTGTTGGAGCGATAGTCTATGTCCGCCGTCGCCCCATTGACTAGCAGGGTACTCAGATGCGGTTCATCGAAGCTTCCGGTGACGGTTATACGCTGCGAGCGCACCTTACGGCGTGAAGAGGGCAGGGCGGAAAGTGTTATGGCGGGTGGTTCACGGTCACATATGAAGAGGATGCTTGGCTCTGAATAGGGCGATGATGCGCCGTCAGGGGACACCGCCTTGATCCGCACCTGATAGGAATGATTGTCGGCGCACGGCATGGAAAAGCGGGGCGCCCGGGATGTTTCATAGCGGGTTGCGCTGAGACGATTGCGCTCGCCGCTGCCGCCGAGCAACTGCGAATCAGTAATTTCCAGGAGATAATGGTCAACCGGTCCGCTCGATGGCTCCCAGGTCAACACTGCATGCTCGGTATTGAAGAAGGTAAAGAGCGAAGAGGTGGATAGCGCTTCACTGATCTGCACGCCGGTCAGATACGCCAGAATGAGGCCGGCAACCGCCAGTAAACTGTGCCAGAGCGAACAGTGCAGGAGAATCATTGATGACAGTCGTTTCATATATCCATCCTTACCGCGTTCAGCCTAGTGAAATGATACGAGCGGTTTGCCCGGAACGCTCGGGGAAGGCGGGTTGCCAGGGTTTTTTGCGGTGTGCGCCGGCACGCTCGCTCCGGCCGCCGCACCGTCGGTTGGAGGGCTGCCGCCTCCCGGAAGCGAAAAGGGCAGGTGATCGTCAGCATCGCACCCATAAATTTCCAGTTCCGCAATCTGTGCCACCTGCAGCAGGAACCATGAGGTTCGTCCGCCCACGCAGAGCTTGATATAGCGGCCGGCGGCGCCGCGCAACTGCAGGTTGTCGGTCAGGGCGGCTTCACCATCAACGGACTGCTGCTCTGATGCCGTTATGGTGCGCCAGGTCGCATTATCATTGCTAATCTGCAGCTCGAGCGTAGCCGGAAGAAAGTCAATGCCGAACAGGCGTGATGCATACAGCGATAGCGCGGTGATGCTTTTCTCGCCTCCCAGGTCCAGAACAATCGAAGCGTCCCTGTGAAACAGCGTAAATATGGTGGCCCAGGCCGTCTTGGGATCGCCATCGATGA
>CAZWCD010000044.1:7138-9675 GCA_964632275.1 uncultured Thermodesulfobacteriota bacterium
GTAACTGCCGGCAGCCGTGCCATAGTATACTTTATAGCCGCTCAGATCTGATTCCTGATTGGCATTCCAGATGATGCGTATTGACGCTGCATGGCTCGCTGCAGCAGGAAGCATGCACAGGAGCATACAAGCGCCCATAGCAAGCGTCCAGTGCCGGCGTAGGTGTTTCAAGTGCTGCATCAGGTTTACCGACATATGGTGTTGTGGTAGGTTTAAGAAATCGCGTGCTTCCAGAACATCTGCCTTCTATGTCCTATCGGAGGCAATGCCGGATAACTTGAACTGAATTTTTTTGCGGGTGCTGCCGATGCAAATCATGAATGAACTGCTTGACTTATAATGAAGATATATACTAATCTTGTGCGGGCTGGACCTACTGACGGAGGATTTACAATCCTATATGGCTGATGTGAAGACGTTGTGCATACGCCTGGCAGATGCCTTTTTCAGGCGAAAATACCGCAATATTGAGCACCGTCGATTCATCCGGCTCAGCAATTATCTGCCGGCCGGCATAAGACTGGTGGGCTGCCTTGATAAAAAAGCATATTCCAAGGCCATCCGGGGGAGTACCATCAACATTTCCAAGGAAGGTCTTTGCATTGAAAGCAGTACCGCTACGGTTGACGGTGTTGATATATTTAATGATGCCATGTCTCCTGACCGGTGCCTGGAAATGGTAATGGATTTGCCCGAATCCTTTGGGACCGTAACCCTCTGTGGTAACGTGGTGTGGCTGGATATGACACCCAAGGACATGTCCTTTTTGTTCACGGCGGGCATACACCTGCTGTTTCATAATCCTGCTGACAAGGTCAGCTGGGATGCGTTTGTTGATCGCGCGAAGAAGATCAGTCGAAGCCATTCCCGGCTTATCACTCAATTGAAAACACTCTTTACCGGAATGCCGAAGGAGCGCATATGACCCAGCAGCAGGGTTTACACCAGCGCCTGCTTGATTTGCTCGAAAAGGATTTCGACAGCTGCGAATGGTTTATCATTTCATCCAACGAGCTCATGGCAACGCTGAACGAAACCATTGCCATGCTTAAGAATGGTGATACCTCATTCGAGACCATCAAGGATTCCATCGGCAAGATCGGCATTGGAATCGGCAATGTGGAACGCTGCCTGGAGGGGGTGGAGGACTTTTACAATAAAACCGTTGAGATCTTGTGCGATGAATTGCCCAAGCATAAAAAATCCCACTAATCCCCCCTTTCCCTTCTAGTTAACATAATATATCTTATCAGACATTAATCCTATGCGGGGAAGGGGCGCCACATTATTCCCATTCGGCCTTACAGGGAGTGCCGTGGCGCAGCAAGCCGCATTGCAAACCAAGCTCGCATGCGCCGCTTCTTCTCATAGATGACGTAAGAACGTCGCACGGAACCGACCGGCGGCACTACCGGCAGCGGCACAACGGCGGCGACAGTGGTTCACACAGAATAGCTGTCTCATCGGTGTCACTGCAGGCCGGGTCGTGGCAATCTCGTACGGTTTGAATCCATACCGGTGAGAGAGATGACGGGAGAGAAACAATCAGGAACGTCTAGCTTGAGCGGGAGGCTGAAAGGACATTCCATAAAAAGGGCGCCCTCCCCTCTTTCCCATGAAGTGTTGCGCTGGGCGCAAACGCCGGTCAAAAGAATCAATTCAGTATTTGTCTTCCTTTTCGGATTTTCCCCAGTTGCTCAGTCCGGCAAGGTTAAACAGGAAGGTGTATTTGGTTTCCCGGTCCTTGCCGGCCTGCTTGGCTTTTTCCTCAAAATTGAGCCTGATGCTCCAGCACTGGGCAAGGTATTCGAGCCCGTACAGCAAATCCAGGGTTTTGGAGCTGAACTCGGATCGCCGGGTGTCAAAATAGGTGATCCATGACGGATGCAGCATGAAGCGGCCCTTGACGCGGAACCCTTCAAGCTCGTCACGCCGGTAGCGATATTCGAAGCGGAGAAAATCATCCCGTTTATTCTGCAGCAAGAGATAGGCATTGTAGGAACTGAGGTTCTGATCATAGGGATTAAAATAAAGTTCGGTTTTGAGTGAAGCGTTTCGTGCAAGCTGGAGCCGTAGTTCCGAGATGATATCGGAAAGGTCGCGGCCGTTATAGCCCTCCACCGCCCAGGGCAGCTGGGGCTGTGTAAAATAGTACTGCTGGGCAATTCTAAAATAGCCGAGTTCCTGCTCCGCGTAGGTCCCGTCTGCCTGCCGCTGCTTCACCATGAAACGGTTGGTCAGGCCATAGGTGAGAGCATGACGGTCATAAAATTTCTCGACCGGATCAAAGAAGGGGAACTCTTCCTGGTCATCATCGGGTATGTACTGATACATGATGCTGGGTTCAATGGAGTGTTTCAGCTTGGAAATGGCGCTGCCGGGGAAATTATACACCCGTAAAATGGTGGTGGATAGCTCCGCGCTCGCATCAATCGCCGCCTTCTGACGGTCGTAGTCGGCGTCTTCCTCCTGGCTGAGATCGACGGCAAACATGCCCCGCGCACCCAGCTGCGGCGTGAATTTAACGAATCTCCCGA
>CAZWCD010000044.1:9775-11040 GCA_964632275.1 uncultured Thermodesulfobacteriota bacterium
AACTTTCCCTTGCTCTGGGGACTTAGCACGTAGCGGAATTCCGTACCCTCCCCTACCCCCCGTTCGGTGGCATAATCAACGAAAAATGTCGCATCGGTGTTGTCGGAAATTGCCCAGAAAAAACTGTTGTCGATCTTGAGGCCGTCACTGCTTGAATGGCTAATCTCGGGAATGAGCAGGCCGCTCTGCCGATTGGTTTTGACGGGATACATAAAATAGGGAAAATACATTATCGGCACATTGAGTATTTGGAAGGTGCTGTTTTTGGCGGTTGCATACCCTTCCAGGGTCACATCAATTTCCCCTCCGGTTATCTTCCAGTCCGGCCTTTTCCCGTCGCAGGTCGTGACCGTTCCATGAAGCACCTTGTAGCGGTTTTCCCCCAGCTTTTGAAACGACCGCCCATTGATATGATAATTGTTCTCTTTGACAAACAGGCTTGCCTCTGCCACCGTGCCTATTTTTGTGTCCAGATTGACAGTAAGTCGTTCGCAGGTCAGGATATTTTCCGCTTCCTGCAGGGAAACATTGCCGATGGCCTGCGCATCCTGGGTTACCGTATCGATGGTAATTTTATCCGCTTTTAAGACGCTTCCCTCCTGTTCGACAATGACACCGCCCTCCGCCGTATACAGATTGGTGGATTGGTCGTAATACATGGCATCCGCCTTGAGATTCACCTTTTTTCCCGGCGAAAGCGCCCCGAACGACGGCGAGGCTTTTCCCGATGCGTCGGATGCAAATGCGGTGATCAGTGCCACGCACAGAAAAAGATACCAGGATCCGGCCATTGTCGTTTTCTCTCCTCCTATCTGCGAATCCGCGCTCCCGGCCCGGCCTGCGCGGGTGCCCGGGTCATGCGCGCAAACGCCGCCTTTGCCTCGCCCACGGTGAATAATGATCCGGTAACGCACACCAGATCGCGCCGGCGCGCCTCCCGCAATGCCCGCGCCAGCGCATCCCCGACGCTTTTCCCCTCCACGCAGTCCACCCCGCTGTCTTGGATCATGCGCGCCAGTTCGGTGGTTGATGCCGCACGGTCCATGCCGGGGCTGCATACAAAAACCCCGCCGGCGATGGGCATAATTTCATTGAGCATCGCCCGGATGTCCTTGTCACGCATAATGCCCAGCACCAGCAGCACCCGCTCGCAGTCAAATCCGTTGAGAAGGGACGCGCGCAGGCATCTCATCGCAGCCGGGTTGTGCGCGCCGTCAAAGACGACCAGCGGCCTGCTGTGCACCACCTCAAGTCTGCCCGGCCAG
>CAZWCD010000044.1:11140-19421 GCA_964632275.1 uncultured Thermodesulfobacteriota bacterium
AAGCGCGGCGGGGCTCCTGACTGCAGTGAGTAATACTCCATTCCGCTTAATAATTCCAGCTTTTTCCGCGGCAATGTTCATGATGGTATGTCCGAGATACTGCTCGTGTTCGCGGGAAATGGCGGTTATGACCGATAGCATCGGCTGGATGACGTTGGTGGCATCCAGGCGTCCGCCCATTCCCGTCTCGATGACCGCGCAATCAACCTGCTGCTCGGCAAAGTAGAGGAAGGCCATGGCGGTGGCGCATTCGAAGAAGGTGAGGCTGGAAAGCGATGCAGCGGCATCCCGAATGCGCCCGGTTAGCCGGTCCACGGCGCTGCGACTGATCTCCCGATTGTTGACGGTGATGCGCTCGGTAAAGCGGATCAGATGAGGAGAGGTATAGAGACCGATCTTGTAGCCGGCCGCTGCCGCGATGGATGCGATAAATGCTGCGGTCGACCCCTTGCCGTTGGTCCCGGCAATATGGACGCAGCGGAGCCGATGCTGCGGGTTTTCCAGCGCCGCGAGCAACCGGGTAATGGAGGTCAGTCCGAATTTGATGCCGAATTTCTGGAGGCCGTAGAGATAGGCAATGGATGATCGGTATCCCATAAATGCCTGCAACCCGGTTGGCATGGCCGGTGTCGACTACTGCAGTACCTTCTTCAGGGCGCGAATAAAATGGCCGGTCCTTTGCAGCGTTTCATGCGCTGATCTGGATTGAGAGATGATTTTTATAATCGCGCTTCCCACAACCACGGCGTCGGACCACCGGGCGACGGTTCGCGCCTGTTCCGGTGTTGATATGCCGAAACCGACCCCGATGGGCAGGGCTGACTTTTTTCGTATGGTTTCAATCTGCTTCTTGATGGTGCGGTCAAGGGTTGAGCGGACGCCGGTCACTCCGGTCACCGAAACATAATAAATAAAGCCGGTGGCATGCTTGACAATGGTGTCGATCCGCTCCGGTCCGCTGGTGGGAGCGAGCAAAAATATGAGATCCAACCCCGCGCGATCGGTGAAGCGCTTCATGTCGGCGGCTTCCTCCGGCGGCAGATCAACTATCAGGACACCGTCCACTCCGGCGTTGTGCGCCTCGCGGGTGAAGCGCTCCAGCCCGAATTTAAAAAACGGGTTATAATAGCCCATCAGGATTATGGGAATTGCCGTCTTCTTCCGCACCATCGTAACCAGGCGCAGGATATCTCCCAGCGATGTGCCCCGGGCAAGGGACTTTTCTGATGCGTACTGAATCATCGGGCCGTCGGCCATGGGATCGGAAAAAGGCACCCCCAGTTCCACTAAATCCGCTCCACCCGTTTCACATGCAAGAATCAGCTTCCGGGTGGCAGACAGGTTCGGATATCCTGCCGTAATGAACGGTATGAGGGCCTTCTTGTTTGCCCGCCGCAATTGCTCGAAGGTCTGGCTGATTCTGCTCATAACAGGTCCTGTAGGTGATGGATTTTGCGCCGGTTGCTGTTCAACCTGATATACCGGCGCAAGGGATTATCGTGTGCCTTGCACCGGCAGAAGATCCGCGACAATATGGAGATCCTTATCCCCTCTGCCCGACAGGTTAATTACCATGAGGTCCTTCCGGCTCAACCGGGGCGACAGCTTCATTGCATACGCCAGGGCGTGGGCGCTTTCCAGAGCCGGAATAATGCCCTCGGTATGAGAAAGGGTTTGGAAAGCCTTGAGCGCCTCCCGGTCATTGACGGATACGTAGGCAACGCGTTTAGTATCTTTCAAATGGCAATGCTCGGGGCCGACGCCGGGGTAATCGAGACCGGCGGCAATTGAGTGCGCGGCCTGTATCTGACCGTGCCGGTCCTGCAAGAGGTAGTTTTTGTTGCCGTGCAGCACCCCGACGCTGCCCGCGCACAGGGCCGCCGCATGACGGCCGGTCGTAATGCCCTCACCCGCCGCTTCGACGCCGATCAGCCGCACCTTCGCGTGCTTGATGAAAGGATAAAATATGCCGATGGCATTGCTGCCGCCCCCCACGCAGGCCACCACGTAATCGGGCAGCCGCCCCTCCCGGGCCATAACCTGCCTTTTCGTCTCAGCGCCGATCACTTTTTGAAAATCGCGAACCAGCTGCGGGTAGGGATGAGGTCCGGCAACCGAGCCGATGATATAGAATGTGGTCCGGACGTTGGTGATCCAGTCGCGCAAGGCTTCGTTCATGGCATCCTTGAGGGTCCTGCTTCCCGACGATACCGGCCGCACCTCGGCTCCCAGCAGTTTCATGCGCAGCACATTGGAGGCCTGCCGACGGATGTCCTCTTCCCCCATGTAAATGACGCAGCTGCAGCCGAACAGCGCGGCCACCGTGGCCGTGGCAACGCCGTGCTGCCCGGCGCCGGTTTCGGCGATAATCCGCGTTTTGCCCATCCGCCGGGCGAGCAATATCTGGCCGATGGTGTTGTTGATCTTGTGCGCGCCGGTGTGATTCAGGTCCTCACGCTTTAAGTAGATTTTTGCCCGGCCGACGCTGCGGCTGAAACGCTCGGCATGGTACAGGGGTGTCTCCCTGCCCACATACTGTTTCAGATAATAGTCACACTCCTTCTTGAAAGAAGGATCCCGCCGTACGCGCGAATAGGCATCGGTGAGTTCAAGCAGGGCGGGCATTAATGTTTCAGATACATATCGACCGCCGTATATGCCGTAATGTCCCGACCGATCAGGTAGCTTCATCGTTTCGCCCTTTTCAATTCAGAAGTGAACGTAATGCGGCCCCTATGTCGGGCGCGCGCATGAGCGCTTCGCCCACCAGGAATGCATGAACCCCCGCTTCCGCGCCAAGCGAATGCATCATCTCCCGCGAGTCAATGCCGCTTTCGCTGACGATCAGTTTCCCGGGGCTAATCTGGGGGGCAAGCCGGCGGGTGGTGTCCACCGTAACCTGAAAGGTTTGCAAGTCCCGGTTGTTAATCCCTATAATGTCCGCCTTTGCCGCCAGTGCCATGGGCAGTTCTTCGGCTGAATGAACCTCAACCAGTGCGGCCAAGCCGATTGATGCCGCCTTCTCAATCAATGCCGAAAGCCGGTTGCGGTCGAGGATCGCCGCTATCAGCAGCACGGCATCAGCACCGCATGCCCGCGCCTGGTAAAGCTGGTAGGGATCAATGATAAAGTCTTTCATCAGGATCGGCAGCGATGTGACCGATCGCACCGCACTCAGATACTCGATCCTCCCCTGGAAGAAGCGGTTGTCGGTCAGCACTGAAATCGCGGCGGCACCGCACGCCTCATAGGTTTTTGCTATGGCCACCGGGTCAAAATCCTCCCGCAGAACCCCCTTGGAAGGAGAGGCCTTCTTGATCTCGGCTATCACCCGCAGGTTAATTTCCCCTCCGGATGTGCGGTGAGGCTCCAACGCCTGTCGGAAATTCCTCATGGGATCTGCTGAGGGCAGATCCCGGATGAGCAGTTCCATCGGCCGCTCCCGCTTCCACTGCTCAAGCTCTATCTGCTTGTTTGCAACAATTGTGTCGAGGATCATGTGCGACTATCCATTGGTAAAGCGTATCAGCCGGTCAAGAACTTCCCGTGCCCGCCCGCTGTCAATGGCCTCGGCGGCGATAGCGATCCCCCGGGAGAAATCATCAACTCTCCCAGCGGCTATCAGCCCGGCCGCGCTGTTCAGCAGCACTATGTTCCGCCGGGCGCCGCTCCCGCCCTCAAGCACTTCGCGGCATATGGCCACATTATCCTCAATACCCCGGCTGACCAGCTCCTCCGGACGGCCCAGCGCCATGCCCAGTGACCGGGGATCAAGTGAATACGTTCTCATCTCCTTCCGGTGCACCTCGGTGATCCTTGTGGCACCGGTAATGGTAATTTCATCCATGCCATCGCTGCCGTGAACGACCAGGGCATGCTCGCATCCCAGGTTGATGAGAACGCGGGCAAAGGTTTCGGTAAGCTCCGGGGCAAAGACGCCGATCAACTGGGCGGGTGCCATTACAGGGTTGGTAAGCGGGCCGAGCAGATTAAAAATGGTTCTCACACCGAGTTCCTTCCTGACCGGAGCGGCATATTTCATGGCGCGGTGAAAAAAAGGGGCAAACAAAAAACTCATCCCCACCCGCTCAATGCATTCACCGATCTTGGCCGGCGGCAACTCCAGCTTGATTCCCAACGCCTGCATCAAATCAGCGCTTCCGCAACCGCTGCTCACCGAGCGATTTCCGTGTTTGGCCACCTTGACGCCGGCGCCGGCAATGACGAAGCAGGCAATGGTCGATATATTAAAGGTCTGTCTGGCATCTCCACCGGTCCCGCAGGTATCCAGCAGCACGCAACCATTGTCCGGCGCTTCACCCGGCTTCTCCGTCATGCACCGCATCACCCGCGCGGCGGCAGTAATTTCAGTCACCGTTTCGCCCTTCATCCGCATCGCCACAAGAAAGGCGGCCATCTGTGCCGGCGATAGTTCTCCGGTCATGATCGCGGTTATGACTTCGGCCATCTCATCGCCGGACAAATCGGTTTTGCCTATTACTTTCGCAATGGCCGTCGTGATCAATGTGCACCTTTTCTAACAAGTCCTAAGAAGTTGGTCAAAAGCCGCTTGCCTTCGTGGGTGAGGATGGATTCGGGATGAAATTGCACGCCGTAAATCAGAAATTTTTTATGGCGGACTGCCATGATTTCCTGCTCCTCGGTCCAGGCGGTTATGGTCAGACTTTCCGGCAGCGAATCCCGGCCGATGATCAACGAGTGGTAGCGCGTTGCTTCAAAGGGATTGTCAAGTCCTTCAAATAGCCCCTCCCCGTGGTGATGGATGGGAGATGTTTTGCCGTGCATCAGGCGGGGCGCTGATACGATTGCACCGCCGAACGCCTCGCCGATGCACTGGTGCCCAAGGCAGACGCCCAGGATGGGAATGACCCCTTGAAAACGCCGGATGACTTCCAGGGAAACGCCTGCATTGACTGGCCTGCCCGGGCCCGGTGATATGATCACGCACTCCGGCGCAAGCCGTTCGATTTCAGCGATGCTGATGGCGTCATTACGGAACACCTCTATGGTTTCGCCGATCTCGCCAAAATATTGCACCAGGTTATAGGTAAAGGAGTCATAATTATCAATCATGAGCAGCATGGCTATTCAATACCCTCTTTGACCATTTGCAGCGCCTTTACCAGCGCCCGTGCCTTGTTGACCGTTTCCTGAAGCTCATTATCCGGCTGGGAGTCTGCAACGATACCCGCCCCGGCCTGAAAATAGACCATACCGTTCTTAACCAGCAATGTTCGGATAACGATGCAGAAATCCATGTTACCGGAAAAGCTGAAGTAGCCGACCGCTCCCGCGTAGGGCCCTCTGGTGTATGGTTCAAGCCCTTCAATAATTTCCATGGCGCGCACTTTGGGGGCGCCGGATACCGTACCCGCGGGAAAGCATGCCTTTAAAACGTCAAAGCTGCTTTTGCCCGGCTGCAGAGTGCCGCGCACATCGGATACAATATGCATTACATGGGAGTACTTTTCAATGGTTAAGAATTCTGGGACGGTAACCGTGCCCATCTGCGATACCCTGCCCACATCGTTTCTGCCCAGGTCCACCAGCATGACATGCTCCGCAATCTCCTTGGGATCGCTGAGCAAATCCTTTACGAAGAAGGCATCCTCCTCTTCTGTCTTGCCCCGGGGTCGGGTTCCGGCAATCGGACGCAGCTCGATGTGGCCGCTCTCCACGCGAACCAGCACCTCCGGCGAGGCGCCGACGATGGTCAGATCCCCCAGTGCAAGGTAGTACATGTACGGGGAAGGATTTATCCGCCGGATCGCCCGGTAGAGGTTGAAGCTGTCTCCCTCCAGTTTCGCCTGAAATCTTTGCGATACCACGACCTGGATTATGTCCCCTGCGGTAATGTATTCCTGGGCTTTGCGTACAATGGATTTGAAGCGCTCCGGCTCCATATTTGAGGAAACGGCAACCGGTTCGGCGCCGAACGATTCTGACCGCACCGCAGCCGCAGGTTTGCGCAGGCGGGTTATGATTTTTTCAATTTTATCCTTTGCCTGTGAATATACTTTTTCTGCCGGCGCGCTGCCGTCCACATGGGCATTACAGACGATCTTTATGGTATTGCCCAGCGTATCAAAGATAAGGATGGTCTCGGTAATCATGAAAACGGCATCGTACAAGTTCAAATCATCCGATGCCTGCATGGGCAAGCGCTCAATGAAGCGCACCGCGTCATAGCTCAGGTAGCCTACCGCGCCGCCGCAGAACCTGGGCAGGCCGGGTATCTCCACCGGAACGTAATCTTGCATGAGCTCCCGCAGCACGCCGAGCGGATCAATGCTTTCGACGCGGCGCACTACCGCCCCCTTTTTAAGCACTTCGACCGTAGTGCCCTTGCTTCTGAATATGAGGGCCGGCTCAAAGCCGATAAAGCTGTAGCGGGCCCATTTTTCACCGCCCTCAATACTCTCTAAAAGAAAGGAATAGGTATCGCCGCCCATTTTCTTGTAGGCCGAGACCGGTGTGTCCATGTCCGCAAGGATCTCTGAATAGACCGGGATGATGGTTCCCTTGAGGGACATCTCCTTGAAGGTTACCAGTGATGGATAAAACATCCGCTCTTTTTTCATGCCGGCTTTCAATAAAAGTACAAACCAGGTTAATTAGTGAACCGGTGCATCAACCATAAAAAAATAAAGCCATGAGATGTATGTGCCCCATGGCCTTACAAGCAGAAGGAAAGCCGTGGATGCATTCGTGCTCACCACGGCCTGTCGTTACAAAACAACAACTTACAGCTGTGGTTGCCCCGCAGTGTTTTTCCGCCAGCACCAGACAAGGTTATAATCATGTTTGATTGCCGTCACTATTCGTTCCACGTATCATCCCTTTGAAAGTTTCCCCGTTCTTAACAAATTGAAGCTCATTTGTCAAGCTTTCAGTTCGGCAAGTCTTTTTTCAAAACGGTGCTGATGCGCCCTCGTCTGTGCCATGATG
Source organism: uncultured Thermodesulfobacteriota bacterium (assembly GCA_964632275.1). Taxonomy (GTDB): domain Bacteria; phylum Desulfobacterota; class WTBG01; order WTBG01; family WTBG01; genus CAZWCD01. The sequence continues at coordinate 18,110 of CAZWCD010000044.1, forward strand.
TCATGGCAGAGCTCGAGAAAAACCGGATCTGCGGTCTTGACTATCTCAAATAACTTCTTCTCCATGACCGAATTTTCAATGTCAACAGCGATGGCGGTTACATTATTTTTTAAAAGCCGTCCGTTACGCACTTGATCAGTGGTTCTTTCAATACCCGCTATAATGGTTTCTACCGCCGCAAGCTTTATGGCTTTTGCCGGGAGAAAATGAGACGGGTTTTTGGAAATGAGCAACACCATGCGCTCAATGGCGCGCGCATGCCCCGCTTCCTCTCGGGCAACCTCAAGCCAGAACGGTGCGTCCTCCGGCCACCGGTAGGCGCAGGCTTCATAGAGCGCACCAACCTGCAATTCAAGCCTGATCAATGCTTGCAGCGCATCAAGCATGTTGTCCTGCATACTGCACGTTGCCTCAGCTAGTAATCGGTAGTCAATGCAACCAGCGGCATCAGCTGATCAAGAAAAGCCTTCAGCGAACAGGTCACGGCAGGGCTGTTTTCAACTGCTTGTGCCAAACCGGGGCTGAGCCGGTAATAGAGCCGTACCAGATCCCTGCCCTTCGGCAACGGGATGAGCACGCGGTCACGAAAGCGCTTGAGCAGCGCCACCTCCGGTGAATCTGCTCCGTAAATCATTTCCGCCGGGCACATTCCCGGTTGGTTCACGGCAAAGTGGATCGGTTCGCCGTACGCCTCCAGATAACGGTCCGGCCGGCCCGTCGTATAGTAAATGGTATCCGCGGTAAAAATATTGGTCAGCGTTGTCGCCGTGCCGAACGGGGTTCCGCTGTCCCGGCAAATCGTGTTGGGGCCCGGTTCAGCATCACCGTGATCGGTCAGGATGGACAAGCAGGTGTCAAGATCATAGGTGTCATACTGCGGCAACAGTTCCATCAAACGATCCCATCGTGCACGTGACGAGATATTGGATGCGGTGGTTTTCTCTTCCGGGGAGAGCGGCGCAAAATCATCATCAAAATGATTGGTCGTGGCTATGTAGGTAACTCCCGGTTTCAGCTGCTCGCCGTAGGTTACTTTGTACCCGTCCGACTTGATTTGGATCTTGGCCATGGTGGAGTCCTTGAAATCCACCAGCAGAAATATGGTTCCATTATAGCCGTAGGTATTACCGCTATCCAGAAAGTCGGTAAAACAATCTATGGCCTCCTGCAAGGTTTTCGCCTTTTCCATAACCCGGCGCACCATGAAGAGCGGCGGCAAGCCTCCCATCGGATGGGTGTTCGGCCTTCCGACGTTGTAGGTAATGCCGATGCCCTTATCATTCATGCCCAAACCGACGTCGACAAAGGCGGG
>CAZWCD010000045.1:0-19140 GCA_964632275.1 uncultured Thermodesulfobacteriota bacterium
CTGGAGCCGGCGGTCAGGATTGAACTGACGACCTGCTGATTACGAATCAGCTGCTCTACCACTGAGCTACGCCGGCCCTCGATGCAATCCCTTGTAGTAATTTTACTCCTGCTTGTCAAGCTATTTAGTCGTTTTTTCTTTCCCACTTGCTTTATACTCAGAAAAAAAGTAGGATTATGCATGCGCCTCAAGCCTTTTTGCCTTGTAACCGGCGGTCGGTTGCGATTGAGAGCATCTGCCGGCATGCTTGCGTTTCAGCCCCGTTGCCGGCACATGAGCGGCAGGGCCCACAATGAAAGATGAGGTGACCGGACATGATGAGAAAAATACTGCTTGCTATCCTGATCTGCCTGTCGCTTTATGTGCTGCGCGGTGGTAGATGCGTGCAAGCATTTGAATGCGTGGGAACGGCTACCACAGATTGCCTGCAATGCCATGCGGTACAAGAAGGCATACACACACCGCACTGGAGCAGGCAAATTGGTATTTATCCAAATTGTTCCGTATGCCACTGCGGGCAGGAAGAAACGTCACGTTGCGATGCCTCAGCGTCAAACACGCGCGGGCCGGTGGAAACCGTTTGCTGTGCATCCTGTCATGATAAATGTTCGGAAGTTGATAATCACACCAAGGCACATACTACTACGACTACCGCTGAACCCACCACGACGATTCTCACCACCACCTCATCAACCGATACCACTTCAACCGCTCCTGAAACATCCACCACCACTGCAATAGAGATCACCTCTTCAACCACGGTCGCAGCCACTACGACCGCGATTGACCAGCTTACCCTCTGCTTGCCCTGCCACAGTGAATGTGAGGATGTTACAACAAGCATACCGGTGCAGCGCATGCACGATGGTCGTTGCCGTGCTTGCCATCCTTCGAGCGCATTGCATGCCCAGCCTGCACACGGAACGTGTGCCCAGTGCCACAGTGGGGGAATCACCCGTGCAGGAAATGTTGATGCCGGATCTTGCACCGCCACCTGCCATCCCGCGGGCAATCCCGGCACCTGCAACCTGGCAAACGACCATGACCCGGCGCGGGATATCGATTGTCTCAGCTGCCATCAGGCTTGCGTCGCGTCTACTACCACGACCTCAATCCCCGAATGTGATATTATGCTAACGCCTTCCGTCGACGAAGTGTATTCAGATCAAACCGTCCGGTATGCCGCGCAAACAGCCGGCACGGGATGCCTGAATGGCGTGTATCAGTGGGGGCTGGATACGTCCATTAACAGCCAGATTGATTCCGACGGCCGCTACCGATCCGGGTACAACCATACCGGCCAGCCGGTCATCGATACCATCACGGTTGAAGATACCGCAAACCACATCATGCTGGAATGGCCGGTCACCGTCCGTTTCGAAAAAATCACCCGACTAGTACCCACTACCCTGTGGCGATCAAGGTGGGTCATGCTTCCACAGGTCATGAGCATTCAGGGGGAAGGCACCCATTTTACAAATGAACGTACCGTGATACTCTTTTCGCCTTCAGCTTCGGTTATTCCAAGTTGGCAGACAGTGTTAGATGAAACGCTCATATGGAATTATCTTTTAGTAATGCCATCCTGGTACGCCAAAGAAGATGACGACGCAATTACGCTTACGGTGATAACCGACAGTGAAGTAGTTTCGAAACAGGTGTTCATTGACCAGTTTCCCTTTAACCGTAAGGCGGCGGAATAATCATCCGATTTCAATCAATGCCGGTTGAATTGTGACGATGCCGGCTACCATGTCAAATGCCGATCGCACGTGTGTGCAAGGCGATGGGCAGCGCCCGATTCTCACAACTGCGGTTCTTCTCATAGGACGCAAGCGTTTGCTCACATGGCGGAGTTCATCGTGAAACATGACATGACCATCATTATTGCCGGAGCGGCAGGGCAGGGCATGCAGACCATCGGGTTTCTGCTTGCCAAGGTGCTGATACGAAGCGGCCTGCATGTGTTTGCCGTGCAGGATAATGAATCGCGCATCCGCGGCGGGCATAATTTCTTCAGCGTGCGGGTCAGCGCGGAACCGGTAATCGCCATGACCAGGTCATGTGACATCCTCGTCGCCCTCAACCAATCTGCGCTCGGCGCGCATGCACATGAACTCTCCGAGAAAACCGTGGTCATGTATGACGGGGAACAGACTGCCGCACGCCCGAAGAAGGGGCGGGCATGTGATGTGCCGCTCAATCGCATCGCGCTTGCATCCGGGGGTAACGAAATCTATTCCAACGCGGTAGCGCTGGGGTCATTACTGGGCATGCTCCGCGCCACCCTTGCCATTCTGGAGCCGGTGCTGAAGGATTATTTCCCCGGGAGACCGGAGGTGGCGGCGGCAAATTACGCTGCCGCCGGCGCAGGCTATGAGCATGTGGTGCAGCATCATGCCATTGCCCAGACCCTGCCTTTCAACCCGGATGCTCAGCGAAATATGTTTATCAACGGCAATGAGGCCATCGCATTGGGTGCGCTTGCCGCCGGTTGTCAATTTTACGCCGCCTATCCCATGAGCCCGGCCACATCTATTTTAACCTACCTGGCAGGCAAGGCAGATGCCTTCCACATAGTGGTAGAGCAGCCGGAAGATGAAATTGCCGCTATCAACATGGCCATCGGCGCCTCCTGCGTCGGCGCCCGGGCCATGACCGGCACCTCCGGTGGCGGTTTCAGCCTGATGGTTGAATCGCTGGGGCTGGCCGGCATCGCCGAGGTTCCCCTGGTGGTTATCGAGGCGCAGCGGCCGGGACCGGCGACCGGGCTGGCCACGCGGACCGAGCAGGCGGACCTGCGTTTTGCCATTCATGCGGCGCAGGGCGAATTTCCCCGTGTGGTGCTGGCGCCGGGAACCGCCCGGGAGGCATTTGATCTGACCCGCCGGGCCTTTGCCATTGCCGAGCACTATCAGATTCCGGTCATCATTCTGACCGATCAATATCTGGCGGATTCCTATTTCACCGAAGTGCGCTTTCCCTCTGACCCGCCGGAGCATGAGCGTTTTTTTGTCAATCCCCCGGCGCCGGACAGCCCTGAACCGTTTTTGCGGTATCAGGTAACCGAATCGGGCGTATCTCCGCGCTATCCGATGAGCGGAACCGGCAAGGAGTTGCTCTATGACAGTCACGAGCATTCGGAAAACGGCCATATTTCCGAGGACGCGCGCCTTCGCACCACCATGATGCAAAAGCGCTTCAGGAAGGAAGCGGGCATTGCCTCCCGTCTTGCTCCGCCGGTGGTTGAAGGCGCGCACGACGCTGACCTGCTGGTCATCGGGTGGGGTTCAACCTACGGGGTTTTGCACGAGGTGACCGCGTCGCTCAATCGCGAATCCATTCCCGTTCGCTCTATGCATATACATGATCTGTGGCCGTTCCCGGTGAAAGCGGTGAGCGATGAAATCGCAAAGGCAAAACAATGGGTGGTGATTGAAAACAATTTCACCTCGCAGCTGGCCGGCATCATCATGGAAAAGACGCGCATGCAGCCGTCGGCCAACATAGTGCAATATGACGGGCGGCCCTGGTACTATGACGACCTGCTGAACCGGGTCAGGAAGGAGATACGAGGCTAATGCTCACCGTGTCGGACTATGACAATGGCAGCACCCCCAGCTGGTGCCCGGGATGCGGCAATTATGGCATCATCGCTTCATTGAAGCAGGCGCTGGTTGATCTGGGTCTGCGCCCGCATCAGGTCCTCCTGGTATCGGGAATCGGCCAGGCCGCAAAACTTCCCCATTACATGAAATGCAACGGCATAAACGGCCTTCACGGCAGATCGCTTCCCCTGGCCACTGCCGCAAAGCTGGCCAATCAGCGGTTGGTGGTCATTGTCGTCGGGGGGGACGGCGACTGCTATGCCGAAGGAGGAAACCACCTTATTCATGCAATCCGGCGGAATCCGGACATTACCCTCCTGGTGCACAATAACCAGGTGTTCGGTCTTACCCGGGGTCAGGCCGCCCCCACCGCCGAGCGCGGCTTCATCACCAAGATGGAACCGCGGGGCGTGATGCTGCCCCCGATCAACCCGCTGGCCCTGGCCATATCACAGAACGCGTCGTTTGTGGGGAGAGGGTATGCCGGCAGCGGCGAACAGTTAACCGAATTGATCAAGGCCGCAATCAGCAACCCGGGATTTTCACTGATTGATATTCTGCAGCCCTGCGTGAGCTTTGATCACCAGCATACCTACGCCTGGTACGCGGAGCGGGTATATCAGCTCGATAGCAGTCATAATCCCTCGGATAAATTCGCCGCGTATCACAAGGCGGAGGAATGGGGGGAACGAATTCCCCTGGGCATTTTCTTTCAGCAATCGCGGCCTGCCTACGGACGTTTGAAGCCGTTGCCGGGGCAGGACCCGCTGCTCTCGCAGCCGCCGGCCTCCCGAGCCGCCATGGAGACGCTCTTTGATGAATTCCTGTGATTCACCCCCGCATTTTGCGCGAATCAGCCCGCCGCGGGACGGATCGCTCTGCACCATCGCCCAGGGGAAGCTCATCGTTCCAGACCATCCGGTCATCTGCTGCATTGATGGCGACGGCATCGGAAGCGAGATCGGGCCGGCGGCCCGCAGCGTGATCGATGCTGCGGTTAACGCCGCGTGGTCCGGCGCGCGTCGCATATCCTGGTTTCAGCTGTATGCCGGCGATCAGGCCGTACCCCTCTATGCAGAGCGCCTTCCCCGGGACACGCTGGACGCCATCCGGCAGTATCGCCTGTGCCTGAAGGGGCCGCTGGCCACCCCGGTGAGCAGCGGATTCAGAAGCTTAAACGTGGCCATTCGCCAGCAATTGCAGCTGTATGCCAGCGTTCGCCCGTTCCGCTACATTTCGGGAATTCCCAGTCCGGTGAAACATCCGGAACGGGTGGACATGATCCTGTTCAGGGAAAATACCGAAGATGTCTATGCCGGCATTGAATGGCCGGCCGATTCGCAGCCCTCCCGCGACATCATCGATTTCATCACCCGGACAGCAGGGGTCTCCCTGCCGCGTGAATCGGGTGTCGGCATAAAACTCATAAGCAGGGATGCCACCAGGAAGCTGGTACGGATGGCCATCGATTACGCCCTGTCGCACCGACGACGCAGCGTCACGGTCGTGACCAAGGGGAATATCATGAAATGCACCGAGGGTGCATTCAGACAGTGGGCCTATGAGCTTGCCCGTGAAGAGTATGGCGATACAATTGTGACCGAGGCTGATTGCCGGGATGCGCCGGACAACCTGCCGCCGAGCGGTGCGCTGCTGCTGCAGGACCGCCTTGCCGATGATATGCTGCAGCAGGTTTTACTCTACCCGGAACGCTACGATGTTATTGCCGCACCCAACCTCAATGGCGACTATCTGTCAGATGCGCTTGCCGCCCAGGTGGGCGGCATCGCCGCTGCACCCGGGGCAAATATCGGAAGTCACATAGGCGTTTTTGAAGCAGCCCACGGTACCGCACCCGCAGTCGCGGGCAGGAATGTTGCCAATCCCACCGGGCTGATCCTCTCCGGCGCGCTCATGCTGGAATATATGGGATGGGATGACGCCGCCGCCGCCGTCAGAAAGGCGGTTGCCGCAACCATCGGCTCGGGTCACATGACCGCCGATCTGGCGGCACAGGCGGATGGGGTTGCGCCGCTTTCCACAACCGCCTATGTCCGGGCAATCCGCAACAATTTATAAGCACGCGTCGCATGCAGGCGGTGAGGGAGGTGGGTATGGCGTCGGCCGAATCGCAGCAGGTTCGTTATGAAACCGACAGCATGGGTGAAATAGCCGTGCCAGCCGACCGGCTGTGGGGCGCCCAGACCCAGCGCGCCCTGGGCTGTTTTATCATCGGCTCAGACCGCATGCCTGCCGGGGTGGTGCGGGCCGTGGCCATGATTAAAAAGGCAGCCGCCATGACCAACCGGGAGCTGGGCAGGCTGCAAAGAGAAAAGGCCGAGCTGATCATTGCGGCAGCCGACGAGATCATCGACGGACGCCTGGATGAGCATTTCCCGCTCGGCGTCTGGGTGAGCGGCAGCGGCACCCAGATCAATATGAACGTCAATGAGGTGATTGCCAATCGCGGCATCGAGCGCAGCGGCGGCCGAATCGGCAGCAAGCATCCCCTTCATCCCAATGACCATGTCAATCTTTCCCAGTCCACCAACGACCTCTTCCCAACCGCCATGCATCTTGCAGCGGCGCTTGCCATACGGGACCGGCTCCTGCCCAGCCTGCGCACCCTCACGCGCGAGCTCGAGCAGAAGGCAGCGCGCTGGGCCGCTATAGTGAAGATCGGGCGCACCCACCTGCAGGATGCCCTGCCGATGACGCTGGGCCAGGAATTCTCAGGGTACGCCGGCATGCTCGATGACAACCGGGAGCGGCTTGATGCGGCGCTTACGCGGCTGAACCGCGTCGCCATCGGCGGTACCGCCGTCGGGACAGGATTCGGCGCAGGCCCGGGATTTGCCGAAGGGGTGTGCCGCTGCTTGAGCGCGCTGACCGGCCTTCCCCTGGAGACTGCAGCCAACCGGTTCGCCGTGATGGGCGCGCACGATGAGCTGATTATGACCAGCGCGGCCTTGAAGACGCTGGCCTGCTCACTCTACAAAATTGCCAATGACATCAGGCTGTTGGGAAGCGGCCCGCGCTGCGGCCTGCATGAGCTTACCATCCCCTCCAATGAACCTGGTTCATCAATGATGCCGGGGAAGGCAAACCCGTCGCAATGCGAGGCGCTGGCAATGATCGCGGTGCAGGTGATGGGATATGATGGGGCGGTGGCATTTGCCGCAGCCGGCGGCCATCTGGAAATGAACGTATACAAGCCGCTGATCATTTATAATATCATGCAATCAATCGGCCTGCTCGCCGACGGCTGTGACAGCTTTGCCGCGCATCTGGTTACGGGACTGGAGGCGGATCGGGATGCCATCGACCGCCATCTGCACCGCTCGCTGATGCTGGTTACCGCGTTGGTTCCCGCCATCGGCTACGATAAGGCCGCGGAAATTGCGGGTCTTGCCCATGGCAAGGGCATTACCTTAAAAGAGGCGTGCGCGGAACTGGGGCATGTGATGCCCGAGGAGTATGATCGCCTTGCCGATCCCCGCCGCATGGCGCAGCCGCCGGGGGGGTTCGGAAAGCAATAAGCCGCACCGTATGCCGGAGCGGCAATCACAGCATGCCGAAGTACATGTCGGCAACGTAATCAAAGTTTCTCTTGACCCGGTCCCTGCCGCTGACCAGATCGCCGTGGCCGGGCAGGAGGAGTTCCACATCCAGCGCCGCCAGCCGGTCGATGCTTTTCTTCAACAGCCTGCCATTGCCCCCGGGAAAGTCGGTCCTTCCCACCCCGGCCTGGAAAATAACGTCACCCGCAATGAGCGCCTTGCTGTCCGGGAGGTAGATGGAAATTGATCCGGGAGAGTGCCCCGGGGTATGATAGATTTCCATGGCTATGCCGTTGATCTCGTGCGACCCCTCCCCGAAATCAGCCACGGCCTGATAGTCAGGCAGGGTAATGCCGAACATTCGGTAGAATCCGCTTCCATGCTCCCGCAGAAATGTATCTTCATCCGGATGGAGGGCAAGCTTGACGCCCTTGGCGACAAAGCTTCTCACTCCTTCAAAATGGTCGGGGTGGCTGTGCGTGGTGATGATGTAATTGATGGCATCCGGATCAATGCCGTCCTTTTTCATTTCCTCAAGCACGCCGGGCAGGCACAGGTCAAGACCGGGATCCACCAGAATACATGAGTGTGAACCGATCAGGTAGGTGTTGCAGTTGTTGATCGAAAAATCGTTCCAGGGGTAGCAAAAGAGATTGCTGGTCAGCTTCACGGGTTCCTCCGCAGGTACATACTGGTGATGATGACAGATGAACAGTACGCGCGCGTCGGCTCATGCCAAAAGCCGGCGGCAGAATGCCTTCAGGTCTGAAACCATATCCGGTCCCTGGCGGGCGCCGCTGCGGTCCAAAAAGAAGCTCTTGATGCCCTGCCCGCAGGGAACCAGATAATCAAACCGGTAATGATCTCCCACATGAACCAGCTCATCCACGGCAATGTCCAGGCTGCGGCAGAGGCGGTGATAAAATGCTCCTTCCTTTTTTACCTGCCGAAAATCGCTGGTTGCGGACACCACATGGGTGAAGTAACCGGCTATCCCGGCAGCGGCAATTTCCGTATCGAGAAATTCCCGGGCAGCGTTCGAGGTGATCATCAGCGGATAGCGGCGGCTGAGCTGATGGAGTGCGTCATGCACCTCCGGGTAGGTCTTGATATGCGGAACGAATGTCGCGAGGAGGTCGTTCCAGCTGCCCCGCAGCTCAAAGAAGCGAAACCAGTAGCGTATGTCATACCATTCCAGGGCGCCATCGCCTATTTTATCATATTCGCTGAGCAGCAGCGCCTCGGCGTGCTCCAGTCCGCAGCCGTGCTGTTCCGCGTAGAGCGCGGGCATGCCCCGGTGCCAGACCATCTGGGTGAATTCATCGGTGACGAGGGTGCCGTCCAGATCGAAGGAAATAACCGGCATGGAACCATTCCAGCGCACAGCCACTGCTGCGCGGTTAGGTGCAGAGTGATTTCTCCACCAGTGCGTAGGCGTTGTGATTGTGAATGCTTTCCAGATTTTCCGACTCAACGCTGAACCAGGTTATCTTTGCATTTTTTTGAAGCTTGCCGGCGATGGTGCGCACCACGTCTTCAACAAACATGGGGTTGTTATAGGCCTTGTCGGTCACGTGCTTTTCATCCGGCCGCTTGAGCAGTGAATACACTTCACAGCTGGCCGATGATTCAGCAATTTTAATGACATCCTCAATCCAGAAAAGCCCCCTGAACTTGATTTTTATGGAAATGATCCCCCGCTGGTTGTGCGCCCCCCGGGCGCTCATTTCCTTGGAGCAGGGGCAGAGCGTGGTCACCGGAACCTCGACGCCCAGGGTGATGTCGACGCGGTCGTGCGAGAGGGCGCCCCACAGTCTGCAGGTGTACTCCAGCAAACTTTTGGCCCGGGAGACCGGGGCGGATTTTTCAATGAAATAGGGAAATTCAATTTCAATGTGGGCGGTTTGTGCATTCAGCTTCTTTTTCATCTCCTGCAAAACCGTGAACAGGTTTTTTACATTGATTCCCCGCCGGTAGCGGTTGAGAATTTCAATGAACCGGCTCATGTGCGTGCCCTTGAACTTGCAGGGCAGGTCAACATACATATTGATGGTTGCAATGGTATGCTGCGTTTTATTCTTTTTATCGAGAACGATGATGGGATATTTAATCCCCTTGACCCCCGCCTTATTGATGTTTACCTCGCGATGGTCAGGGGCATTCTGAACATCAACCATCTTTGTCGTGCGTGCCATATGGATACTGAAGGTTCAGGAAGTATAGGTGGCTTTGGCCCGGTCCGACTCCCACACCGATATGCTGATAAGCCTGACCGGCGTATCACGCAGCGCATCTGCGAGACGCTCAAACAGGTACGCCGCTACATGTTCCGAGGAGGGATTCAGGTCTTTAAAAGGATCTATGTCATTGAGATACTGATGATCAAGAACATCAAGTATCTGTTGGAGTTTATGCTTTAATATGCTGAAATCAATAACCATTCCAGCGCCATCCAATATATCGGCGGCAACCGTTGCTTCAACCTTCCAATTATGGCCATGCAGATTTTCGCAGAGCCCCCGGTAGTTTCTCAGGCGGTGCGCCGCCGAAAAGCATGACTCAATCGATACCTGATACATGGTTTTCAAGAATCCTTTCGCTGTGCCCGGTAGATGTAGGAGCTACCGAAAATAGCAATAATCGATGGGCGTGTCAACAGATAATAGCCGCGGCAGGTCCTGCAAAAAGTGGTAATCAAAGTGACCGAGGAACAGCAAATTGTTTACAACCGGCTGCAATTATATTATTATGCAAACACGCCGTGCGTCGCCGGCCGATGTACATGCTCACACATGGGCGGCGCTGCGGTTTACCGCTTCACTCCATAACCTCCTGAGGAAATCTTCGTGCCGGATGCACTATCTCGCCAGACCCTGTTGCGCATGATACCGTCGGTGGATAAGCTGCTTGAACGCGACGATGTCGCCGCCCTGCTTAAGCGCCATTCCCGGGTGATGGTGGTGCGGGCGGTTCAGAAGCAGTTGGCAATCCTTCGCAAGGCCATTGTAACCGCGACCGAAGGGCAGCTCGAGGAGCTGGCCGTCCGCTTCCCGGTCGTGCGGGCGGCAGATATTGCGCGTGAGATTGCGGCCTGTGCCGCTCCCCTGCTCAAGCGGGTGATCAATGCCACCGGGGTGATCCTGCATACCAACCTGGGAAGGGCCGTTCTCGCGGATGAGGCAATCGAGCAGGTGCATGCGGTTGCCGGTTCCTATTCCACTCTCGAATATGATCTGTGCCAGGGCGGGAGGGGTTCCCGTGACGAACATGTGCGGGAGCTCCTGTGCGAACTGACCGGCGCCGAAGCCGCCTTTGTGGTGAACAACAATGCCGCCGCGGTGCTCCTGGCGCTGAACACCCTGGCCTACGGCAGGCAGGCCATCGTTTCACGAGGTGAGATCGTTGAAATAGGCGGCTCCTTCCGCATCCCCGATATTATCTCCCGAAGCGGGGCGCAGATGGTGGAAGTGGGCACAACCAATAAAACCCACATCAGCGACTACGAACAGGCGATAACTCCCGAGAGCGCCGTGATCGTCAAGGTTCACACCAGCAATTACCGGATTCTTGGATTTACCGCAGAGGTTGACGTGTTTGCGCTGGTAGCCCTGGCGGCCAAATATCATCTGCCGGTAATCAATGACGCGGGCAGCGGAAACCTGCTGGACCTCTCTGAGTTCGGGCTCGGGCATGAGCCGACGGTTCAGGAGATCGTGCGCACCGGCGCCGACCTCGTCACCTTCAGCGGCGACAAACTGCTGGGCGGGCCGCAGGCAGGGATGGTTGTCGGTAAAAAGCAGGCAGTGGAACAGTTGGTAAAAAACCCCTTGAATCGGGCATTGAGAATTGATAAATTGACACTGGCGGCCCTGGAAGCAACCCTGCGATTATACCTCGACCGGGAGTCGGTCATCCGCCGGGTGCCCACCCTCCGGATGATGGCCTCCACCGCTGCCTCCCTGGAAACGAGGGCTCGGGCGCTGATCGAACGGGTGCTACCGAAGCTGCCGCCGCATGTGCAACTTGCCCTGAGTGATGACACATCGCAGATCGGCGGCGGAGCGCTGCCGCTGCAAAACCTCCCCACCAAGGTTCTGGCGGTGCGCTCGACTGCGGTATCGGTTGTGGATGCGGAAAGGAGCATGCGCGGCTACGAGCCGCCGGTGATAACGCGGATCCAAAAGGATCAGCTGCTGATTGATTTACGAACGGTGGCGGAGGAAGATGAGGCGCTGCTCGAATCCGCTCTGATCGCCAGTTTTGCGCCTTTCGACGCCGATCGATGAAGCCATGATCGCTGACCATGGCCGGGGCGGTGAATGTGCCCGGCAGCAGCGAGGAGCACGGACATGATTTACTCCAATGTGCTTGTCCTTAATCGTTCTTTTTTCCCGGTCAATTTAACCACGGTAAAACAGGCCTTTTGCATGCTCTACCGGGGTGTGGCCATGGCGGTCGACAGCCACTACAAGACCTTTGACTACCAGTCCTGGTCGCAAATTGTGGTTGAGCACCGGGACGATGCCATTGGTCTGGTCAATCGACTGGTAAAAATACCCCGGGTAATCATGCTGGTCGCCTACGATTGCATCCCCCGCACCCAGGTCCGGTTTACCAGGGCAAATATTTTCGCGCGGGACAACAACATCTGCCAGTACTGCGGCAAGGGGTTTACCCGAAGCGAACTCAGCATCGACCATGTCATCCCGCGCGCCTACGGCGGGAAGAGCATCTGGGAGAACGTGGTCTGCTGCTGTTTCGCCTGCAACAGAACCAAGGGGGGTAAAACACCCCGGCAGGCGCACATGAAGTTGCTGCGCATCCCGCGCAAACCCCGCTGGACCCCGCTCAACCGGCTTTCGCTGCATGACACCAAGCCCAAGGAGTGGCTGCCGTTTCTCAATTTTATCGAGGTATCCTACTGGAATACAGAGCTGCAGGAATAGACCGATGGCTCACCACCGGCTGTATTCACCTTCCACCGAACCGCGCCGCATCAATGGAAACCGTCCGCTACACCGTTGATTCCCGTACTGACAAGAGCAGACTGGATCGTTTTCTTGCCGAACGGGCGGCAGCCCTTACCCGATCCCACGTCAAAAAATTAATCCAGTCGCAACAGGTGCTGGTAAACCGTATTCCGGTCAAGGCCTCACATCGCCTGCGACAGGGAGATGTGGTTGAGTTGCGCCTGCCGCCGGCCCGGGAGCCGGCCATCACCCCGGAAGCGATCCCGCTTGACATCGTGTATGAAGATGAGTCGATCCTGGTGATTAACAAGCCGGCGGGTATGGTGGTGCATCCGGCTGCAGGCAATTACAGCGGGACCCTGGTTCATGCCCTCCTTTCCCACTGCCAATTCCTGTCGGGCATCGGCGGTGTGCAGCGGCCGGGCATCGTTCACCGCCTGGACAAGGACACCTCCGGACTGATGGTGGTGGCAAAGAATGATGCGGCCCATCAGCATCTCGCCCGCCAGTTTAAGAACCGCATGGTTACCAAGCGTTACCAGGCCTTAATCTGCGGGCGCATTCGGGGCGAGCACGGAAACATCGCCTTGGAGATCGGCAGGCATCGCTCGGACCGCAAGAAGATGTCGGTTCATACCCGGAAGGGAAGGGCGGCCCTGACTGAATGGCAGGTCATGCAGCGGTTCGAGGCATGCACCCTGCTGGACGTAGGTATTAAGACCGGGCGAACCCATCAGATTCGCGTGCACCTTGCCGCGCTGCGGCACCCCATTGTGGGAGATAGCGTGTATGGAGGAACAAAATGGATTGCCCGAATCGCCGATCGGAGGTTGCACGTCGCATTCCGGCAGCTGAACCGCCCCTTTCTGCACGCATACCTGCTGGGATTTGAGCATCCGGTGGCGGGCCAGCCGCTTCTCTTCACCCGGGCGCTGCCGCCGGAGCTTTCGACCCTCCTAACCATCCTGAGAGACGAACCATGCTTGTTGTCGGACTGACCGGCGGCATCGCCAGCGGGAAGACCACCGTTACCCGCATGTTGAAGCAGATGGGGGCGCGGATTATTGATGCCGATGCAGTCAGCCGGGAAGTAATGCTTCCCCATACCCGCTGTTGGCGGCAGGTGGTCAAGACCTTCGGCGACGCGGTTGTCCGGGCCGATGGCGCCATAGACCGGAAAAAACTGGCGGCCCAGATTTTTAAGCATCCGGAGAAGCGCATGCTTTTGAACCGCATCGTTCACCCGTGCATCCGCATGCGCATCCGAGAGCTGCTCAGATGCATCGGCCGGGAAGACCCCGCCGCCCTGGTTATTGTCGATGCCGCCCTGTTGGTCGAGACCGGCATGTACAGGGACTATGATAAGCTGGTGGTGGTTGCGGCCAATACAAAGCTTCAGCTGGCCCGGTTGATGCAACGCAACCGGCTTTCAGTGACTGAAGCCCGCAGCCGGCTTCGGGCGCAATGGCCCCTGGAACGGAAGAAACGGGTCGCCGACTATGTCATCAGCAATCAGGCATCGTTGCAACATACCCGCATGCAAGCCAGGGCGCTTCTGAAGGAATTGCGCGCCTTGCTGCCGCTTTCCCCGGCCGGCCATTCCCGCACCGGGAGTCGGCACAACGGCCGGCAGCGGCCATAAAAAATACTTGACAGTATCCGTCCGTGTGATAGTATATGGCATCTTTCAAACTACCGGGTGGTTCGGCACGTTGTCATGGCATGAACTCCCGGCCTTGTCAAAAACCGTCCGCGGGTAAATCCTCTATATAACGCTTACGGCGCATCATTACAAAAAATCTCGGAAAAACAATAGTGACGGCACGCGCACACGTACACCCCGTTGTCCCGCACAGCGTCTGATACGACCATCATGAAAAATAGGAACAATCGCACATATCTCCCCCCGCGTGCGCGGATTGAGGAGGACGGTCATCATTGACGCCCGCCCGGATTTTCTGACGGATGCGCTCAGCCGGCAATGCATGCACTCATACGGGTGTGGCCGAACGGCACGGTCGGCGGGGACCGGTTGAGCCGGCAGGCGTTTCCGCAGCACTTTCGGCAATGGTTCTGTCCATGGATACTTACTGAGGAGAATAACTGATGAATTTGAAGGAATTAAAAGAGAAACGGATCAATGAACTCATAACCCTGGCCAATGAATTAAACATAGAGGGGGCCAGCGGGATGCGCAAGCAGGACCTCATCTTTGCCCTCCTGCAGGCGGAGCTTGAGAAAAACGGCCAGATCTACGGCGAAGGGGTGCTGGAAATATTGCCGGACGGCTTTGGTTTTTTGCGGGCACCCGATTACAATTACCTGCCCGGACCCGATGACATTTACATCTCTCCCTCCCAGATTCGCCGATTCAACCTCCGCACCGGTGACACGGTTTCGGGCCAGATCCGTCCCCCCAAGGAATCAGAGCGCTACTTTGCTCTGCTGAAGGTTGAGTCGGTGAATTTTGAGGATCCCGAGGAAGCACGCAACAAGATTCTTTTTGACAACCTGACGCCCCTGTACCCGCAGGAAAAGTTTGTGCTGGAGACGACCCAGGACGTGCTCTCCGCGCGCATCATGGATCTTTTGACGCCCATTGGGAAAGGGCAGCGCGGACTGATTGTTTCCCCGCCGCGCGCCGGTAAAACCATCCTCCTGCAGACCATTGCCAACAGCATAACCAAGAACCACGAGGAGGTCATTCTCATTGTCCTGCTCATCGATGAGCGTCCGGAAGAGGTGACCGACATGCAGCGTTCGGTCCGGGGCGAGGTGATCAGCTCCACCTTTGACGAGCCCGCCCAGCGCCATGTGCAGGTTGCCGAAATGGTCATCGAAAAGGCAAAGCGGCTGGTTGAGCACAAGAAGGACGTGGTCATATTGCTCGACAGCATCACCCGGCTGGCCCGCGCCTATAACACCGTGGTACCGCCCAGCGGCAAGGTGCTCTCCGGCGGCGTGGACTCCAACGCGCTGCACCGGCCCAAACGGTTTTTCGGCGCAGCCCGCAAAATGGAGGACGGCGGAAGCCTCACCATCGTGGCGACGGCGCTGATTGACACCGGGAGCAGGATGGATGAGGTGATTTTTGAGGAGTTCAAGGGAACCGGCAACATGGAGCTCTACCTTGATCGCAAGCTGAGCGATCGACGGGTATTCCCCGCCATTGATATAAACCGCTCCGGCACCAGAAAGGAAGAGCTGCTGCTTAATCCCGATGACATCAACCGGATCTGGATCTTACGAAAGGTAATCCAGCCGCTCAGCACTATTGATTCCATGGAATTTCTGCTGGAGAAAATAAAAGACACCAAGAACAACGCTGACTTTCTTGCTTCCATGAGCAAGTGAGCATCGGGTCCGCACCCGACCGGCGCGCGCAGCAGCCGCGCCAAACCATCACCCAGGGAGGCACAATGAAAAAAGGAATTCATCCGGCATATGTTGATACGGTCATCAAATGCGCCTGCGGCAATACCATCGAGACGCGCTCAACCAAGAAGGACATCCAGGTGGAAGTATGCTCAAAGTGCCACGGCTTTTTTACCGGCAAGCAAAAGCTGGTTGATTCCGCCGGACGGGTCGAGAAATTCCAGCGGCGTTACGCAAAGAAGGAAGCGAAGTAAGATCGGCGTACCGCACATAAAAACCACATTCCTTCACCCCATTGCCTATGCTTGAAAAGCTGGAGAGCATTGAAACCCGCTGCATGCAGCTGGATAAGCTTCTGAGCGATGCCGATGTCATCAATGACCAGAAGCGCTTTCAGCAGTATGCCAAGGAGCGCTCCGACCTTTCCGAGCTGCTCGACACCTACCGCCGCTACAAGAAGGTCTGCGCGGAATTGGCGGAAAGCGAGCAGCTGGCGCAGGAGCGGGATGAAGAGTTGAGACAGCTGGCCAAGAGCGAGGCCCACCTGCTGAAGGAGGAAAAGGGAGCCCTCGAGCAGCGCCTTACCGCGCTGCTGGTGCCCAGGGATCCGCGGGATGAAAAAAACATAATTCTTGAAATCCGGGCGGGCACCGGCGGGGAGGAAGCGGCAATATTCGCCGCCGATCTGTTCCGGATGTACGCCAAGTACGCCGAGAAGCAGCGCTGGCGGGTGGAAATCCTGAGCGAAAACACCACCGGGCTCGGCGGATTCAAGGAATTGATTGTCTTAATTGAAGGAAGACAGGTATACAGCAGGCTGAAATACGAAAGCGGAGTGCACCGGGTACAGCGTGTGCCGGCGACCGAATCCCAGGGACGAATCCATACCTCCGCGGTGACCGTGGCCGTGCTGCCGGAAGCCGAAGAGGTCGAAATAGCCATTGACAGCAGCGACTTAAAGATTGACGTGTTCCGCTCCTCCGGCCCGGGGGGCCAGCATGTGAACAAAACCGACTCGGCGGTGAGAATCACCCATCTGCCGACCGGCCTGGTGGTCAGTTGCCAGGATGAAAAGTCGCAGTTCAAAAACAAGGCAAAGGCGATGAAAATCCTCCGCGCGAGACTGCTGGACCGGGCGGTCCAGGCCCAGCAGACCGAAATATCCCAGGAGCGAAAAAGCCAGGTGGGGAGCGGGGACCGGAGCGAACGCATCCGCACCTATAACTATCCGCAGGGAAGGGTTACCGACCACCGCATCGGGGTTACCATCCACAATCTGGAACACGTGCTGGAGGGGGATCTTGACGCGCTGATCGATCAGCTGAGCACCCATTTCCAAACTGAATCACTTCAATCATCGGATGTCCTCTCCCGCTAACCGGCGTCGTCTTTCGCCTCGGCCCCTGCAACCGCAGCGTCACTGCCGCATTTGCCCTGCACGCATGGCAGCGGCGGCGCCGCCGGGGATATGCCTCCCCCTGGTGCCCACCCCGCCACGGAACCCTTTCCTCCCCGGAGATCATACCCGTGAGTGATCTATTCCCCACGATGGCGCGGGCGCTTGCATGGGCGGTCGAACGGCTCAGGCATCACGGCATCGAAAATCCCCGCCTTGATGCGGAAGTCCTGATTACCCACTGCATGAACATCGACCGTGCCGGCATTTATCGCGATACACATGCCGCGTTGGCCATGGAGTGTCAGGAGCGCTTCCGGCAGTGCATAGCCAGAAGGGCGGATCGGGAACCGGTTGCCTATATTACCGGAACCAAGGAATTTCGTTCCCACACCTTCAGCGTATCGCCCCATGTCCTCATACCGCGGCCGGAAACGGAAACCATCATCGAGGTGATGCTGCAGCTCTGCCGCACCATCCGGAAGAAGCACCGTGACCTCCGCATTTTGGAGGTGGGGACGGGCAGCGGCATCATCGCGGTAAGCCTGGCGAAGGAGTGTGACGGCGCATGGATCTGTGCAACCGATTGCGAACCGGCGGTCGTTGACATCGCCCGCGCCAATGCCCGGGCAAACCGGCTTGATCATCACATATGCTTTCTTGCCGGTAATATGCTCGATTGTGTGCGCTGCCGGGGAGGCGCAGACGGCTTTGACTTCATTCTCTCCAATCCTCCCTATCTGTCGGATGACGAATGGCACAGAGCGCAACCGGAAATAAGGAAGTTTGAACCGGAACGGGCATTGCGCGCCGGTCCTGACGGCTTATCCAGCTACCGGCAGTTGATCCCCGAAGCGGGCCGGCTGCTGCGCAAACAGGGATATCTCCTGCTTGAAATAGGGCTGGGTCAGGCGGCGCCGGTTGCCCGCCTGATGGGGGAAACCGCCGGGTTCGGGCCGGTTGCCACCGCCAATGATTTGAGCGGGATCGAACGGGTAATCATGGCACAGCGGCAGTAAGCGCTCATTGTGCCTGCCCGTCTCACCCGGCGTCAGCAACGCAAAATGCTTTATTTCATGCGGCATATCTGCTACAATGCGATCCAAGTACCGGTTGAAACAGGTCAGGAATCGCATCGGGTCGGCAATGAAAAAATTACTCATAACCGGCGGAAACCGGCTTCATGGCGAAGTCACCGTCAGCGGAGCCAAAAACGCCGCGCTGCCCATCATCGCGTCCGCCTTGCTGGCCGACGGATGTTCGGTATACTCTAATGTCCCGGACTTGCGGGACATCGCAACCATCTCCCGGCTGCTGGCGGAATTCGGGGCTGACGTGCATTCCGGCGGCAACCGCGGGGTGACGGTGGACACCTCACGGCTTCGTTCCTATAACGCCCCGTATGAGCTGGTGAAGACCATGCGGGCATCGATTCTGGTGCTGGGGCCGCTGCTGGCCAGAATGGGAAGGGCAACCGTATCCCTTCCCGGCGGGTGTGCCATAGGTCCACGCCCGGTCGACCTGCATTTAAAGGCGCTCACCGCCATGGGCGCCCACATTGCGCTTGACCGCGGCTATATCGTGGCCGAATGCCGGAGGCTGAAAGGCGCAAAAATCTACTTTGATATTGCCACGGTCACCGGGACTGAGAATGTGATGATGGCAGCCGCGCTGGCTGAAGGAACAACTGTGCTGGAGAACGCGGCACGGGAACCCGAGGTGGAGGAGCTGGCCTCGGTCCTGAGCGCCATGGGGGCTCACATCGATGGGGCGGGCAGCGATGTGATTACCATCGAGGGGGTGAAGTCGCTCCGCCCGGTTGAGCATGCAGTCATGCCCGATCGCATTGAGGCGGGCACCTACATGATGGCCGCCGGCATTACCCGGGGCGACATCCTGCTCCGCAATTGCCATCCGTTTCATTGTCATGCGGTTCTGGAAAAGCTCAAGGAAGTCGGCCTCGAAGTTACCGAGGCGGCATCCTCGGTGCGCGTCTGCTGGAAGCATCCGCTCAGCGGAACTGATGTGCGAACGCTCCCCTATCCCGGATTTCCCACCGACCTCCAGGCGCAGATCATGGCGCTTTTGTGCCTGGCGGAGGGAACCAGCATCATTTCGGAAACCATTTTTGAAGACCGCTTTATGCACGTGGGGGAACTGCGCAGAATGGGGGCGAGCATACGACTGGACGGCAGCGCCGCCGTTGTAACCGGGGTTCCCGCACTATCAGC
>CAZWCD010000046.1:0-18298 GCA_964632275.1 uncultured Thermodesulfobacteriota bacterium
CGGGATTCCGTTACGCCCTGAAAGCCGCCCGCTTCATCCGCCCCCTGATGGCCCGTGCCGCCCACAAGTTATGGATCGAGGATGTCGCCTACGCGGAACGCGCGTACGCGCTCCAGCAGGGCAGTATGCCGAATGCGTGATTTGCTCCCTGCGCCTGGTGTCACGGCTGTCGTACGTGTGATCTGTCTTCCGTAAAGCTCATCCCCAAGCCGCACACTAAAGTGCCGCCTCTGCCACATGCATACGTAAATTACCCCGCAGCAACTCCGCGGGGTAATCTGATAAGGGGGACGTGTAAGGGGGACGATTAGGGGGACGTAGGTGAAAGGGTGCATAATTGACTTGACAGAGGATCGGGCAGGTAATAGAAAGAGCATATGCCACGTCAATCACGACTTGATGCCCCCGGCACGCTTCATCATGTGATGGGCCGCGGGATAGAGAAGACAGCACTATTCAGGAAAGAGGAAGACCGGAAGGATTTCCTCAACAGGATAGCCTTGTTGTGCCAGGAAAAAGCCTGGAAGGTGTATGCCTTTGCACTGATGGACAACCACTTCCATCTGCTGGTACGGACAGAGCGGAAATCGCTTTCATACAGCATGAAGAAACTGTTAACCGGCTATGTGGTCAATTTCAATCGCCGGCATAAACGGTATGGACACCTTTTCCAGAACCGGTACAAATCAATCATATGTGAAGCTGATCCCTACCTTTTGGAGCTTACCCGGTATATTCATCTCAATCCATTGAGAGCCGGCGTGGTAAAAGGGATGGAAGAACTGAACCGGTATGCATGGACCGGGCATGCAGCGCTCCTGGGGCGTGTAAAACGGGAATGGCAGGATATCGATACGGTGCTCGGCTACTTTGGCAGCAGGAGGAAAGCCGCAGCTATTAAATATGAAGCGTTTGTGCGGGAAGGTGCAGGGCAGGGAAGGCGGCCCGAGTTGGTGGGCGGGGGATTGATACGCAGCCTGGGAGGATGGTCGCAGGTGGTATCGCTGAGGCGGAAAGGGATGCAGAGTGTCCATGATGACCGCATCCTGGGGAGCAGTGATTTTGTGAGCGGGCTTTTACTTGAGGCAGAGGGAAAAGAGAAGGATACATTGCGATTGTCATCTAGAAGAAGCAGTTTGGATTCGCTGGCGAGGGAAATCATAAAACGGGAAGGATTGGAGGAACGGGCGTTACGAGGAGGGAGCAGTAGTGCGAAAGCAGTAAGGGCCCGGAGGCTCTTCTGCCAGCTGGCGGTGAAGAGGCTGAACTATTACGGAGCTGAAGTAGCGCGGTATCTGGGGATGACGACCTCGTCGGTGAATCGGAATGCGAATGCGAAGGAGCTTCCGGAGATAAAAGACTATCTGAAAATTATATGATTCACCTTTTCACCTACGTCCCCATTTTCCCAGCTGCATGTGCCACAAAACCCGCAGGCGTCGCATGGCTCCATTCAACGCTGGTGACAACGCCGGTTGCCATACCACGCTCTTCAGCCTGCTGCATGATGTGTTTCAGGCTTATGCCCTCGCTATCTACGCCGATGGCCCCGTCATAGGTTTTTACCCCGGTGGACATGGCTGTTGCCGCCGCCGCCGAATCGGTGGGATTGTTTTTCACGTATTCGAAATCAGTCCAGGCGCGCGCCGGATCATAACTGCTCGAATACATGTAGGTGGACATGGCAAGCTGCACCGGGAAGTGTTCATAGATCTGGACGCCGGTCCTTCCGTACTGGTAGATGCTTGCCGCATCCACATGGTTGAAACCGCAGCCGTCAGAAATAAGAACGATGATGTTCTTGGGCGCATGTTTTAGACCATCCTGGTTGTTATCCCCGGCACGTGCTTTATCTTGCAACGGTGCGAAAACTGTGCTCACGAGCAGCAATGCTGACCATAAGCAATTATTCATTTTCATACTGTGTTCCTCCTTGTTGTGCTGATTAACGGCTTGATTTTTTCTCGCGACACTATTCATTGCACCTCAGTTGGTATCATATGCTCAGTGAAGTATATCACCTCCTTTCCGTAATGAAACCGTAAAAATGGCAGGATGCGGGCCGATTGATGAGCCGCCTCTGCGAGGGATATGACCGTCACACGGCCGCTTCTTCAGTGGGCTGATGGTCAACGGTCATGCCTCTTAAGCGCTGCGCAATGTCGGTGTTGATGAGCAGAACCTTTCTGCCCTGGGGACTTTCCACCACATGGTCATCCGTTCGCTCATCGTCGAACATCAGGAGCACTTTGACCGGTGACAGGGAAAGGGTGGTCATCCTGAATGCGATGCGGGGATTTGCGGTCACATTCCGTAACTTCTCTTGAGGCTTCTTAATTGCCCTTGCAGTACCCATTACCATAGCGCCTCCGTTGTATAATAGATGCTTCGTTACCAACCAACTGGCATCGCATCATAGACTTGTCTTTGACAGCATATTAGAATGGATATATTAGCCCCGTATTAGGGCATAATTAAAATACGGTTAATAATAAAGGGGGGATCTATGCTTGTGAAATGAGGGGAGGCAGGTAAGACAAAGGCGGGAGTTTGCAAAGGCGAACCCCACCTATCTGATGTGCAGAACGAAATTTATAAGATATGCGTTTTAAACATCTCTTTCAATTCAGGGCACCACTCACCATGAATATTTCATGCCAGCGATTAGTCATTCTTCGGCATGACCGCAGAATCCAGTTCCTATGGTATTGGATCCTGCGATCAAGTCGCAGGATGACGTGTGGACTGTCCGGTTACCCGATTGCAGGCCATTTCATGTCTCTGTTCCCGGAACAATCCTAGCCTACTGGGGAAACGACAGCTCGACGCTATAGGTATAGGGGTTTTCGCCCAGCGACTGACGCTGATAACCCGAGTAAAGCCAGACGATAACACCCGGCTGGGCCACGGGAATGGTCATGGTGAATGAATTCCCCGTAGAGCTGCTGTATACGCTCCCCCAGGCGGGCTGCACCGCATTTTTATAAAAGGCAAGCGCGATACCCATGAGACGGTCCCCGAGGCCCGCTGCGTCAGTGAGCTTGATATCCAGTTTATCCCCGGTAAAACCCACCGCGATAATGATGGTAAAATCGCTGTCAAAAGGAATGGGGTTGGTCAGCTGTCGCTGGAGTGGATAATTTTTGATCCCCTCGGTGATCGAAACGATATTGAACGTTGCCCTCGGCCGCAGGACCAACTCCGCCAATCCCGCCGTTTCATCCATCGCCAGGTTTTCTGCATTGGCAGCACATGTTCCCTGCAGGGGAACCATGACCGCAAGCAGAGAGACAATGGACAGTACGGATAGCAGTAACCGCATAGTACAATTTTTTACTCTTAGCTTCATAGCCGGAATTCCTTTTTCCTTTGTTGGATTAATCGATGTCAAAGCTCATGATTTTAAACCTGTTGTTCATTTCAACAATTGATCCGAAAAGCTTTGCTTCCTGTTCCGTGCCGCTCGAATCCTTTACCGTAATCTTTACATCCTTGTGCACGATGCAGTCTGCATAGGGGGCGGACCCCCCGGCGGCACGCAGACCCCGGTATTCCAATTGCTGACCGCCATATTTTTGTAAGATAAGCCCCAGCCCATGACTGCTCCTGGCGGTAACCTGCCCCCAGACGAACGCGTACTGCTTCTGCCATTGCTCGATCTTGCTGACAGGAAGCGCGGGCCATATGTATCGGCGGTACTCTTCCTCCGTCAGGGCGAGCGAGGAGAGCGTCCCTTCGTCTTGTCGGCCGAGGGCATCAAGCACTTTATGGGCCAACGCTTCCAAACCCGGATTGTTGGTGAGCCGGTCGTTACCCGGTTTGTTTTTACAGGCGGTCAAGAGGAACACGGCAACCATGAACATGGTAAGACTGAGGGTAAATCCTTTCGCAAGGGAAGGGTAGGAAGAGGGTTTACCGCCCAGTATCTTACCACTGTCAATGGTCTTAAAGCTATACATGTTGCTGCCGTGTTTCATGAAAGCGTGAAAGAGTTTTAGTTGATGGTGTTGAGAAGCTCGTCAGCCAATTCTTTAAGCTCCATTTTAAAGGCCGGATCGGCTTTGAGCGCCTGCACGATCACCGGACTTAACTGGTAATACATCTTTATCAGTTCCCGTCCTTCGGGTGATGTGCGGAGCACCTGGTCACGGACGGATCTCAGCAGTGCAACCTCCTCCGATCCTTCACCGTATATCTCCACTGCCGGGCAGATGCCGCCGGGTGTCGTGGTTGTGGTGGAAGGAACGGTGGTGGTTGTTGATGTCGGCCCTGTCCATTCGGCTGTTCCATAGGTTGTCCAGGGCTGCTTGGTCCAGTCATCGTCGGGATCGACGGCGCCGAGGTAATCGGTGGCCACGATGAAGCTGTTTCCCGCCGGCGGGGCGGCGATTGGCACGGTGCCGTCCACAGCGGGGGAAGCCGCCGCGGGCCTGAAATCGGGATCCTCCAAGTTATAGGGATCATTGAGCTTTGGATCTCCCTGAAGATTATGCTGCATGTTTTGGGTCATGAACTGCTCGGTGGTGAAGGGCAGGCCGGCAGCGTCAGGATCGCCGGCGTCGGTATCGAAATTGGGGCTGTTGTTGAAGAAAATATTGTTGTCCACAACCAGGTTTCCCTGCTCCGCCTGGGCAAAGGTGGCGAGGCTGTCTATATTAATGCCCGCCGATTTGAAGCCCATGACGATGGAATTTCTGATAGTGCCCGCTGTTCCCCGGCGAATGAGCATTCCCCGTTTGCTTTCATCGCCAAAGTCGGGATCGCCGACAAAGGTCATATTGTAGAGATTGGGGTTTGAACGCGGCTCGCTGTCATTTGCCTTGTCCAGGTTGTCGGCCTCAATGCCGTTATCGGCCTCATCCCCGATCTGCTGCACGACCAGGAATTGTCCGGAGCCTCTCCATCCATCGGTCCAGTCCAGCGAATCATCCCCGCAGGCAGTCATAATGATATTTTTTACATCCACGGTGCCGCCGAAAAACTCCACGCAGTCATCCTTGCTGTAGGCAACCTGCACGTGGTCAACTGTCGTGCCTTTTCCCACGCCCTGGAAAGCGATGCCGTTAAGCTCGTTATCCGGGCTGAACTGGATTCCGCCGTATTCAACCCTGAAATAGCGAAGCGTTCCGCTGTTGTCGTTTTCATTGCACTCGGCGCCGGAGCAGCCGAATACGCCGGTATCGCCCTCGCCTTCCTTGGTGCCGCCCGGTACGTTGAGGGTGGAATAGCCGTTGATGATCAACCCGCCGTTGTCGGCACGGTTGCGCAGTCCTGCAGGCTGATCGCTGGTGTAAACAATGGGGTTGTCTGCGGTACCGACGGCGTTTAACCGGGCGCCCCGGTCAATGATCAGCGTGCCGAGGGTTGACTTCTCCCCGTATATCGTGACCCCGGGATTGATGGTGAGGGTTGCGCCGGAGCGGACAAAAACAGGACCCCTCAGCAGTATGTCATCCGACCAGGTGGTGTTGGAGGTAATCTGGCCCTGGACGGTCGTCAGTGCCGCTGCCTGGCCGGCAAGCACTAATCCTGTCATAAGGGTAACAGTAAAAATCACCAGCTTCTTCATTGACAGTACTCCTTTCTGTGGTTGTTTGGCTGTTGCTTAGTTTCTGCCTTTATCCCGCGCCTTCTTATTTTCTTTGACGCTTCACCTCCTTTCTTCTGCAACAAGGTTGGTAAATGAATTACATGATTTTCCATCTGCCGATTACAATCTACCACTTGTATGAGAAGCCCAGTTTGAAAGTCCTGCCGTCCCTGTATGTGTGGTAAATCTCTCCTCCCTGGAGGTAGGTGGTCTTTTCATTGGTAATGTTTTGCGCAACGAACCGGACTTCATAATGCTTGCCGAATTTTTTGTTTAAGACTGCATCAAAGGTATCCTGCTCATCAAGAATAACGTCCGGCAGTCCCAGTCCACCCACCTGATCCAAACGCTCATCAGTATATTTGTACATCAGCCGACCGGTGAATCCCCAGTCCGGGTTGTCGTATTCCAGGGTGACGTTTACCAGGTGCTCCGGCTGGCCTGCCATGGGCCGCTTGTTGGAGGTGGGGACGAAGCCGGGCTTGGGTTCAATTTCGGTTTCAGAGTCGCTGTAGAGGTAGCTGCCGATAACATTATAATGCTTAAGCCGGGGACTCAAGAATCCCAAATTCTTGCGCAGCTCAAATTCCATGCCCCACAAATAGGCGGAATCGGCGTTGGTATAAGAACTGCGAAGCTGCGTGGTAGGCTGAATGGTGGGTTCAATGGCATTGGTGATATCCTTGTAAAAATAACTCAGCGCGATAAGGTCGGTGGGGTTGATAAACCACTCGGCCCGGATGTCGTAGTTCTTGATCTCGGATACCTTGAGATCCGGGTTGCCCTTGATGGAGGTCCCGCCGATGACATCGGTAAATTCAAAGGGCGCCAGCTCGTGGAATTCCGGCCGGGCTACCGTCTCGCTGTAGTTAAGGCGGATATTAACCGGCTCGATGGGGCTGTATTTCAGCGAATATGAGGGCATCCAGGTTTTATCCTTCAGGTTGGTGTTGATGGCGCTGTCGGGATTGAAAAGATCAAAAGTGGTGACGCTGGTATGATCCTTTTCAAATCGGCCGCCGGTTACCAGCTGAAACTTTCTGAACAGGGACAGATCCAGGAGACAGTAGCCGGCAGCCGTTGATTCCCGCGCCGTGTAGCTGTCGGTGGGTCGCGTGGTCTCGTTTAATTCAAACTCGTACGGGTTGATGTTCCACGGCTGGAATATGTGCTCCACGTCCTGGGTCAAATCAATTCTGCTGGTGTCGTAGCCGGTAAAGGCGAAGCGGCGGGATTTAAAATCACGATCACGGTAATTGTAGGCACCGCCCGCCTGCAGCTTGGCAGTCAGCCAGGATAATTCAGGCAGGGTTATGTTCCAGTCGAATGCCCCGTCATACATGGTCTCCTTCTGTTCGGT
Source organism: uncultured Thermodesulfobacteriota bacterium (assembly GCA_964632275.1). Taxonomy (GTDB): domain Bacteria; phylum Desulfobacterota; class WTBG01; order WTBG01; family WTBG01; genus CAZWCD01. Next base: position 6,951 of record CAZWCD010000046.1, read on the forward strand.
AAACATGCGGAGCGGATTTTCGGTGTCGCTGGAAAATACGAACTGCTCCTTTTGTTCGTTGAAGTCATACATATAGTCGCGCATATCGGGATCGTACATGCGGCCGTCGGAATAATTGTAGCGCCACTTGATGGTGCTCTTGAGGAGTGATTCAACGGTGTGATCACCCGCAAGTTGGCCGGTGTAAATCTGCTCTTCAATCCAGCGCAGTCGGGTCACCAGAATATCCCGCGCCTTATCGCTGTTGTAGCCCCCGTAGATGCGCGCCTCGTCGGTGGCGTTGCGGTTTAAGAATTGATTCAGGTAAATCTTGTGGTCCGGACTCAGGTCGAGCCCCAGGTTGAGAAGACCTCCCTCCTTGACATAATGGTAGGATCGCTGAAAGTCATAGCTGCTCTCCCGGTTGAGCTTGCCCAGTCCCACCGAATAAATATTCTGTGCTTCGTCGGAGCGGGTATGGATTTCGTTTTTGTAGCTTAAGGCCAGCACGGCTCCGAGCTTGTTGAAGCGGTCGCCCACATAAAAGCCATAATCGCCGTTTAAGGGGGCGTTCTTCCGGTAGGTATTCCATTGGTTATCGAATGCCTCACCGAATGTTTCCAGCTCCCGGGGAGTGAAACCGCCACCGCCGATGCCTCCCCGCCGTACCGATTTGTCATTGGGAATGATACCGGGCAGGGCCCTGGTTCCGTCGTCATAACCCAGCCAATCCTTTGACCCCCCGTGATAGGTGAGATAATCACGGAAGGTGGTTTCGGTATTGTAATTTGCCGTGGCTGATAACTTCATGATGAAATCGTTGGGGATGGCCTTGGTCTGAACCTGGCACAGGCCTCCTGAAAAATTACCGGGCAGGTCCGGTGAATACGTCTTAACCACGTTGATAGAGTCAACAATACCCGCCGGGAAGAGGTCCAGGGGCGTCTCTTTTTCATTGGGTCTGGTGGTGGGCAGAACGGCACCGTTTAAGGTCATCTTGTTGTAGCGCATGGGCATCCCCCGCGCCTGCATGAACTTCCCCTGGTCAAGAACCACGCCGGGTACTCGGGTGAGAATTCCGGCAACATCCGATTCGGGAATCTTGGCGATGGTTTCAGCGGCGATGTTGTCGGCGATAACCGGGGTGGTTTTGCGCTTTAAGAGCTGAAACATTTCACTGTTGTCCAGGGCCTTTTCGACGACTTCCATTTCATCAATCTCAAAAACTTCCGAATCAAGGGCAAAGTCGAGGGTGAGGGTTTTTCCCGCTTCGACCGTGACCATGTCCTTCACCCCTGCCTCATACCCGGAATAGGTTGCGGTGAGCGTATAGGTACCGGCGGGTATCTCCAGCACATAGCGGCCGTTGGTGAAGGTAAGGGCAAAGCCTTTGTTAAGACCGTTTCCGGCTGCGCTGCCCGTTTCCGCTGCCTCCACCCGCGCTTCAATAAGCGGCTGTCCGGCGGATGCATCCGTCACCACGCCTGCAATTTTTCCTGTGGCTGCTTCTGCCCGGGTATCATTCTCTACCACAATGCCGACCATGCACAGGATGAGGAGAAAAGCACACAGCACTTTTATTCTATTCATGGTTGTCTTGGGGTAGTTTTTTTATCGCCGCCATTTATGTCCTTAAGTAATTACTGCCTCGATTGGGCGATGCTTTCCACCTGTTCAAGATAGCGGGCGACATCATCATTGGGTTTGATCTCCTGCGCGCGCCGCAGGAGCGGGATAGCATCCGCATACCGGCGCAGCCCAACCAGCACCTGCGCGTGGCGGATTGCGGCACTGGCTTCAAAGGACTCAATGCTGGCGGCACGCTCGTAATAGAACATCGCCCTGTCCGGCTGCTTTTGCTTTGCATAATGCTGGCCGAGCAGCAACAGCGCTTCGCCGTCGAGGGGATCCAGTTTCACCACCTCTTCCAAAACCGCGGCCGTCTCCGGGTTTCCGCCACCCTCGGCCATGCTCAGGCGCGCTTCAAGCTTAAGCAGTTCCCGGCGGGCGCCTTCCTCCATCCGTCCCTCCCGCACCGCGCGCAGATGCGCGGCCACCTGGCGGGCCTGAACAAAGGCACCGCATGCTCCCAGGAGTTCGGCAGACTGCAGGGGTCGGGCATGGGGCTGCTGTGCATCCATGTCAATGGCCCGGATATAGGCGCCCTGGGCCAGGTCCATCAAACTTTCATTCACATAAATATCACCAAGGGCGTACAGGTTATCGAGCGTAGCCTTGCCCAGATGGTAAACCGCCTCGATATTCGCGGCGGCTTTCAGCGGTTGCTTCAAGCCGAGGTACGCTTGGGCCTGCAGCAGCCAAAAATCGGCCTTGTCCGGATAGCGCTCGATGAGCCCTTCCAGCAAGGTGATGGCATCCTCGTATTTCTGCTGCTTGAAAACGCAGCGGGTAATCCCTAGGCGCCACTCGCTATTTTCAGGCTGCAGGAGCAAAGCGTTACGGTAGGCTGCTTCGGCGGCCTGATAATCCTGCTTTGCCGCGTAGGCAAATCCAAGCAAACCGTACGAATAGGGATCGCTCCCGCCCAGCTTGATCATCCTGGTGAATGCGCTGATGGCATCGTCATACCTGCCGTCGCGAACATAGATCAGGCCGAGATTTCTCCAGGCGCGACGAAAACCGGGAAATTTCTTCACCGCGGTCAGGTAACAGGCAAGCGCGTCAGCCATGTTATCCTGCTGAAAATAGATGCCGCCCAGGGTGAAATCAAAAATGGCCGAGCACTCTTTGTTCACATGTTTCTTGAGTGTGGCTTCCGCCTTGGGCAAATCCTCCGCCATCAGGGGCTGGATTTTTTCGAGTATGACGACTTCCTCGGGAGAGATGCGCGGCTCAACTTCCGAATTGACGCCATAGTAAGCAACGAACTGCTTCTTAAAATCCGGATCATTCCAGATCTCCAGCCCCGGCTGGTCAGACCCGGAGTTTTTGGTGCCCGGCTCGGCAGCAACTCTGGTGTCCTGTGCCAGCCCGGCCAGGGCTAATCCAAACAGAAGGCCTATAATTTTTACATGTGTTCTTTTCATAGCTGTTGTCCGTTCAAAAGGGGATCGGCCGTTTCGGGGGAGCCGGGCCAGGCTATCTTTCCGATGACTTTTGCGGGCCTGCTTTTCAACCTCTTGCCCTTTGCCGCTGCCGGTTTTGCCGGGGGCTCCAGCAGCAGTTCCAACTGAGTGGCAGCGGACTCGATTTCAAGCCGCGCCTTCTCCACCTGCATGTTGAGGAGATTAAAAGGAACCAAGGCGGTGATGGCGATACCCAACCCGAATGCCGTGGCAATGAGTGCCTCCGCAATGCCGCCGGTAATAGCGCCCGGTGCGCTGAGCTCTCCGCCGATGAGCGAGAATGAACCCATCATGCCGGTGACCGTTCCGAGCAAACCCAGCAGCGGCGCCAGCGTAATCACCGTATCCAGGATGGGTATGCCGGCCCTGAAACGTTTGATCTCCTGCTTCTGGGCAAACATCAGCGCGGAAGCGAGCGAAGTATCCCTGTGTTCCAGCGCGTAGCCCAGAGTGCGCAGAACGTAAAACTTCGATTCCGAGCTTATCTGAAGCGCCTGCGTAATGTCCGCTGTCCTGATTGCCAAGAAATATTTCTCCAGTGCTTTGGTGTCACGCCTGCCCTGTTCGATGATGAGAAAGATCGATCGCTCGAACACCGCTCCCATGGCCAGAATGGAAACCATGAGCAGCGGCCACATAATCGGCCCGCCCTTTTTAAAAATGTGCACCAGGCTGTCTTCTTCAATTATTGCCGCAAGCTTCTCTGCAAATACCGACTGCTCACCTGTGTCCTGATTGACCCAGGCAGCAGCCTCGCCGCTTCGTTCCCCGGCGCGGCACCAGCCTGAGAGCGCCAGGACCAAAATAAAGACAAACCATGCATTCTTCCCACAGGATTTTTTGCTCATGATCCCTCACGCGGCTGGAAGCGGATCGGGGCGCGCACTTTGCATGCCACACGCTTTCCGCCCCTGACTGCCGGCTCAAATTTCCATTGTTTGACTGCATCCACCGCCGGCCTTTCGAATGCAGGGTGCGACGACTTTTCGACGCGCGGGCTGGAAACCTTTCCGGTTGCATCAACCACAAAAAGAACAGTGACCATGCCTTCGGTCTTCTTGCCAGCCAGCTGGGGGGGGAAGACGGGCGCAGATTGGAAAATGGGCCGGGGCTTCTGGTCGATCTCCGAAAGACTGAAGGCGCTTTTTAAACTTTCATCCATTGCACCGGCCTTGCCCATGCCGCCAATGCGTCCACCGGAGGCAAAGCTGAGCGCCTGGGCAAAATCGCCGCTGCCACCGACTCCCCCGCTGAGTGCGGCTTCGATCGCGCTCAGGCTTGCCGCTTCAAGCGCGGGTGCGCTGGCGGCGGCGGATAATTCCAGATTACGGATGATTTCCGCGGCGTCGGGAGGCGCTTCCTCCTGCATTTCCTCGGTCATCTCCTTGTCCTGCTCCGGGGGCTTTTCCTTCTCTTTTTCCTTCTCTTTGTCTGTGTCCATATCCGCGCTGCTCAAGAGCTCCACCTGTTGCACCGCCGACTTGTTCTTACCGTGGCCGGTGAAGAGCGTTTTGCCGAACATGATTACCGCAAGATGCAGCAGCACCGCACAGGTGATGCCGATTGCCAGACCAATTCTCATTTCTTGTCCGTGTTGATGCCGACCTTGCTGATGCCGATCTTGCGAACCTCATCGAGCACTGCGACCACATGCTTGAAATCAGCGCCGGCATCACTGTTGATGACCACCTTGGGGTCTTTTGCCGTGGACTTTAGCGTCTGCAGCTTCAAGGGCAATTGCGCGATGGTGATTATTTCCTTGTTGTAAAAAACCTCTCCCTTGGCGTTGACGCTTAAGGTAACCGCTTTCTCCATTTCCGTCTGATCGCCGAGTGAGGCGGCGCTGCTGGCGGTGGGCAGGGCTACTTGCACCCCCTGGTTTTTGGTCATTGAGAGTGACACCATGATAAAGGTCGCCAGCAGAAAGAAAATGATGTCAATGAGCGGAATAATTTCGATGCGCGCCTTTTTGCCGCCGCCTGATGTGCCGTGCATACTTACTCCTCCTTTTCCGATGTGCCGGCAGGTGTAAGGAAAACGCCCCGATGCGTATGATCCTGATCAGTGCCGGGAAACTCCGCATGCCCCGCGGCGGCCGTCCTGCCGGATGCCAAAACCTCCGTCTGGTCGTGCATCAGCAGCTCCAGCTGGGTTGCCGCCAGCTCTATTTCAAGCCGGGCCTCTTCCACCTTGGAATTGAGAAAGTTAAACGGGATCAGCGAGATGATGGCGATGCCCAACCCGAATGCAGTGGCGATGAGCGCCTCGGCAATACCGCCGGTAACGGCGGCGGGGGCGCTCAGTTCTCCGCCGATGAGGGAAAACGACCCCATCATGCCGGTGACCGTGCCCAGCAGGCCGAGCAACGGCGCAAGGGTAATGATGGTGTCCAGAATGGGAATGCCGCGGCGGAAGCGCTTCAGCTCCTGACCCTGGGCGAATAAAATAGCGTTGTTCAGGGAGGTCTCTATGTGCCCCAGCGCGTAGCCCAGGGTGCGCACCACGTAATACTTCGCTTCTTTGCTCAGGTGGACCGCGCCCTCGATATCGCCCCGTCTGATAAAGTCGAAAAAGTTCTGCAGCGCTTTCTGATTGCCTTTGAGCTGCTCCTTGACCAGGAAGATCACCCGTTCAATGACGGTGACCAGGGCCAGCAGCGCTGCAAACAACAGCGGCCACATGATCGGACCGCCCTTCTTAAAGATATGGACCAGGCTGGTTTTCTGGACAATGGCCTTGAGAGCGCCTCCGCGAGATGGATCAAGCGGCACCATACCTTTGCCGCCTTCCACCAGTTCCGCGATACCGTTCTGCAGTCTGCCTTCTAGGGGCCGGATGAGGGGGTAGGGGGAGCCGGACTGGGGAATGGCAATGCCCGCCGCGCCGGCATTTTTGGCGCTGAACAGGGCCACCGGCCCGATAATGGCAAACTGGCCTTCCGCCACCGAGCCCTGCAAATCCACGCCGAAGCCGGGAAAGCGCATGCCACCGATGGCGTCGAACAGCCGCTTGATGGTCACATTAACGAAGCCGGTCTGGCGGCTGAGCTTCTCGGCTATCGAAAGCATGGTGTCTTCGCTTGCCTGCTTGGCGACTTCTATATCCTTGCCGTAATATTGCAGCTCGCTGACGTGCACCTTCGATTCAAAATTGCGCACGTACTCGTCGAGAAGATTCCCGATGTACGACAACTCGTCCTGGCGGGCCTTTATTTCAGCCTTGACGGCGGTAAGGGAATCGTTGTCTTCTTTCGAAAGTCCGCTGATGCTCTCCTGCTCGCGCCGCAGCGATGCGAGCTTCTCCTCCAGCGAGGTCAATTGAGTTGCCAGGGGAAGCTTCTCCGCGGCGATCTGCTCGCGCAGCCGGTCGAGGTCTTGGATGCTCCTGGTCAAATCCTCCCCGGCCGAGCGGGTCAGCTGTTTAATGGCGGCGCCGGTCTCCGGCTCTTCGGCGCAGCAGACGGCCAGGTAAAAGAGGGAAAGAAGACTGATTGCCGTGCATACGAGTGTTTTCATTTCAGCACCACCGGAAGCGGCACGAATGCCGGACCATGTTTGCCATCGAGAATCTCCAACGCCAAGACCACATCACGAGAAACTGCTTGGGACGGCTCCCATTTCCATCCCTCGGCTGTCGGAAAGCCAATGCCGCTTTCGCCGCTTGCGCTGACATAGTAGGCTTGGGCAAGGCCGACGTAAATAGCCTTGACTTCGGAGGGCTTACCGTTGGACAGGTTATGGACTTCGTAACTGACGGTGATCTCATTGGTGGCCTTATTGAGTTCATTCAGTATGCCCAGGACGTTTTGGAAGCGCTCTGCGGTGGATATCTTTGTTGTGAGGGAATCTTCGGGAATCCGCTGATACAGAGGCTGAAGCTTGGTCAGGATCGGCTCGGGAAGCTGTTTGAAAAGCTTTAGATTTCGAACCTCTTCCTCCATACCCATGACCGCATTTTTCAGCAAATCGTCGGCCGCTTTGAGTTTTTCGTTTTCGGTAATCAGCTCGTCTCGCCTTTTGTCAACCTCGGCCATGCCTGATTCGGCCTGCCGGATGGTCTGAGAAAGGGAGGCAATTTCATTTTTCACCAGCTCCAGCCGGCCGAGCAAAATCTCCTTGCCCTTCTGCCAGTCATTGCGCTCTTTGGAAATGATCTGCTGGGTTTCGATCCATTTGTCCATGGTGATGCGGGTTTCTTCAAGCGTCGGCGGTCCGGATACAGCGTCGGCGGCGTCAGTGCCCGTCTCGGCTGATAGTGCCGTTGATGAGGCGCGACAAACGGCAAGAAGCAGCACACTTGTAATGAACGCTTTTTTGCAGGATTGCCAAACACTATAACATTCCTGCTTCCGCAAGCGTTTCGGGTTGGTTTCAGATGCAGAGCACGTTTTCATATGCACCTTGTCCTTATGATAATGTAACAACTGATTGTGGATGAGCCCTTCCCTTGATAAGGCTTTTGAAGTGTTGCCTCATTTTTAAACTATGATTATTAACCGCAAATAAAGTTTTGGTTAATTTTCGGTTAATAGTGCCGGGGGGGGGGATAATCTGTAATAACGGCTATGTTCAAGCGGGTTGCTCCGGGTGGGGGCGCACCCGAAGACTTTGCGGTGGTCTTATGCGGCAAGATACTCGATCCGGTGGTGGAGGGCTCCACACACGACACGGTCCCTGGTTTTAATGACCAGAAGGGGAGATGTCCTGATAATCTCCGCCTCCTCATTTTCAAATCGCACCTTCTGGCCGTTGCGGTGCTGACGCACGGCGCTACCATGGTTGTCCTTACGGGAAGGGAAATTGTTTTTCCCTGCTGCTGATTGTGACATGTGTTCTCCTTGCGCATTGTGTGGTGAGTTATTTTGTTGGTTGCGATTGCTTGCCATTGTCATGTCGAAGGAGCGAAATGACAATGATTGAGAAAAGATTCAGCGTCTTTTCAAATGTATTTTCGTATTAAAGATATAACCTGATTGTTAACCGGATATAAATGGGGTGTTAATTTTTAATTAAGAATGGTGTCTCAAACGGGATTTACCGGGAGGCAGATGGAAAAGGTGGTGCCTTGGGAGGGGGTGCTTTTTACGTCGATGGTGCCGTTATGCAGGAGGATGATGTGCTTCACAATGGAGAGTCCCAGGCCGGTTCCGCCAAGCCGTTTTGAACGGGACTTGTCCACCACATAGAATCGCTCGAAAATTCGCGGCAGATGTTCCTCGGGAATGCCAATACCGGTATCGCTCACGGTAATGACAATATGGCCGTTTCGGTTCTCCAATGAGAGGGAAATCGTGCCGCGTTCGGTATACTTGATGGCATTATCAATAAGGTTGATGAGCGCCTGTTCCAATTTAAATGAATCGGCCTTAATGGAGGATGTGTCGGGTGCAATCTTCCATGTCCAGGCAAGTCCCTTCTGTTTCATCCGAGGTTCAAAGAGCAGGCTGATACGGCGTATCAGCTCTTCCGGATTTAATTCTTCCAGTTGGAGCATTGTTTCCCGCTCTTCCAGCTCCGAGAGCGTGAGCAGGTCCGCAACGATGTTGACCAGTCTGTCGGTATGCCGTTTGATGATCTCCACGTAGCGTTTATTGGCTCCATCCACCGTTTCCTCAAGCGTGTCAACGAATCCCTTGATGGCGGTGAGGGGGGTGCGCAACTCGTGGGAAACGTTGACCACAAAATCCTTTTTCATCCGCTCGACCCGCTTCATTTCCGTAATGTCGGAGAGGATTACTACCGTTTCCTCCCGTTCCGGCAGATAGCTGATGCTGCATAAAAATGTTGCGTCACGCAGGGGAAGTTCTTCAACCCGATAACTTATCTTGTCTTCCCGGACCTTCTTGATTAATTCGTTGAAGCGGGGTATTCTTACCACTTCCCAGTAGAGCTTTCCCTCCAGGCTGCCGTGCTGCACAATCTTCTTGAAGCTTTCGTTGCACAGGGTGATTCTTCCCTTGTGGTCAAAAACGAGCAATCCTTCCTGGATGGAGGAGATGATGCTCTTGAGCTGATCGCTCTGGTCGGATAGCCGCGCAAACAGCTTGTTGATCTCATCAATCATATAGTTAAAGCTGGCAGCGAGATCCTGCATCTCACCGGTGTCCCGGATGAAAACCCGGCTGGTGAAATCGCCGGACGCCAGCCTGCGTGCAGCGGCGCTCAACTCCCGTACCGGCCGTGCCGCATTCCTGCTGAACATGAAAGCCGCAAGCAGCGCCAAAAGGGATAGCCCTATTGCGCTATAGAGGATGCTCTTTTTCACCTGAGAGAACAGCTTGTTGAAGTCAGCCAGGAACAGACTTACCCTCAGGACACCCGCGGTTTTCTCCCGGCCCGGGATGGGCACGGCAACATACAGCATCTCTTCTTGCACGGTTGAGCTGAATCGAATGGACGTGCCCGGTTCACCCTCCAGCACCTGGAGAATCTCCGGCCGGAAGCGGTGACTTTCCATAAGACGTGGATCCTTTTCCGAATCCGCGACAACCACGCCGTCGCTATTTACGATGGTAACGCGCGTGCTGATGCCCGGTCCCAAACCTTTTACCAGGCGGTCCAGCTCCTTATCCTTGTTCTCCAGAAAGAGCGGGGTTACCTGGGGCAAGAGTGCAGTGGCCAGATTTCGCAGGTCGTGGGTATGGATGGTGATGGAATAGTTGCGGAAGGCGTTAAAGGAGACAGAGAGCATGAGGAGGGAGAAAAACAGGATGATGAGCAGATATGCGCCGAATAGTTTGCCAAACAGTGATTTTATCATTCTTCGAGTTTGTAGCCTATGCCACGTATATTTTTGATGAGCGAGGCCGCGCTTCCCAGCTTTTCCCTGAGGTGACGGATGTGAACATCTATGGTCCGGTCCACCACCGCCTTCTCATCGCCCCAGAGATAATTGAGAATGGTATCACGGCTAAATACATACCCCTTGCGTGACGCCAGAAGCTGTAACACCCTGAATTCGGTTGTGGTCAGATCAATTTTTTTGCCTTTTACGGTTACCTCAAACTTTTCCAGGTCTATGAGAACCCGGCCGGCGATTTCAATTTTCTTGCTTTCCACCTTCCTTGTCTGTCTTCGAAGGACCGCCTTTACCCGCGCCACCAGCTCTTTGGGGGAGAAGGGCTTGGTCACATAATCATCGGCACCCAGCTCCAGCCCGAGTATCTTGTCTGTTTCCTCCCCTTTTGCCGTGAGCATGATGACCGGAATGGTGGCGAATGCATCCTTCTTCTTCAGCGTTTTGCACAGCTCCAGCCCGTCGGTGTCGGGCAACATCAGATCAAGCACAATCAGATCAGGTGTATTGGTTTCGATGAAAGTGTTGAAGCTGTCCGCATCGGCAAATTCCTTGACTGAAAACCCCGTCCTGGTAAGGTGAAGCGACACCAGCTCCAGAATGTCAGGCTCGTCATCGATGATGGCTATCAGTTCATTCATCAGGTCTCTCGATTTTGACGGGAGGGGAACTGGTAAAATCCTTGAATTAACTATACAGTTATCGATAAGCATATCGTTGTCAAGGGAAATGTTTTTCCCCTGAAACAATGATATTTATATAAACCAGGAAAGTTAATTTTAAATTAATTTCATGTTAAGTGCCTGTTAATTTTTTCATGGGCGGGCTGAGAAAAAGGCATAAGCCTTGATTTTTCCTATAAACAGCCTGAACCGGAGTGCGTGGCACCAGAAAAAATTAACAGAGAATTAACACAGTATTAATATGAGATTAACAGACCATGGCTACTATGAATCATCTTCTAATAGTATTTATTTAAAAGGGGAGGGATTGCTATGGGCAGCATGAGGAGAAGTGGGGTTTTGATTGTGGTTGCCGGGCTGATTTGGTTTTTCTCAGTTCCAGTGCGCGGGGAAGAGGCACCCAAAACCACCGTTGATAAGCTGCTGGATATTCTGCAGGAAAAGGGCATCATCAACGGGCAGCAGTACCAGGATTTAAAAAGTGAGCTGGGGGCGGAGAAGAAAGTAATCGAAGAGCAGAAGAAGACCATCGAGGAGCAGAAAAAGGTGGTGGCGGATGTGAAGAGCCGGGAAGAGAAGATGCCCGACGTGGGCTACAAGAACGGCTTTTACCTGGAGACGCCGGATAAGAATTTCAGCCTGAAAATCGGGGGGCGAGTTGATGCGGACATGCGCCTGTATAACAGCGACCACCCCGAGAACAACCAGTTTTTCGTCAACCGGGCGCGCATCTACCTCTCGGGCACTCTCTTTAAATATTATGAGTTCAAAATTGAGCCCGATTTCGGCAAGGGAACCAGCGAGC
>CAZWCD010000047.1:0-4183 GCA_964632275.1 uncultured Thermodesulfobacteriota bacterium
CCCACCATATCATCGAGGCCATTTTTAAAGCCTTTGCCCGGGCCCTCGACATGGCCACCATGGTTGACCAAAGAATCATTGGCGTCATGTCGACCAAGGGGAAGCTGTAGCAGTTTGCCAGAGAAACCAATTTACTGCCAGACGACTCAATTATACAGTCATTGCGAGGAGCACCGGCAACGAGGCAATTTCCTCAAACTGCTTCGCTGATGCCCGCAATGACATTTTTGCTTCGCAAGCCTTATGATCGCAGTTATTGATTACGGAATGGGAAATCTGCGCAGCGTGCACAAGGGCTTGGAAAAGGCCGGCCATGATGCCCGCGTGACCAGCTCGCCCCAGGCCATTCGCGATGCCACCGCGCTGGTGCTGCCGGGTGTCGGCGCTTTCAGAGACTGCATCCGCAGCCTCGAAAAACTGAACCTGGTTGAACCCATCCTCCAATCAGTGGGCAGCGGCAAGCCATTCCTGGGCATTTGCCTGGGGCTGCAGGTTCTGTTCACCGAGAGTGAGGAATTCGGCACCACACCCGGCCTGAATATCATCCCCGGCAAGGTGGTCCGCTTTGCCCGGGACGATACGCCGGGAGCGGAGCGCCTCAAAATTCCCCACATGGGATGGAACACCATAGCGCAGCGCAAAACGGCGCCCATCTTCAGCGGGATCGAGGACGGATCGTTTTTTTATTTCGTTCACTCGTACTACGTGGTCCCTGATGACGCCTCGGTTATCGCCACCACGACCGACTATGGCGTGGCATTCACCTCGAGCATACAGAAAGACAACATCTTCGCCTGCCAGTTTCATCCTGAGAAGAGCCAGGGGGCGGGTCTGCGGCTGTTGAAAAATTTCGGAACCTGGGCCGGGGAGGGAAAGGGATGCTGATCATACCCGCCATCGATTTGAAAGGCGGCAGGTGCGTGCGGCTGCAGCAGGGAGAGATGGAGCGTGAAACTCTCTTTTCCGATCACCCTGAGGAGATGGCCCATCGCTGGGAATCGCGGGGCGCCCGGCTGCTACACATTGTCGATCTCGACGGCGCAGTGGAGGGAAAACCGCGCAATGAAGCGGCAATCAAACGCATCCTGCAATCGGTAGCCATCCCCCTCGAGCTGGGCGGCGGCATCAGGAGCCTCGACACCATGGAACGCTATCTTTCCCTGGGGGTTAGACGGGTGGTTCTGGGCACGATCGCCCACAAGCAGCCCGCGCTGCTGGAAGAGGCGTGCAAAAAATTCCCCGGCCGGATCGTGGTGGGGATTGACGCGCGAGACGGCATGGTCGCGGTGGAAGGGTGGAAGGAAACCACCGCCATGCGCGCCGCCGACCTGGTAAAAACCATTGAGAACAAAGGTGTGGAAGCGATCATTTTTACCGACATCAAGCGCGACGGCATGATGAGCGGCCCCAACCTGCAAAGCACCCGGGCAATGGCGGAGGCAACGCACATTCCGGTCATCGCCTCCGGGGGGGTAACCACGCTTGACCATATCAGAGAACTGCTGTGCCTTGCATCATCAGGCGTCCAGGGGATCATCATCGGCAGGGCGCTCTATGAAGGCAGCATCAATGTAAAGGATGCGCTGGCACTGGTTGAGGGAAATAAAGAGGAGTCACTGTCATTTCGAACGCACGTGAGAAATCTTATAAGATTTCTCAGTCGCCGAGCTCCTTCGAAATGACAACTCAAATACGATACTGGTGTGCGTCATCATGCGACTTGATCACAGGATCCAATAAAACAGAAATCTGGATTTTGTGGTCGAGCCGCATAATGACCCATCTATCAGTAGCATTCTCATGCTTTGTGCTGCCGCGAAGGAGCATCGGGGTTTTGTAAGGCTTCTACCATGCTGACCAAACGAATCATACCCTGCCTGGATGTCAAGGACGGCCGCGTGGTCAAGGGGATCAACTTTGTCCAACTCACCGACGCGGGGGACCCGGTGGAAAACGCCAAGGCGTACGACGCGGAAGGGGCCGATGAGCTGGTGTACCTTGACATCACCGCCTCCCAGGAAAAGAGAAACATCATACTTGACGTGGTGGAGCGCACCGCGGCCGAAGTGTTTATGCCCCTGACGGTGGGCGGGGGCATCAGGGACCTCAACGACATCAGGGACCTGCTCAACGCCGGCGCCGACAAGGTTTCGGTCAACACCGCCGCGGTCGAGAACGACCGACTGCTCGAAGAGGCATCGCAGCGCTTCGGCAGCCAGTGCATCGTGCTGGCCATAGACGCCAAACGCACCGCTTCCGGCACGCCGGGCGGCTTTGAGGTATACACCTACGGCGGAAGAAAGCCGACCGGCATTGACGTGCTGGGATGGGCGGAGCGCGCTGAGCGCCTGGGCGCGGGTGAAATTCTTCTTACCAGCATGGACCGGGACGGCACCAGGGATGGCTATGACCTCGAACTGACCCGGGCCGTTTCCGAGCGGGTAACCATACCGGTCATCGCCTCGGGCGGCGCCGGCGGCTTTGAACACTTTTATGAAGCCTTCGCTATCGGAAAGGCGGATGCCGCCCTGGCCGCCTCGGTGTTTCACTACCGGACGCACGGCATCCGGGAGACAAAAGCGTATTTACATGCGCGGGGTATCCCGGTACGGATATGAGCGAAAGATAATGACACCTGTCAAAGCCCACATACCAAATGAATTTAAAAACTTCACATGCCAAAGCACAGAGTCCAAAGCAGCATTGTAAGCATTTGCGCTTTGACATGCCGTTGCAATTTGGATTTTGTCATTTGATACAAGCGGCTTGGCCGCGGAACAACATTGTCATTTCGAGGGAGCTTGTGCGACTGAGAAATCTTCTACAATTTTTTATCGTCAAATCTAAAGGGAGCGATTATGGAATGGGTGGATAAAATCAAATTTGACAGCAATGGTTTGGTGCCGGCCATTATCCAGGATTATCAGAACGGCGAGGTGCTGATGCTCGCCTACATGAACCGGGAATCCGTGCTCAAATCACTGTCATCAGGCATTACCTGTTTTTTCAGCCGGTCGCGCCAGTCGTTGTGGGTCAAGGGTGAAAGCTCAGGCCACGTGCAGACCATCAAGGAGATGTACATCGACTGCGACATGGATGCCCTTGTCTTCAAGGTGGACCAGGCCGTGGCCGCCTGCCATACCGGATACCGCAGCTGCTTCTACCGCAGCATCGAGGGAAAGGAAATGAAGACGGTGGGCGTCAAGGTCTTTGATGAAGACAAGGTGTACAAGAAGGAGTAGGCATTGAGCATGGCCGCCTCACCAGCTCCCCGGATTGCCGTCACCATGGGCGATCCTGCCGGCATCGGCCCGGAAGTCATCGTTAAAGCGCTCTCCGACCGGGACACGATTGCCTTGTGCCGGCCCATCGTGCTGGGCGACCGGGGCATCATGGATCGCGCGGTCAGGCTCCTCAACGCTTCCATTGAGGTGCATGAGATGGCAGCTGCCGGAGAGCAGCACTACCGGGAGGGTGCGCTCAATCTGCTTCCCCTTTCCTCCATCCCCCTCGAGGAGGCGCGGTACGGCGCGCCCTCACCCTCCTGCGGCAGGGCAATGTATGCCTCTATTGCCGAGGCGGTGCGGCTGGCGGTACAGGGTGAAGTTGACGCCATAACCACCGCGCCGATCAACAAGAAGGCCCTTGCCGACGCGGGGTATGCCTATCCCGGCCACACCGAATTGCTGGCCGAGCTCACCGGGGCAAAGCACTATGCCATGATGCTTGCCGGGGAGCGGCTGAGGGTGGTGCCGGTGACCATTCACTGCGCATTACGCGACGTCTTCCGCCTGCTCACCTCCGATGCCATTGCCGCGGCCATTGGCATCACCCACCGCGCCCTGCAGGAGTACTTCAGCCTGCCGCAGCCGCGAATCGCCGTCGCGGCGCTCAATCCCCACGCGGGCGAGGAGGGCCTTTTTGGCAGCGAAGAGGAAACGCTCATCGCTCCTGCACTGGAACAGGCACGCGCACAGGGCCTGGGCGTCTCTGGCCCTCTTCCGCCGGACACCCTTTTTTATCACGCCGCGGCGGGACACTATGACGCCGTCATCTGCATGTACCACGACCAGGCGCTCATCCCGCTCAAGCTTCTCCATTTTGATGAGGCGGTCAATGTGACCCTGGGGCTGCCCATCATCCGCACCTCGGTGGACCACGGCACCGCTTACGATATCGCCGG
>CAZWCD010000047.1:4283-9017 GCA_964632275.1 uncultured Thermodesulfobacteriota bacterium
CTCTTTTCGCTCACGATACCGTCCTGCTTCTGGAGGAACTTTTCTCTGAGCGCCGGAGGCAGTGGTTTGGCGATGGTATGTACCGCGGACAGAAGCGAGCGGGCCAAAAAGGAGTGTTTGATATAATCACTGCGGTTGGGAAGGAAGGTCACCATCATCAGGATAATCAGGACCATCAGCGCCGCGGTCTTCAGCAGTCCCAGCAGTCCTGCCGCCAGCTGGTCCGCCGCCTCCGGGGCGGCTCTTTTAATCATGCTGAGCGCCGCCCAGAACAGGAGTAGGATCAGAAAATAGGTTGCAGCCACGAAGGCGGCGAAAGCGACGGCATCTCCGAGTATCCGCACGGTTACCGGAGGACGGAACCATGAGGCAAGCAGGGGAAACAGGTAGCAGGCGGCCGGATAGGCCAGGCAGAGGGCAAGGAGCGAGTAGAACGTCGACACACACCCTTTGCGGGCACTGCTGATGACAAGGTATCCCGCAACACACAGCAGAAGAAAATCGAGTATCATTGACTGATCAAAAGGAATCTTCACCGCTTTTCTCCGGATGGTTGTTTCTTTACCCCATGGAAACGGCTTTTGTCAAATAGTTTCAGCTCCGCACAATGAGCTGGATTTTTTTGGTTTTTTTGCTACAATGCCAGTAAGCCATGGCAGAAACGGAACAAACAGTATCGCCTTGATCGGGCCGACATGAAAGCAAACAAAACCGCGCTGTCGAAGAAAAAAGCTAACGCCCCAAAAGCGGCAACCGATTCCTCGCTCGCCCCGTATGATCCCCTCCAAAGATACCTCGCGGAGATAAGCCAGTATAAATTGCTTACTCCGGAAGAAGAATACCAGCTCGCCACCCGGTACCGGGAAAAACAAGACTCCTATTCAGCCTACAAGCTGGTTACCTCCAACCTGCGGCTGGTGGTGAAGATTGCCCTGGAATTTCACCGCGCATGGGTGATGAACCTGCTTGATCTGATCCAGGAAGGAAATATCGGACTGATGCAGGCGGTCAAAAAATTTGACCCGCAGCAGGGCATCCGGCTGTCATCGTACGCCTCGTTCTGGATCAAGGCATACATCCTCAGGTTCATTCTGGACAACTGGCGGCTGGTAAAGATCGGCACCACCCAGGCCCAGCGCAAACTTTTTTTCAACCTGCAGAAAGAGCGGGCGCGGCTCGAGGCCATCGGGTATGCCGCCGGGCCAAAACAGCTGGCGGAAAGAATCGGCGTCAAGGAGAAAGAAGTGATCCAGATGGACCAGCGTATGAGCAGCTGGGAGGCATCACTCGACACCCCCCTGCGGGATGATGCGGATAAAAGCCTGATGGACTTTCTCCCGATCAAGCAGGAGTCCATTGACACCATGCTGGCCGACGGGGAAATAAAATCCCTGGTCAGCGAAAAGCTGAAGGAGTTTAAAAAGACGCTCAGGGACAAAGAGCTCTACCTCTTTGAAAACCGGCTGCTGGCCGAGAACCCTTTGACCCTGCAGGAAATCGGCGACACCTACGGCATTACCAGGGAGCGGTCGCGGCAGATAGAAGAACGGCTCTTACAGAAGATCAGGGCCTACCTGGAGCAGGAAATTCCCGGCATAACCGATGCCCAGGCCAAACCCGGCGCTTAAAAAAGCAGGTTTGAATCTTGACATAACCGGGGCAATCATTAATAATAGTGCGTTTGAAAAAGGGGATGTAAACCGTGGGCTTCCTGGGGAAATACAAAAACGAGATATTCCTGGCAGCGCTGATTCTGTATGTGATCACCCTGGGGATCGGCGTGATCGGCGAACTCTTTGATATCGAATGGATAGTCAATCTGCCTCTTTTCTAAGGCCCCCTTTTGTGCGCACGATTTTCTCTCAAGCATTCATGGAGCGGGCAGGAGCGGTTTAATCCGCCACGATGTCGCGCATACATGCGCTCCTACCCCGTGTATAACCGTGTTTGTTCAGGTTTGCGGCAGCACGGACCGTTTTTCCTGACATGATGACAAGGACCGTCAACCCATGGTAAAGCAGGATTACTACGACATTCTCGGCGTTTCCCGGAATGCCACCGAGGAAGAAATCAAGAAGGCCTACCGGCAGATGGCCCTGAAATACCACCCGGACAGAAGCCCGGGCGACCGGGAGTCCGAGGAAAAGTTCAAGGAAGCCGCGGAGGCGTATGAGGTATTGAAAGATCCCCAAAAGCGATCGCTCTACGATCAGTTCGGTCACGAAGGATTGAAGGGCGTCGGGTTCCAGGGCTTTACCGGTTTTGATGAAATTTTTTCCAGCTTCGGCGACATCTTCGAGGACTTTTTCGGCTTGGGCGGACGCGGCAGGCGCAGGGACCGCTCCTACGTACAGCGGGGGGCGGACCTGCGCTATGATCTTACCATCAGCCTGCGTGAAGCCGCCTTCGGAAAGGAAAAAGAGATTGACATTGACAAGCACGAGCACTGCAAAACCTGCAGCGGCAGCGGGGTAAAGCCGGGCAAGTCCCGGCAGACCTGCCCGGGCTGCGGCGGCCGGGGGCAGGTGAGCCATTCCCAGGGCTTCTTTACCATCAGCTCCACCTGCTCGCGCTGCGGCGGTCAGGGCGAGATTATCACCCACCCCTGCAAAGACTGCAGGGGCAGCGGCATGACGGCGGCCCGCAAGCAGCTCAAGGTAAAGATCCCCGCCGGGGTTGAAACCGGCATCCGTCTGAAGCTGAGCGGCGAGGGAGAGGCCGGAGAGCGCGGGGGACCGGCGGGAGATCTGTACGTGGTGCTGCACGTGGAACCGGATCCCTTCTTTGAACGGCAGGGAAACGACCTCATCTGCCATATTCCCATCTCATTTTCCCAGGCCGCGCTGGGGGCCCATATCGACGTGCCCACGCTCAACGGTCAGGAGAAAATAACCATACCGCCGGGAACCCAAACCGGCCAGACATTTACCATAAAAGGGGCTGGCATCCCCCATCTGCAGCGAAAGGGCAGAGGCGATGAGTACGTGCAGGTGGTGGTAAAAACACCGACCCGGCTGAGTCAGCGCCAAGCAAAACTGTTTGAAGAACTCGCTTCCATGGAACATGAAAATTAAGCATTGTGAAGATGAAGCGTTTGGTACCGATCATCTCCATCCCGGCACTCATTGTTCTTGCACTTTTCTCCTTGTCGACACGGTTACACGCCGGTCCCGCCCTTTCCCTCTCCGCTGATCAGGACATCATCGTTGTCGGGGAACCTTTTTCCATTACGATTACCATCTTTTGGGAAGGCGATGCCGAGGGATACCCGGTTGAAACTCCCCGTCTCAAGCCGCCGGAAGGCATAACCCAGCTTTCCGCCGCATACAGCACCAGCGCCACAGATGCGACGCATTCACTGTGCTACCGATACACCCTGCGCGCCGCCGCAACCGGCGACTACGCGCTCGACCCGGTGGAAATAAACTACTGGGAGAAGAATGCCGGTGATGCCCGGACCGCACGCACCGACGCCCTTCGTTTTACGGTCATTTCCCGGACCGAAGCGGCACTACAACGGTACCGGATTCCCGGGGTGGCGCTGCTCATTTTCATAAGCCTTTTCGCAACCTTGTTCGTTTTAAGCACAAAGAAAAAAAAGTCGGACGGCGTTAGTGACCCGCACGCAAAGGGAGGTACACATGCAGACTGATATTCAGGGTATCACCAGGGCGGTTGAGGAAAAAAGCTCCTACCTCCAGGCGCTGACCGGGGAGATTGAAAAAATAATGGTCGGCCAGCACTATCTGATCGAGCGGCTGCTCATCGGTATTTTGGCCAACGGGCACATACTGGTTGAAGGCGTTCCCGGCCTGGCCAAGACCACTGCGGTAAAAACGCTGGCGCAGGCCATTGCCACCTCCTTCCGCAGAATCCAGTTTACCCCGGATCTCCTCCCCGCCGACCTCATCGGCACGCAGATGTATTCCCCCGCCAGCGGCAGTTTCACCATAAAAAAAGGGCCGCTCTTCAGCAACATCATCCTGGCTGATGAAATAAACCGGGCGCCGGCCAAGGTGCAAAGCGCCCTGCTGGAAGCCATGCAGGAACGGCAGGTAACCATCGGAGAGCAAACCTTCAAGCTCGAGGAGCCGTTCCTGGTCATGGCGACACAGAACCCCATCGAGCAGGAGGGCACCTACCCGCTCCCCGAGGCCCAGGTTGACCGCTTCATGCTCAAGCTGCGCGTCACCTACCCCGACAAAAAAGAGGAAAAGGAGATCATGAATCGCATCGCCGAGCGGTCGACCATCGAGATAACCCCGGTGATCAGTCCCCGCGACATAATGGAATCGCGGAAGGTGGTGGACCAGATCTACATTGACGATAAATTGCAGGACTACATCGTTGACATTGTTTTTGCCACCCGTGAACCAAAGGCGTACGGCATCGATATCGCGGGCATGATCGCCTACGGCGCCTCGCCGCGCGCAAGCATTTACCTCAACCAGGCATCAAGGGCATACGCATTCCTGCAGGGAAGGGGATACGTCACACCGCAGGATGTGAAATCCATCGGGCTTGATGTGCTGAGGCACCGGGTTCTTCTGACCTACGAGGCGGAGGCGGAAGAGCTTACCTCGGATGACATCGTCACCCGGATATTCGACAATGTCGAGGTGCCGTGAGGAGAGGGAGGCGGGATACTGGATACTGGGTGCTGGATAATAGTACCAGCGCTTTCATCAATGTCATATCGGTGCACTGCTAAGCATGAAAATGGATGTTGTAAGG
>CAZWCD010000047.1:9117-12927 GCA_964632275.1 uncultured Thermodesulfobacteriota bacterium
GTGCGGGACATCGACTGGAACGTGACCGCCCGCATGGGCCATCCCTACGTGAAGGTGTATCGCGAGGAGCGCGAGCTGACCATACTGCTGCTGGTTGACGTCAGCGGCTCCGGCCAATTCGGTTCCGGCGCACAAATGAAAAACGCGCTCAGCGCGGAGCTTGCCGCCGTGCTTGCCTACGCGGCGGTCAAGAATAACGACAGGGTCGGGCTGATCATATTCAGCGATATCATCGAGAAATTCATCCCGCCCAAAAAAGGGAGAAACCACGTGTGGCGGGTGATCCGGGAGGTGCTCGAACACTGTCCCCGGAGCAAGAAGACCGACATCGGCGCCGCGCTCGACTTTCTCAACCGGATCACCAGCCGCAGGGTCATTGCCTTTCTTCTTTCCGATTTTATCGCGCGGGACTACGAGAAGCTGCTCCGGATCACCAATAAAAAGCATGACCTCATCGCCATTTCCATAACCGACCCGCGCGAGCGGGAGATGCCCCCGGTCGGCCTGGCGGAGCTGGTTGATGCCGAAACCGGGGAGAAGCGGCTGATTGATACCGGCGAGGCCGGGTTTCGCCGGGAGTTCAGCGCACGTGCCGCCCGCCAGGCGAACGAAACCCGCGAAATCTTTCGCCGCTGCAGCGTGGATCACATCCCGCTCATCACCGATCAGCCGTACATTAATGCGCTCATGAAATTTTTCAGGATGCGGGAGAAAAGGATGTGAGCAGGTGGAGCGCGGGGCACAGAACGCCGGTGATTGCCGGGAAGGATTTTGTTCGATAATGAGACGACGATTTCTTATAGCGGCCTGGTGCGCCATCATGCTCACCTGCTGCCGAAGCCAACAGCCCGGGACGCCTCGGGAGAAAGTGACGGCGCCGGCGGTGGAGGTGAAGGCGGAGGTGGACAAGGCGACCGCCACCACCGGGGACCTGATCCGCTACACCCTCTCAGCCAGCAGCGATCCGTTGGTCAGGGTGGAGATGCCGGAGATGGGTTCACAGATCGCGGGCTTGCGCATCCTGGATATGGGCCAGAAGGGGCCCGAGGAAAAAGAAGGCCGCGTGCATTCGGAAAAGTGGTACCAGCTCCAGGCGGATCTCATCGGATCCTATATTATCCCCGGGGCGGTCTTCTTCTCGTACAATGACAAGGGGGAAAAGACCGAGCACAAAACCGCCCAGATTTTCATCGAGGTCAAATCGGTCATAGAGGACAAGGCCGCCGCCACCGACATCAAGGAGATTAAACCGCTCGAGATCATTAAACGGGACTACACCGCAATCGCCTTATACTCACTGGGAGGGGTAGTTCTTCTTGGCCTGATAC
Organism: uncultured Thermodesulfobacteriota bacterium; assembly: GCA_964632275.1. Lineage (GTDB taxonomy): Bacteria > Desulfobacterota > WTBG01 > WTBG01 > WTBG01 > CAZWCD01. The sequence continues at coordinate 10,446 of CAZWCD010000047.1, forward strand.
TCGGCGGCATCTTCTGGTACCGCTTCAAATATAATAAAGCCGCGGCGGCCCCGGCCCGGCCCGCCCACGAACTGGCGTTTGAAGAGCTCGAGGGTCTCCGGAACGAGGGGCTGATTGCCAAGGGCATCTACCAGGAGCACTATTTCAAGTTCTCCGAGATTTTCCGCCGATACCTGGAGCGGCGATTCCATTTCCCCGCGGTGGAACAGACCACTGAAGAAATTCTGCCTGCCCTCTCCGGCCTGGCCGGCTTTGAGGAAACGGTACGCAGCGGAGCCCGATCATTGCTCTTGCAGACGGACCTGGTAAAATTTGCCCGCCATACCCCGACCCACGAGCAGGTTGAGCAGGAGTACCGGCAGGCGGTGTCATTCATTAATGAAACCAAGGAAGAACCCCTTCCGCCATCGCAACCGGCATAGCAGCGCATGATTCGATTTGAAGATCCCTGGTTATTCGGCTTTCTCGCGCTCATTCCGCTCATGCTCTACTACCACGGAAAAGGGCGGGGAAAGAGCAGCATGCGGTTTTCATCGCTGGATACCATCAGGCAGCTCAGGCAGCCGCGAATTTTCATCCTGCGACATCTGCCGGCGGCGCTTCGCTGCCTGGTCGTCGCGCTGCTGGCAACCGCCCTGGCGCGTCCGCAGGCGGGCATTACCTCGACCGAAGTGCTCACCGAGGGCATCGACATCATGCTCTGCCTCGACACCTCGGGCACCATGCAGGCGCTGGACTTCACCTGGAAGGGAGAACGGCAGAACCGCCTGCAGGTGGTGAAGCAGGTGGTGCATGACTTCATCCAGGGCAGAGCCAATGACCGCATCGGCATGGTGGTGTTCGGCGCGGAGGCATTTACCCAATGCCCGCTGACCCTTGACTACGGCGTGCTTCTCAGCTTTCTTGAGCGGGTGGAGATCGGCATGGCCGGGGACACCACCGCCATCGGCTCGGCACTGGCCACCTGCGTGAAGCGGCTCAAGGACCTCAAGGGAAAATCAAAGGTAGTGATACTGCTCACCGACGGCCGCAACAACGCCGGGAGCATCGACCCGGAGACCGCTGCCGGGATGGCGCACACCTTCGGTATCAAGGTCTATACCATTGGCGTGGGCACCGAGGGCGAGGTGCCCTTTCTGGCCGACACCATCTTCGGCAAGCGGTATGTGTACCAGCGGGTCGACCTGGACGAGGCCATTTTAAAAAAGATTGCCTCCGCCACCGGCGGGACGTATTTCAAGGCCACCAATACCGACGCGCTGGCCGAGATTTACCGGCAGATCGACCGGATGGAAAAGACCACGATTGAAACAAAGGAATATACCGAGTACCGGGAGCTGTTTCACCCGTTTCTGCTGGCCGGCCTGGCCCTGCTGCTGCTCGAGGTGGCACTGACCAACACGCGGTTGCGAAGAATACCATAACCCGAACAAGGCCGGCCGGCCCGCTTAGCAGCCGGTCCGCCTGCCGGTTACCCTATGCGATTCGGCAATCTGAACTACCTGTTTCTGCTGTGGATCATTCCTGGTTTGATTGTCTTCTACCTCTATGCCTTCCGCAAAAAGGACCGGCTGATCGCCGCCTTTTGCGGAACGCAGCTGCGCCCCCTGCTGCTGCCTGATCATCAGAGAGGAAGAAGGAGAGTCAAGGCGCTGCTGATCCTTGGAGGCATCACCGCCGGCATCTTCGCCCTCACCCGGCCCCAGTGGGGTTTTCACTGGGAGGATATCAAGCGGGTGGGCGTGGATGTCATGGTGGCCATTGATGTGTCGGAGAGCATGCTGGCGGAAGATGTCAAGCCGAACCGGCTGGAGCGCGCAAAGCGCGAGGTGTATGATCTGATTGATATGATGGAGGGGGATCGCATCGGATTAATCGCCTTCGCCGGCACCAGCTTTGTGCAATGCCCGCTTACCCTTGACTACGGCGCCTGCAAGATGTTTCTCGATTACATCGAGCCCGATCTCATTCCAGTGCCCGGCACCGCTCTGGCCGATGCCATCCGTAATGCCATCAAGTCATTCAACACCAAAGAGCGAAAGTCCAAGGTGCTCATCCTGATAACCGATGGCGAAGATCATGAGGGAGCCCCGCTTGAGGCGGCCCAGGAAGCAAAAAAGGAGGGCATAAAAATTTTCACCATAGGGGTCGGCCAGGATGGCGGCGCCCCCATCCCCCTGCGCGACGGCTCCGGCGGCTTTAAGAAAGACCGGCGGGGGGACATGATCATCTCCCATCTGGATGAGGCCACGCTGCAGAAAATCGCCCTGGAAACGGGGGGGAGCTACGTGCGCTCGGTGACCGGCGACATGGACCTGGATAAAATATACAAGGTGGACATCAAGCAGCATATTGAAGGGAAGGAATTGAGCAGCACCCGACAGCGGAGGTGGGAGCATCGGTTTCAATGGTTTGTGTGCGCCGCCCTTCTCCTGATCGCCGCTGAGTTTTTTGTGAGCGAGCGCAGGAAGGGAACCAAACC
>CAZWCD010000047.1:13027-14816 GCA_964632275.1 uncultured Thermodesulfobacteriota bacterium
AGGGCGCCGCTCACTATGAGCAGGGCCGCTATGATGAGGCGCTCAAATCCTTTGTCGACGCTCAAATAGAGTCGCCGGAAGATCCGCAGGTGAAATATAATATCGCCGGCGCCCAGTATCAGATGAAAAACTACGAAGAGGCGGTTAAAAGCTACCAGGATGTGGCGGCCACCGCCCGCGATGTCCGCCTGGAGGAACAGGCGCTGTACAATATCGGCAACTGCCTCTATCGCCAGGGCAAGCTCGAAGAGTCCCTGGAATATTACAAGAAGGCGCTGGACCTGGATCCCAACGACCAGGACGCCAAGTACAACCTGGAATTTGTGCGGGAGGAAATCAAAAAGCGGCTCAACCAGGCAAAGCAGCGGGAACAGGAACAGCAGCAGCAAAACAAGCAGGAAGAGCAGGATAAACAGGAGCAGGAACAGCAACAAGAAGGCAACCGGCAACAACAGCAGGAACAGCAGCAAGCAGGCAATAATCAGGGAGCAGACCGGAAACAGGATCAACAGGAGCAGCAGACCCAACAGCAGCAGGCTGAAGAAGGAAGACAGGACCAGGCGCCGCAACAGAAGGAAGATGCGCAGCAGGAGCAGGCCACACCGGAAGAACAGCAGGGGGCGTCTGCCCGCGAAGAGCAGGCGCAAGGGGCGCAGGAAAAGGAAGGCCAGGCACGGCAGATGACGAAAGAGGAAGCGGAAAACTGGCTCAAGGGTGTCAAGGAAGGCAAGCGGGACTACAGCAAGGAACAGGAAGAACGCGGGGGCAGATCATACCGGCCGTCAAAGGACTGGTAGGCGGGACGTTCATGGGACTCAGGAAACTACTCCTGATGGTTATGGTACTTATTATGGAGGCAGGGAGCGCGCACGGGCTCTCGCTTACCGCACGGGTCGACAAAACCGAGGCAACCCTGGCGGACCAGATTTTTCTCACCCTTGCCGTGGAAGGATCCCAAAGAAGCGCAAAGCCGCAGCTCCCCGACCTGCCGGCATTCGAGGTCATCCCCCGGGGCAGCACCACCCGGATGCAAATCATCAACGGCCAGATTTCCTCCGGCGTGGACTACACCTATATCCTTATTCCCCAAAAAACCGGGACGTTTGAAATCGGACCCGCAACCGTAAGTGACGGGGGGAATGCCATCGCCAGCAATGTCATAACCCTCACCATTGCGGGCGGCGAATCGCCGCAGCCCGGGTCGGCGCGGCAGCAGGATCTCTTCGTCACCGCCGGCGTCAGCACCACGACCCCCTATGTGAATGAGCAGGTGGTGTATACCTTCAGGCTTTTCAGGAGCATCCGCATTGCCAATGCCAGTCTGGACAGCCCTTCGTTCCAGGGATTCCGGGTGGAATCGCTGGGGAAAGAAAAGGAATATGAAACCACCATCAACGGCAAAACCTTCATCGTCACCGAAGTGCGGCAGGCGCTTTTTCCCACACGGGAAGGAACGCTGGAGATCGAGCCGGCAAAGCTCTCCTGCGAGGCGGTGGTGCAATCACGCAGGCGAGGGTTCTTCAATGATCCCTTCTTTGATGATTCCATGTTCGGCTTTTCCCGGACCGAACCAAAAATGCTGCACACCGATCCGATCACCCTGGAGGTGAAACCGATTCCCCTCGAGGGCAAGACATCTTTATACAGCGGTCTGGTGGGCCAGTTCAGCATCAGCACCGCCATCAGCAAAAAACAACTGGAGGTGGGCGACACCGCCACCCTCACCCTCACCATCAAGGGAAGCGGCAACATCAGGGACGCCGCCGCGCCCGAAATGCCCGCGGTCCCC
>CAZWCD010000047.1:14916-16885 GCA_964632275.1 uncultured Thermodesulfobacteriota bacterium
CCCATCAACACCTCGCATGCCGCGCTGAGGCCCTACCGGCTCGATCCCTGGCACTGGCTGTACCTGGCGTCTTTCGCACTTCCCATCCTTGGCTATACGGCCGCCGCGCTCATCACAAGGAGAAGAAAGCGGCTCGAGGAAGATACCGGCTATGCCCGCGGCCGCGGCGCACTGAGGCGATTCAAGCGCACCATTGCCCCGGTCAGGAAACAGGCGCAGACGGGAGACGGGGATGAGTTTTACCGCGCCACCTCCCGGGCGCTCAAGGAATTCCTCGGCGACAAGCTCAATATTACCGGCAGCGCGCTTACCCCCCGCGAAATAGAGCAGCAGCTTTCAGCCCTCGCCATGCCGCCTCAAAAGATCGGGGAGCTGCTGGAGGTGCTGAACACCCTGGAGGCCGGGCAGTTCGCCCGGCGGCAGCTCGGAACGAATGAAAGGCAGCCGCTTCTGCACGAGACGATCAGGCTTGTCTCATGGCTGGACAAAAAGATCAGGCAGGCATCATGAGCAGGATAATAACCACACTGATGTGCGTGTGCATCCTCGGCATTGTTTCTCCGGTGTTTACTGATGCGCAAAAAAGCGTCCCAAGCGCTTCCGCATCCCGGACCGTTGGGGAGGCAGACCAGCTGGCGCTGTTCTCTGAGGCCAACAAACAGTACCGGAATGAAAATTATAGCGCCGCGGCGGAGGGCTATGCCCGGCTCATCCTTGCGGGCCTGCGAAACGGAGCAATGTACTACAACCTCGGCAACTGCTACTTCAAGCTGGGCATGCTCGGAAAGGCCATTCTCAGCTACCGGCTGGCAGAACGCTACCTTCCCCGGGATCAGGACCTTCAAACCAATCTTGCGTACGCTCGGGAGATGACCAGGGACAAAATCGAATCGCGCCAGCTCACCTCTTTTTTGGATGAATTCTGCTTCTGGTATGCAAAGCTGAATCTGAGGGAACTGCTGCTGGTGTTTCTCGCGGCCAACGCGATCTGCTGGGGGCTGGCCCTTGCACGGCTGTGGTTGCAAAGGGACTACCTGCGCTATTGCTTCCTGGCGGCGATTTCGCTGGCGGCGGTTCTTGGCCTTTCGCTCGGCGTCAAGGTGTACCAGTCCAGCTTCTCGGCCGACGCGGTGGTGATAACCCGGGAAGTGTCGGTGCGCGCCGGCATTGGCGCCGGGAGCACCGCCCTCTTTCAGCTGCACGACGGGGTGGAATGCAGGATCATCCAGGAAGAGCAGGACTGGGTCAAGCTGCAGCTTGCGGACGGGAAGCGGGGCTGGCTGGAATCGCGCTGGCTGGGAAGGTGCCGACTGCGGAGCTGGCCGCTTCCGCCCGGATAAAGCCAGGTGAATCCCCTTGTAACAATTGGTCCATATCGTAACCTGGGGGCGACCGGCCGGTCGCCCCTACCTGTCAGGCGTGATGTTCGTGTTAAAAATGCTAAAGTTTGGGAAAGACATGCCGAATAGATGTGCATGCCAAAAGAAAAAATACTCTACGTTTGTGACGAAACACACCATGATCAGGACGTGCCGCTGGAGCTGAAGGAATCCGTCCCCTATCCGGAAAACTTGAACTACGGGGAAAAGGACAGTGTTCACTATTACTACCAGTGCCCCACCTGTTCCAAGGTCTACATTGCCTACCAGCGCATGGGCAAGCCGCTCGAGTGGTCATCTCCCGATCTGAACGTATGGGAAAAGCGCCTGAACATGGTGCGTGAGGCGCGGCTCAATATTGTGAAAAAGGGGCTGGATGAGCAGCGGAAGGAGATTGACCGGGCGCACAGGGAAACAGCCAGGCAGCTTAAGGAAATCGCCCTGAGCAAGGAAGGGATTCTTAAGGAAATCGAAAAAAGGAACCTGCTGCTCGAACAGCTCAATAAGGATGAGCAGGAGCTTTCCAAAAGAAATTCCCGGGAAAATGATGAGCTGGCTGCCATAGCCCAGAAAATCGATGCCCTGATGAT
>CAZWCD010000047.1:16985-18223 GCA_964632275.1 uncultured Thermodesulfobacteriota bacterium
CCCGGGAAAATGATGAGCTGGCTGCCATAGCCCAGAAAATCGATGCCCTGATGATGACCAGGCCGGTCCTGCAGGCAGATTTCTAAAAACCGCGGCTTGACTATATCCTCTCCAGAAAACCCGATGATCCATCGGGTTTTTTTTATTCCTTTCATCCCGCACGACATCTCCATGCCGCCCAATGTGTCCTTTCTTTAAAAAATGCCGGCACAGCAGGGTTCCTGCCCAAAATACCTTCTTGTTTTTTTGATCAATCTGTGATAGCGTGCCCAGCATTACCGTCAACCGCAGTCCCTTAGTACTCGATAAATCTGTTGAATGGGGTTGTGTAATGAAATGTTCGACAAATTATTTTGAAAAAGGGAATGAGCTGCTGTCACAGAAAAAATATGCCGAGGCGATTCAATGTTATGAAAAGGATGTAAAGCAAAGCGGGCGCAACAGCCGTTCAAAGGTAATGTTTAATATGGGTATCGCCTATAATTATCTGGGTAAATATAAAAAAGCGGTCAAGTGTTATGAAGAAGTTCTCAAAGACAAAAACTATCCTTCGCCTTACAAGGCCCTCAACAACATGGGAAATTCGTATTACCGCCTCGGACAATATAAAAGGGCCATAGAGTGCTACGAGAATGCCCTTTCCCTGGAAAATAATATTTCGCAGGGCAACACCTGGTTTAACATGGGCCTTATCTACAACCAGCTCAAGCAATACGACAAGGCCATCAAGTGCTATGAAAAAGCCATGGAAGACAAGAATTATATTTCACTTCCCAATATCTGGAATGAGCTCTCCAGGGCCTACAATAAAATAAACCAGGTTGATACCAAGGCGATGGGCCTGCAAAAAGCAACCGGCTAGACGGTCCCGTTCTCATCGTCCGCTCCGGACGATTCTTGCAAACCTCGGAAAACCATGCTCATTGGCGGCAGGGCGCACACTTTGGAAGAGGCTGCCCGGGTTGGGCAGGCCGGTTTTGATTTTGCGGAAATAAATCTCCTCCATTCCCATCAGTCCTTTCAGGAAATGCCATCCCTTCTGAAACTGAGAGATCAGCACCATCTGTCTTATCTCGTTCATGGCCCCGAAGAAGGCAGCCCCTTTGACTGCACCCAACTGAGGACCGCGTTTCTTCCACAGATCAAGTCACTGGTCGAGTTCGCATCCGAACTGGATGCCCGGCTGATTACGGCCCACTTCTGGCTGGACGGGCGATACATTCAACAGCCGGTGTTGG
>CAZWCD010000048.1:0-18119 GCA_964632275.1 uncultured Thermodesulfobacteriota bacterium
TTCACCCGGAGGATACACCGCCTATCCTCCTAAACACAACTTCTGATTATAGCTCCGCTCCCTTCTGAAAAAACCGGGTCTACCCCTTTAGAAAACCTTCATTGCCATCTGCCGGAGCTCACCGTTCTGATGGCGGGCAATCGCTTCCCGGACACCCATGCCGTCAGGAGCAAGAAAGATTTTTACACCTCCCTGCTTGAGTACCTCAAAAGCATTCGGACCGACCTGACCGGTAATAACTGCTTCGGCGTCATGTTCCAGGACCAATTGCGCACAGGCAATTCCCGCCCCCGAAGTATCATCGGCATTTTTATTTTCAACTGCCTTGAAGTCCAAGGATGCTGTATCCACGAATAAAAACCAGGGGCACCTTCCAAACCTCCTGTCAACAGGGGCAGTTAAATCGTTGCCGGTGGCAGAAACGGCAATTTTCATTACCCCTTCCCTCCCGAGCAATGATCGTGGTCACCGGGATGATCGTGCTTGCAGGGCTCAACACCGCTGATTTCACCTCGCAGGTAGGCATCAAGCACATTTTTCACCTTGCCAACGGCTCCGGTTACCACCTCAATGCCGAAGTTGCTGAACATATCAATGGCCCGCGGCCCCATTCCTCCGGCAATCATTGTATGCGCACCCTGTTCTTTGATGAACTGAGGAACCACTCCGGGAATGTGATTATCGAAATAGGGGTTGCTTACCGCGGCAGTCTTCTGTACCTCGATTCCTTCCACCTCTACCATCAGATAGTAGGGACAGCGGCCGAAGTGCTGGCTTACCTGCCCGTTCAGACCCTGATCATCATCACACGCTAATGCAATTCTTTTCATCGTATGTACCTCCCTGGTTATATTTTTTGTTATGCGCTGATTGTCTGCTTTTCAGAGTTGCCTTCCAATAATAGCCGCCACCGTTCAGAAATTCGGTTAAAGGCATCGATAACCTCATCGTGACCCTGCAGGGTCACGAGTGGCACTCCACTATCCCCGCAGGACACCATTTCCGGATCGATCGGTATTCCTCCCAGAAAGGGTATCAGCAGGTCACGCGCCGCTTTTTCCCCGCCCCCCTTTTTGAAGAGGTCTATGGTTTGCCCGCAATGGGGACAGGTAAACCCACTCATATTTTCTACGATGCCGATACGGGGTATCTGCAGCTGCCGGGCAAAGGTAACCGATTTGCGGCTGTCCAGCAGGGCGACGTCCTGCGGGGTTGTTACAACAATCGCCCCGTCAACCTGTTTCAGAAGATGGGCAACGCTGAGGGCCTCATCGCCGGTACCCGGGGGAAGATCAATGATCAGATAGTCGAGGGGGCCCCAGTACACCTCACCGAGAAATTGCCTGATAAGACTGTGTTTAAGCGGGCCCCGCCATATTACCGCGTCATCCCTTGAACCCAGGAAAAGCGCCACTGACATGACTTTAAGTCCATCCGTGGTAGTGATCGGCAATAACCCTTCTTCCGTGGCATGGGGCTTCGCATCCTCCATGCCCAGCATCTTGGGAATATTGGGGCCATGAATATCGGCATCCAGCAGCCCTACCTGGTAGCCCTCTTTTACAAGGGTGACCGCAAGATTGGTTGCCACGGTGCTTTTCCCCACCCCGCCTTTTCCGCTGATCACCATGAACTTGTACTTTACGGACGACATCCTCGCATCAAGCACTTTCTGGTCGTGCGCTTCTTTCTCCTCTTTGCTGCAGGTGTCTGATGTCTCACAACTCTGGCAGCTTGTCTTTGCTTCACATGTGTCTTTTCCCATATCCTGATTCTCCTTTGCTGTGCCACTGCATGCGGTACTTCTCTTCAGCTTCATGCACGGGCGAGCTTCCAGTGTTATATGATGAGTCAGCAGTTTTGTGGTTGATAGGGAGAGACAGCCGGCGCCTCTCGGATGCGCTCGTTCACCCGCAATCTCTTTATCGCCCGCGTCTACCGCCCAGACAGCGGCCTCTTCCGCATCCGCGCGGGAATCCACCGCTGCCCACGCCATAGGTCGCCCCCGGGCTGTGCGGATATCCTCCGTATGGAGAGCCCCCGTACGCCTTCTCTGCGGGAGGGTAAAACCCACTATTAAACCGCGCGCCTCTCCCCTCCATACAAAAACCTCTTTTCCCGCCTGTTCCCTGTCCTTTTTTCATGGGTCCCGATCCGTCAAATCCCGGCATAAACAAACACCTCCCTTGCATTATTGTTCCGAGATAAAAGTTTTCCTTCTGCCTGTTCTCTTTCTTTTGAATCTGCAATGATTGCGAAACGGTTGTTCCGGAATAATCGGTATGATGGCTGAATTCAAATTGCCATTTACAAAAAGAGCAAGAACCTCCTCAACCTCTCCCTGAACCAGCGAAATTACTTCTATTCCGTGACTTTTGATGAATCTCTCGGCAAAGCAACTTATGCCGCCACAGAGCACGAGCTGCACGCGTAGCTCATACAGCAAGGAGGTTCTTTTAATCGGGTTGATATTCGCGAGAGAAAACTCCTGCCGATCGGCGATTTTTCCATCGGCAATGGTGACCACCAGCAACTTGGCCGCGAAATCAAATCGCGGCGATACGCGGCTGTTAAAAAGAGGAATGGCAATCTTCAGGGGTTTTTCTCTGGACATGGCAGCACACTGCTTCAGCATGAACCGTGCCAGAGGGCATTTGGAGAATAGTCATTTTTTACAAGTGGTTATGTAGGCAGCGGGCGAGGCAGAGTGAGAATGGCTGATGCATAATTGCAATTGTATATTGCATTTATGCGATCTAAGATGAGCGGCAATGAGAGCGGGATTACACTATGTGTAATCTTTTCATCTTCCTCCAGAGGGTACTTTTATTGATGCCGAGTTCGGCTGCGGTTTTTGCACGATTGCCCTTGTGTTTATTTAATACCTCGCGAATAATCTGTGTTTCAGCGTCTCGAAATTTATTGCCTGATTGGGTGATCAGGTTGTTTTCCGGTTGAGGTCTGCTTGTCAATTCCTTCGGCAAATGTTCCGCTTTAATTTGAGGTCCGTGACACAGCACAAAGGCATGTTCAATAATATTTTCCAGCTCACGCACGTTGCCGGGGAATTCATGTTCGATAAGCAATCCCAGCGCCTGATCGCTGATGCCTCCGATATTTTTCCCCTTCTTAAGATTGAATTGATGAATGAAGTGATCAATCAAGAGGGGAATATCTTCCCGGTGCCGGTTCAGCGGGGGCAGTTCTATTTTAACCACATTGAGCCGGTAATACAGGTCTTCACGAAATGTTCCGCGGGCAAGCAGTTGCGATAAATCCTTGTTGGTGGCGGCAATAATACGCACGTTGGCCTTGCTGGAACGGGTTGCGCCGAGCGGCTCGTATTCCTTTTGCTGCAGCACCCGTAAGAGCTTTACCTGCAGGGCGGTTGAGAGTTCGGCAATCTCGTCCAGGAAAAGCGTTCCTCCTTCAGCCAGCGCAAACCTCCCCGGCTTATCTTTCCGGGCATCGGTAAAGGCCCCTTTCACATAACCGAAGAGTTCAGATTCCAATAACGTGCCGGGAAGAGCGCCGCAGTTGACAATCACATAGTTTTTGTTCTTCCGGTGACTCAGGTTGTGGATTGCCCTCGCAAACAGCTCCTTTCCCGAGCCGCTGGGCCCCTGAATTAAGACCGTGCTGTCGCTTTCGGCAATATCGGGCAGCACATCGAAGAGCTTTTGCATCTCATGGTTCTTGCTGATGATGTCCTTGAATGTGTAGTGTTTGGATATTTCTTTTCTTAATTCCTCGAGAGAAGAAAGATCGCGAAATGTCTCCACCCCGCCGATTATTGTCCCGTCTTTATCTCTCAGCACTGACGTGCTGACGCTGACCGGCAGCAGCTCCCCCTTGCTGTTAAGAATATTGATCGAGTGGTCAATGATCTCTTTCCCGGTTTTAATGGTTTTTTCCAGTGCGCAGGCGGTCTGGCAGATGCTGGCATGGAACACATCAAAGCATTTTTGTCCCAGTGCATGTTCCCTCGAAATCCCGGTGATCTTCTCGGCCGCCCGGTTGAACGAGACGATGTTCCGATCCCGGTCGATGGTGAAAACACCGTCAGCGATGCTATCCAGGATAACCTCCATGGGGGGATCGATAAATTTTTTTGGTGTTGTCATAATGCCCCTTACTGCCGCTGCTTCAGCGAAGGCAGCCGGCTATAGCAATTTTTATAGCAGGATAAATCAAATATTGCATAAATGCAATTTAATTGTTTTTGAAATGTAAAGTTGCAATGCAAAACAGTCTTTGATTGAGCGGCCGAACTGGATAACCATATGATAAAAAGTAATAATTTATAACGGTGCGCACTGGCACAAAAACTGCTTTTATCATATTCACGCGCTGGGTGGCGGTGCTCAGTTTATTCACATGAATTTATCATTCTTTTCCGGACTTCATAGTGAAACGATATATTCTGATGTACGGTATGGTTCTGCTATTTGTCTCCGGTGGATTTACGGTTGCATCCAATCACCGCCACGTCCAGGATTTGTTCGATACCAAAGATCTGCAAACCACATGTCATTATCTCAAGAACCCCGTTGTGACCAAGTCGCCGCATATCATTATTACTCTTGCGGTTCCTGCACTGTTAACCATTATTTATTGTAGCGCCCTTTTCAAGATAACAACCCCTCATTCCCCTGACCCGCTTACCTTCAAGATCCAGCGTCTGATTGCCCTTTCATCCTTCCCCCGCCGAGCACCGCCGGGAAGATAACGTCGATCTTCAGTGTGCGAAGAAGGGTATCTCCGCACCGGATATCTTATCAGATTATCCGCACCACTAGCAGGCTGTTGAAAAACACCCATCTGCTGCGTTACGCTCATCCTTCGTCACTGCAGCGTACTTGCATGTACGCCTCATTCCTCAGGATTTCGCGTGCCTTGCATCTGGATGTTTTTGATCAGCCTGCTGAAAATACTTTTTCAACAACCTGCTAGTTGAACGTACACCATTTAAAATTATTTTGATCCTTTACCGGGAGAAGACAATGATAAAAAAAATCTTTGTTCTGCATAGTTTCATCCTGCTTGCTCTGTTTCCAGCATATTCTTTTGCAGCGCATCCTTTTAAAACCAAGCATGCCAATGCCTATGGGGAGGGCAATGTCCGGTTCCTCGTGGAAACGGCAATGGTACAGGAAGGGGGGCATCAAAAAAACATTGGTCTACCCATTACGGAAATTACCTATAGTCTCGGCAAGTGGAGCCTGATTGGTATAGAATCCGAATATAAGCTGCTGCGCCATTCCGAAGCAGTGCACAGCACCTCAGGAATGGGGGACGTGAAAATCTACGGCAGGTACTCGCCGTTCCACTTTGCATTCGGCCATATCGGTGCCCAGGCCGGTGTTAAACTACCGGTCGCGAAAGACGACAAGGAACTGGGGAGCGGCGAAACCGACTACGAATTTACTTTGATTCATTCCTACCTGGGGAAAAACGTAGTGACCCATCTCAATTTCGGTGTAGAGGTGCTGGGAAACCCGAAACACCGGTCACGCAATGAAGCGGTTGCAACGTATTCCGCCGTTGCTGTTTTCCCCCTCAGCCGGGCGCTGCATTATTTTGCAGAAATTAAAGGCCGTTCTGCTAAGAGCGTATTCGGGAATGAGAGTTTCCTGCGATCAGGCTTTATCATCCCATTGGGACACAGGCTGGAGCTTGGTTTTGCAGGAGGTGCGGGACTGACTAACGATTCGCCGGATTGGGAAGCACGATTGGGTGTCTACTGGACCTGGCAAAGAAGCGAAGAACATGGGCCGGGACATTAAATCTCCATGGGCCAGCGCAAGTTTTACCAACCGCCGGTGTTTAAGATTTCAAACGTCTTAAAACAATAATATTTGCGAAGGAGGTACCCGGCTATGAAAAAGAATGTATGTGTGCTGGCAGGTATTACGTGTGTGATCTTTCTGATGACCGCTGCGAGCGCGGAAGCCCAGAGGCATGGATTTGGAAGAGGCATAGGCGGATGCGGATGGTGCGGCATGGGTCCGAACGCCTTTAATCCGTCTTGGCTCCCCAATCTCACCCAGGAGCAGTCCGGGACATTAGCTGACATGCAAAAGAAGCATATCGAGGAAACATCACAGCTGCGAACATCACTGGCGGTGAAGGGAATCGAGCTTGATCAGCTGCTTGATCAAGCTCAGCCGAACACCGAGACCGTTCTCGCAAAGCAGAAGGAAATGAGCAGCCTCCAGTCGCAGCTCCAGGAAAAATGTTTGCGCAGACAGATGGAGATGCGATCCCTCCTCACTGACGAGCAGCGTGCCGCGCTGATCAACCGCTTCGACCGTGACGACGACTTCTCCCCGGGATGGATGGGTGGCGGCGGCGGACCGCGGCAGGGGAAAGGCTTTGGCAGAGGAAGAGGGTATGGCGGCGGCGGAATGGGTTACGGTCCCTGCTGGTGGTAAAGTAAACGCAGTTCCATTCCCCTGATAACACGTACCTAACAGAAAGCCCCGTGGTGGAAAACACCTCGGGGCTTTCTGTTAGGTACGTCGATGGCGTTGTTATATCCTGGCCCTTCGCAGCATGAGTGAATTGGTAACCACGAAGAGTGAGCTTATGGCCATGGCGGACATGCCCATGACCGGGTGGAGCAGACCCATGACCGCCACCGGTATGGCAATTAAATTATAGAAGAATGCCCAGAAGAGATTTTGCTTGATCTTTTTAAAGGTATTGGATGAGAGCTTGACTGCTGAAACAACCGCGCTCAACTCCCCTCTTACCAGGGTAATGTCAGATGATTCGATGGCAATGTCCGTTCCTGTGCCAATGGCAATGCCCACATTGGCCTGGGTCAGGGCCGGTGCATCATTAATGCCGTCACCGACCATGGCTACCATCCCCAGTTTTTCCTGCAACCGCTTGATCTCCTCCACCTTGTCCCCCGGCATTACTTCCGCCAGGACCCGCTCAATGCCTACTTGCTCCGCAATGGCCTGGGCCGTCCTTGTATTGTCGCCGGTAATCATGACCGTTTGGAAGCCCATCCTTCTGAGCTCTCCTATGGCATTGACCGAATCACCTTTGATCCGGTCGGCAATACCGATAAGGCCTGCCGTCCTGCCATCAACGGCAACCAGCACGACCGTTTTGGCTTCATCCTCCAGCTTTTCCAGGGCAGGCTTGACCGGGTCAAAGGCAATTCCTTTTCCCTCAAAGAGCCTGGGGCTTCCAATCAATATCTCCTGCCCGTCAATTCTTCCCTTCACCCCCTGGCCGGTCAAGGCTTCAAATCCCTCCAGTTTAAGCAAGTCCAGTCCCCGCTCCTTCGATTCGGCCATGACGGCCTTGCCCAGTGGATGCTCGGATCCTGATTCCAACGACGCCGCCATGGTCAGCAACAGCTGCCCATCCAGGTTGTCACAGGGAATAATATCGGTAACCCCGGGCTTGCCGCTGGTTATGGTGCCGGTCTTGTCAAAAACCACCGCCTTGATATTCTGAAGGGTCTGGATCGCTTCGCCCCGGCGTATGAGGATGCCTCGCTCGGCGCCCATGCCGCTTCCCACCATAAGCGCGGTAGGGGTGGCCAGGCCCAAAGCACAGGGGCAGGCAATCACCAGGACCGTAATCGACGCAAAGAGGGCGAGAATAATATATCCTAAAGAGGGATTAACCCAGGGCAGATAACCCTGTGCCCGGTTGGCAATACTCAGAAAGAAAGAGGGCGCGATAAGCCAGGAGATAAAGGTCACGACCGATAAGCCGATGATGGTGGGAACGAAAAAGTAGGTGATCTTATCAGCTAGCACCTGTATCGGTACTTTGGTTCCCTGGCATTCCTCAACCATCCTGATGACGTGCGAGAGAAACGTGTCCTTCCCGACTTTTGTCGCCTTCACCGTAAGCAAGCCCTGCTGGTTGATGGTGGCGCCGATGGCCCCGTCTCCCTCTTTCTTGCTCACCGGCATTGATTCGCCGGTGGCCATGGATTCATCGACGCTGCTCATTCCACTGACCACAATCCCGTCGGTCGGGATCTTTTCTCCCGGACGTACCACCATCAGGTCGCCCACCGCAACCTTTTCAATGGGCACCTCCACTTCCCTGCCATCCAACAGGATGCGGGCGCTTTTCGCCTCGAGCTTTAAGAGTTTTTTAATTGCCTGTGACGCCCTGCCCCGCGCCTTTGTTTCCAGGTATCTGCCAATGAGATTGAAAGCCATGATCATTGCCGCGCACTCGGCAAAATTGGGGATATTCACGAAAAAGGAAAAGATGGAAATGGCGTAGGACGAGAAGGTACCCAGAAAAATAAGGGCATCCATGTTGGGGTTGAGATTCATCAGCCCCTTGATCGCCGATTTGTTGGTTTGATGCCCCGCCCAGAAAACAACCGGGGTGGCCAGAATAAACATGATCGCGTTGTGGTAGAGGTGAAAAAGGTGTATGTGCTTAAACATCATGACGCCCATAATGAGCATCATCGGCCCGGTAAAAGCCCAGGCGAGAATGAGCCTCCGTCGGGCTTCCCTGGCCTTTCTCACATCATCTTCTTCCTTCTCCCCTTTCTCCGATTGTGTTTCCCCGGCCTCCTCCTTTATGAAATAGCCGAGTTTGCTTATGGCATTTTTCAGATCGGCAATGCCGACCTGTCCGGGCAGGAAGTCAACGCTTGCCTTTTCCGTGGCAAGATTGACCCGGGCTTCCAAAACTCCATCAAGCTTGTTAAGTGTCCGCTCCACCCGCGCTGAGCAGGCGGCGCAGGTCATCCCGCCGATTGGAATAGTTGCTTTCTCGGTCTTAACCGTATACCCCATGTTTTGAATGGCTTCGATAAACTTCTCCTTGCCGACGCGGGCGGGGTCATAGGTCACCAGCGCTTTTTCCGTTGCCAGATTAACGCTGGCCTCACCCACCCCATCAATTTTTTTCAAGCCGCGTTCCACCCGCGCGGAACACGCGGCGCAGGTCATGCCGCCCACCTGCAGGTGTATCTGTTTCGCTTCCATGAACATGCCTCGTCAGGAGAAGTAAAAAATAAGGTCTCTGTAGGGGGGGACCGGCCGGTCGCCCTTACGTTTGGTTAAAAGCAACAACTGGATTCTGCGGTCAAGCCGCAGAATGACCCGTCTTGTAATGATTGTGTGCATGCTGTGGGTCCTCAAAGGGCCACACGAGCTGAACACAGAGATCTTCGCGACCCTTAAGCCACCTGGTACCCCTCTTCCAGAATTGCCGCTTTCAGCGCATCCAGGCCGATGAGTCCCTCATCGTAAACAACACGGGCGCTTTTGCCTTCCAGCGACACCTCGACCGCCTTCACGCCTTTCTGCGTTTCGAGGGCGCCTTTCACCGCTCGAACGCAGTGCTCACAGGACATGCCCTCTACCGGTATGGTAATTGTCTTTTCCATGGCTGAATCCTCCTATGCTTTTTCCCTCGCGGTAAAGCCAAAATCATTGATTGCCTGCACGATGCCTGCAACATCAGATGCGGACGCATCGCATTCAAAGGCGGCCTCCATGCGCTGCAAATCAACGGTGACGTCTGAAACGCCTTTGAAACCGCTGATAATTTTATTCACCCGCTTGACACAGTTTCCGCAGGTCATGCCTTTTACTTCCAGAACCTTTTTCATTCACGCCTCCAGCTTTGAAAGAACCCGGTAATCATTCATCAGCCTTTCAAGCGTTGCCTCTCGCTGCTTTTTCGCCTTCGAGTTGAAGTATCTTTCCTGGATTGCAGGATTCTCCAGGTTCAGTTCCAGTTCCCGTTCAATGGCGCCGGGGTTTGTAAGCGGAACCAGCGATTCCGTGCTCTTGAAAGCCCTGAGGGCCGGATCATCCAGGGCCAGCTCTTTACATTCCGCTGCGCCGCCTGCCGGTATGCAGCAGGGTTTCAGGTCCTTTTGTGCTGAGGGTTTGCTCCCGACGAGGTACAGCTTGCCGCCTCTCACCCGCACCAGTGTGGGGATGAGAAGGTCGAGAAACCACCCGATTTCAAACATGAAGTAGTAGCCGTCTGCGATCAGTCCCATCTGCATATCCGTCATAATTTCCCGACATCCTTGAGATGCTTGAATATGGGCGAAATGCCGGTGCGGCCGATCACAAATGCGAAATGGTCCTCATGGTCCTCACTCCACTCTTTTTTGATAAGATCGACGCAGGCCTCTAATATTGGATAGATCTTATCTGCACTGGTTATTTTGTAAAGCTCTCTACCGTAACGGGCAAAGCGGCCGAACGTCCCGCCTACCATGATGCGGCATCCCTTCTCAGCCGCCGCCAGCGTTCCCGTGGGACAGACCCTGATGCAGTCGCCGCACACCTTGCAGTAGTCTTCATTAATGACCGGCCCGCTGTCGCTTAAGGTGATAATCCGGTCCAGGCAGGTCTTGACACAGCTCCCGCAATGGCTGCACTCCTTGTCCGTGACCATGGGCCGCGCAGTGCCGTGGATGCCCACTTCCTTGGATTCGGCCGCGGTGCAGCTGTTGGAACAACCGGAGATGGAGATGGTAAAGCTGCTGTGCGGCATGAGCACCTCGCAGGCCTTGTCCGCCAGGATTTCAGTGATTTTCAGCTCCTGCATCTTCTGCTTGATTTTGTTCCCCAGCTCCCGCACATTGACCAAATCCCGGTCGCAGCCGAAGAAGCGGGAGTGGCACAGCTCAATGGTAAAGAGAGCCGGATCTTTATTGAGCGCGATCTGCGGGTCAAGGGCGTCGTCTGATTTTCCCTCTTCCCGGGCATGCTGAATCTTGGCAATCTTTTCCGGGCCGAACCAGGAAAAATAGTCATCCCTCGTTTGTGCCATGTCCTCCATGGTTACCGCGTCGCGCTTGTTTTTGCGCGCCACCTTTTCAGCCCAGATGATGATCAGGTTCTTGATGATGTCATGGACCGGAATCGCCTCAACCAATTCCTGCGCGTCTTTTTCCCATTTCATGCAGACCTCCCTGTTATGATTGCTGTTGCTTCAAATGCCGCAACTCCCCGTTCCGTTTCCAGAGCAGGTATATCGCCGGGTAGACGAGCAGCTCCATGATGAACGAAGTGAACAGGCCGCCCACCATGGGCGCTGCAACACGCTTCATTACGTCCGCGCCGGTGCCGATCGACCACATGATGGGCATGAGGCCCATCGCTGAGGCGCCCACCGTCATCATCTTCGGCCGGATGCGTTTGACCGCGCCATGGATGATGGCTTCGTGCAGCTCTGCCAGGTTTCTGAGCCTTCCCTCTTTCCGTGCCTCTTCATACGAAAGGTCGAGAAAGAGAAGCATAAATACGCCGGTCTCGGCATCAAGACCCATGAGCGCGATCATGCCGACCCAGACGGCAATGGATACGTTGTAATCGAGGAAATACAGAAGCCATACTGCGCCCACCACGGAAAAGGGGACCGCCAGCATGACTATGGTTGCCTTGAAGGCTGATTTCGTGTTCATGTACAGGAGCAGGAATATAAGAAAGATGGTTACCGGAATCACCACCTTGAGGCGTTCCCGCACCCGCAGCATGTTTTCGTACTGCCCGCTCCAGATGAGCGAGTATCCGGTTGGCAGGGTGACGTTCTTGAAAACCGCCTTCTTTGCTTCCTCCACGTATGAGCCCACATCCCTTCCGGCAATGTCCACAAACACATAGCCGGCAAGCATGCCGTTTTCATCCCTGATCATGCTCGGACCGGAAACAAGGGTGATGTCAGCCAGGAGGGACGTGGGGACCTGGACGCCGTTCATGGTGGTAACCAGGACG
The DNA here is from genome assembly GCA_964632275.1 of uncultured Thermodesulfobacteriota bacterium. Classification (GTDB taxonomy): domain Bacteria; phylum Desulfobacterota; class WTBG01; order WTBG01; family WTBG01; genus CAZWCD01. Next base: position 11,739 of record CAZWCD010000048.1, read on the forward strand.
CGCTGCAGCTGGTCCAGATTTGCCCGCAGGTCGCGGGGATAACGCAGGTTGATTGAATATCGCTCGCGGCCTTCGATGGTGGTGGAAATGGTCTCGCCGCCGATGGCGCTCATGATCACGTTCTGGAGATCCTCGATGGTAAGTCCAAAGCGGGCAAGCGCTTCGCGGCGGGGGGTGAAATCGACAAAATAGCCTCCCGCCGCCCGTTCCGCATAGACGCTCCGGGTTCCGGGAATCGATTTTACCACCTTTTCGATGGCCTCGCCGGTCTGCTGTATTGTAGTAAGGTCAGAGCCCAGGATTTTAATGCCGACCGGCGTTCGCACCCCCGTGGTAAGCATGTCAATGCGCCCCTTGATCGGCATGGTCCATGAATTGGTATTGCCCGGGATCTGCATTGCCCGGTCCATCTCGTCGATCAGCTCCTCGTAGGACATGGTGTCAGGCCAGGCGTGGCGCAACACCGCCTTGCACCAGTCAGGGGCCCAGGAGGAGTACCAGCGCTCCGTAGCGCGCCATTCTGACGGAGGTTTCAATACCACGGTGGTTTCCATCATGGAGAAGGGCGCAGGATCGGTTGACGTATCGGCCCGTCCCGCCTTGCCGAAGACCGTCACCACCTCGGGGAAGCTTTTGAGGATACGGTCCTGGGTCTGCATCAGCAGCTCAGCCTGGGTCACCGAGATGCCCGGGAGCGTGGTGGGCATGTAGAGGATGGTTCCTTCATTGAGCGGGGGCATAAATTCGTGGCCCAGCTCGAGGTATACCGGAACGGTGGTCGCCACAATTATGACGGCTGCTGCAATCACCTTCTTGGGATGTCGCAGCACAAACCGGCAGGGTGCGTCGTAGAGCTTGAATAGTATGCGGCTGACCGGGTGCTTTTCCTCGGGGTAGTACTTACCCACAAAGAGCGTGTTCATAATCCATGAAAGCGGTCGCGGTCTGATCTGAAACGGATCCATCCTGGCAAATAGCATCCGCACCGCCGGATCAAGCGTCACTGCAAGAAGACAGGCCAGGGCAATGGCAAATGTCTTGGTGTATGCCAGCGGCGTGAACAGCCGCCCTTCCTGGTCCACCAGGGTAAACACCGGGAGAAAAGAGACGGCAATCACCGCCAGCGAAAAAAATACCGAGGGTCCCACTTCCAGCAGGGCCTCCAAACGGATCCGGTGAAAGTCTCCCTTGCGGCCCCCCTCCTGCCACTGCTCCAGCTTTTTATAGGCGTTTTCCACCTCGACAATTGCCCCATCCACCAGCACCCCGATGGAAATGGCAATGCCCGCCAGGCTCATGATGTTGGAGGTGATGCCCCAGACATACATCAGGATAAATGAGAGGAGCACGGAAATGGGGATGGTGATGATGGGAACCAGGGCCGAGGGGAAGTGCCACAGGAAGAGCATGATCACCAGGCTCACGATGATCATTTCCATCACCAGTTCTTCCTTAAGATTGTCAATGGACTTCTGGATGAGCTCGGAACGGTCGTAGGTGGTGACAACTTCCACACCCTCGGGAAGTGAGGATTTCATCTCCTTGAGTTTATCCTTGATCCGCCTTATAACATTCATGGCATTTTCACCGTGCCGCATCACGACAATGCCTCCCACGGTGTCACCCCCACCATTAAAATCAGCCACTCCCCGGCGGATCTGCGGCCCGACGGCCACTGTGGCCACATCCCTGAGCACTACCGGCGTGCCTGCTTCACTGGCCTTGAGCACAACTTTGTCCAGGTCGCCGGTCGATTTCACATATCCCTTGGCCCGCACCATGAACTCGGTGCCGGACCATTCGATAAGCCTGCCACCCATTTCGTTGTTACTTTTTTTAATCGCCTCAACTATATCCATCAAAGAAAGCTTGTAGTTCTGCAGGCGATTGGGATCGACGGTCACCTGGTATTGCTTCTGAAATCCGCCGATCCCCGCTACTTCAGCCACCCCGGGAACACTCTGGAGGGCATAGCGCAGATACCAGTCCTGAAAGGTGCGCAGCTGGGCCAGATCGTGTTTACCGCTTGTATCGATCAACGCATACTGGAAGACCCATCCCACACCGCTGGCGTCCGGTCCCAACTCGGTCTTGGAACCCGCAGGAAGGCTACCCTGGATTTTAGAGAGGTACTCCAGCACCCGGCTTCGCGCCCAGTAGATGTCGGTGCCATCGTGAAAGATGACGTATACATAAGAGAAACCGAAGTCGGAATAGCCGCGTATGGCCTTTACCTTGGGGGTTCCCAGCAGTGCCGTGATAATGGGATAGGTAACCTGGTCTTCAATGATGTCGGGACTTCTGTCCCAGCGGGTATACACGATGACCTGGGTGTCGGAGAGGTCCGGAATGGCATCGAGCCGGATCTGCTTGAGGGTGTAGACAGCCCCGACAACCGCTACCGCTACCAGCAAAATAACCAGGATGCGGTTGTGAGCAGAAAACTCGATGATTTTTCTGATCATTGCCCACCCCCGCTCACCGCCTGCAGCGCAGCCTTCAATGAAGATTCCGAATCAACCAGGAAGTTGGCCGAGGTAACCACCCGGTCGCCGGGATTAAGCCCGGACAGCAATTCATAATACCCCTCGCTTCTGGTCCCGACGGTTACCTCAACCGGCTTGATCTCATCCCCCTCCCCGGCAGCAAAGACATAGCTGCGCGTGCCGGTCTGCATGAGCGCTGTTTCCGGGAGGGCAAGCTTTTCGCCCAGGTCATACATTAAATGGGCGTCAGCATACATCTCTGCTTTTAAAAGGAGTTCCGGATTTTCAATGTTCAGCCGTGCCTTGAGCGTGCGGGTCTGCGCGTCAAGATACGGGTAGAGAAAGCTTACTTCCCCACGGAAACTCTTTCCCGGCCAGTAGGCAAGTGTCAGGGTTACCGGCATGCCTACTTTGACATAGGGAATATCCGATTCATAGATATCGGCCTCGGCCCAGACCGCAGAAAGATCGGCTATAACCAGAAGTGCTTCACCCGGCATAATTTTCTGGCCGGCCAGAATATGCTTCTCAATTACATACCCGCCGGCTGGCGCATATAAGGTGAGGTATTTTTCCACCTGGCCGGTTTTTTCGAGCCGGTCGATCTGTCCGTCACTGATGTCCCAGAGCTTGAGCCGCTTGCGCGCCGCTTCTATGAGTCTTTTGCCGCTGCTGGAAACGGTCGGGTCGGTGCTGTCGCACAACTGTTGCGCAAAGGGAATGGAGGTGAGAAACTCCTGTTGTGATGCTACCAGCTCCGGACTGTAAATTGTGAAGAGCGGCTGGCCTTTCCGGACGGCCTGGCCGGTTACATTCACGTAGAGCTTGTCAATGTAGCCTTCAATTTTGGTGGTGACCCGGTAGAGACGCGTTTCATCAGGCACGATGCGTGCCGAGGTGCGGATTTCTCTTCTGATGTGCTGCTTCCCTACCATCCCGAAGGTAAGCCCCATGTGTTTTTTCTGCGATTCAGTTAGATTCACCGGGGCTAAACCTGAAGGGCCGGCGGTCGCTTCATCGGCCTTCCCCGGTTCCTTTCGTTCCACCAGTTTCATGAAGCAGATGGGACAATCTCCGGGTTTGTCCGAGATAATTTGCGGATGCATTGGGCAGATGTATAGCTTTTCCCCGGGGAAGGCGATTTCTTTATCATTACGGCTAGTGGACCCTTCGGCCGGTTTCTTTTCGACCAGCTTCATGAAGCAGATGGGGCAATCACCCTGCTTATCCGATTGATAGTCGGGATGCATGGGACAGAAATAGAGATGTTTCCCCTGTTCGGATTGTCCTTTTCCCGCTGATAGATTTCTGCCGGGCTGGGCGGTTCTATAAATATAATACGTGCCCGCTCCGACAAGCACTATAAATACAAGCACAATAAGCTTGCTTCTTCCCCGTGACGACATGTCAACCCTCCTCAAGATTAGAACAGCCTTTTACCTACCACTGACTCAATTTCGGCCAAATCTTTCTCATAGCCGGCCAATACCTCGTGATAGCTTACCTGATAGTCAAACAGTGTAATCTGGTTTTCAATCAGGGCCATAAAATCCACGTTACCCACTTCATAGCCCGCCCTGGCAGAATCCAAGGATGCCTGTGCCTGGGGAATGATATTATTCTTATACAGGTCGATAAGCTTTGCACCGCGTCGTTCACGTTCACCGATATCTTTTATGCCGAAGAAGATTTCATTCTTCATTGCCTGCTGGTGGGATTTTGTCTCTTCCATCATGGCAAGGGTTTCTTTGATCCTGCGGTTTTGTTTGGAGTGAAACCACAGGGGTACCGTGAATCCCACCATGAAGGAAAAGGTGTCCGACCGATGCTCGTCTTCACCCGGTAGGCCCACCTCGACCGATTCTCCACTCATGGTGGTACCCTTCGCCGTGCTCGATCGGCTCTGCTTGGCGTCTTCACGTTGCCCGTAAGCGGCGGTTAACATAAGGGAGGGGAAATACTCTTTCTTGGCAAGTTTGTATTCAGATTCCCTGCTTTCGAGAATGCTCTGCAGGTCATTCAGGGCAGGATTGCACTCCATTGCCATGTTTTGCAATTCCTCCATGGTATAGATAAATGGCGTCTTCTCAATGTCCGGAGGGTCCGCGATCGCGGCTTCCGGCGGGCGGTTAAGCAATGCCCTCAATTCCGCGGCGGCAGACGCCCTTTTTTGCTCAAAATCAATGAGCTTTTCTTTTGTCTTGGAAAGTTCAACCTGTGCCTTAAGCACATCCTGCTGAATCCCTTTGCCCACTGCATAGCGGGTCTCGGTAATTTCTACAAACCGTTCCAATAAAGCTTTATTTTCTTCGGCAATAGCAACCGCCTTTTTTAAATAGTAGAGGTCATAGTAGGCCTGCTTAACCTTTTTAATCAGGCTAAACTCTGTTTCCCTGGCCTTCTTTTCCATGGCATGTGCTTCATGTACAGCAACCTCTTTTTTCAAAGATAATATGCCCGGCAGGGGCACTTCCTGCGAAAGCTCTATAACCTTCATGGTCATATCGATGCTGTTGAAGTCAAAATCATCGGTTGCGATATTTTGAACACCCACTGAAATGCGCGGGTCTTCCAGCGAAGCGGCCTGGGAAGGTCTCTCGCGGTATGCGTCGGCCCTGGCCTGAGCGCCTTTAAGCTCCGGGTTATTGTTCAGGGCCTCTTCAATGATCCCGCTTAAATCGAGAAACTCCCCATCAGCCTGGGCACAAACAGTCGGAGCCCAAACAGCGAACAGCAGCAAAACGAAAGAAAAAGAGAAATGAGCCGCTGCTTTCCCTTGCATTGTTTTACCCTCCTCAAGATATTTCCGGTGATACGGATCCGCCATATCCATGCTTTATATGCATTATTTAATGTACACAGCTATTTTTTAACCCCGTGCTTATAAACAGCGGTTATAAGCTCCTCTATCTTTTCGCCGGCCTTGCCCTCCAAAATAGCCTGGGCTACGCAGCTTTCGATGTGGCGTTTCATGATCATCCTGGCCACGCCGTCAAGCGCGTTCTTCGCCGCTGACAATTGATTGATGATATCTATGCAGTATTTTTCCTGGTCTACCATTTTTGCCACACCGCGCACCTGGCCCTCTATTTTTTTCAAGCGCTTCAAGGATTCCGCCTTGACCTTGGCATTTATCATTGTCTTTCTCCCGGTAGCTGTTGGTACTATACCCCTGTAGGGTATATAGAGAATACGGCACACGCGCACATTTGTCAAGAGGAAACAGTGCCGGGGGGAAACGCGAACCCCGCACCATGCCGCGCCCCGTTGCCGACAACTACGGGCAACCCGGTTACAGCAGAACATCTGTCATGGAATCGTTATAAAAGCGGATGTGCTTAATGGTTATAGCAGAAAAGAGGCATTGAGGAGGAAAAGAGGTGCCGCCCGGTGCGGCATCGGTCGAGTTGTGCGGGTTTTTATGTGATCGGGAGAATACAGGGAGGGTATTAATGAATTGTCGCAAGAGATCGCTACAAGCTGCTTTTTCTCCATTGGCCCTTTATGGTTGCAGGGCAGCGGCAGATTCCGATCCGGGATTGCCCAGCAGTACTCGCAGCGGGTTTCTTTATCATGGCCCTGGTGTTGCAACAATTTTTCCTGCAGTTCGTGCTTATCCGAACAGTTGCATTTGCACTCATTTCCTTTGCAGCAGGAACATGTTGCGCGCGCCGGAAGGGGAAACGTAACCATTAAAAAGGCGGTTAGCAGAAGCAGCGTAATTATAGACTTGCGGTGAAACAGATTCATGGAAATTCACTCGTTTTGCATGGTGATTCAAGAACAGACCGGAGTAATAGTGCATCTTCTTATGTGTTACTGTGTAAATGCCTTCCCTAGCAGGCTGTTGAAAAACGCACTATAAAGACGATATTCCTCTTCGATTGGACTGTTT
>CAZWCD010000049.1:0-3322 GCA_964632275.1 uncultured Thermodesulfobacteriota bacterium
GGGGCAAGGTGCGGGATATGTATGATTGCGGCGACACGCTGCTCATCGTCGCCACCGACCGCATATCGGCCTTTGATGTGGTGCTGCCCGACGGCATTCCCTGCAAGGGCGCGGTGCTTTCCCAGATGTCCGCGTACTGGTTCGCGGCACTGAGCGACGTGATCGACAATCATCTTCTGTCAGCGGACCCGGCGGCGTTTCCGCCCCCGTGCCGCGCCCACGCCGGGACACTGCAGGGCCGGGCGATGCTGGTGAAGAAGGCCAAACCCCTGCCCGTCGAATGCGTGGTGCGGGGCTACCTCGCCGGTTCGGGATGGACCGAGTATCAGCGCAGCGGCTCCATCTGCGGCATACCCATTGCGAAGGGGCTGCAGGAGTCTTCCCGGCTGGAGGAGCCCATTTTTACCCCCACCACCAAGGCCGAGCAGGGAACACATGACGAGAACATACCCATGGAGAAGGTGGAGGAGCTGATCGGGAGGGACCTGGCGCGGCGGGTGAAGGAGGTCAGCCTGCGCCTGTATGCCAGGGGCAGTGAAATGGCGCGCCGCAAGGGGATCATCATCTGCGACACCAAGTTTGAATTCGGCCTGTTCAACGGGAACCTCATCCTGATCGATGAAGCGCTGACGCCGGACTCCTCGCGCTTCTGGCCGGAGGATGACTATCAGCCGGGACGGCCGCAGCGGAGCTTCGACAAGCAATTCGTAAGGGATTATCTGCTCACCCTGACGTGGGACAAGAAGCCGCCCGCGCCGCATCTGCCGGCCGATATCATCGAGAAAACCAGCGAGCGCTATCAGGAGGCATACCGGAGGATTACCGGAATGGCGCTCAGCCCCTGCTGATGATATTCTGCAGCAGCGAGACCCCGTCCATGGAGGGAGGTATGGGCACGCCCATCATGTCCAGGATGGTCGGGGCGATGTCGATCAGGTAGACATTTTCCCGGTTAGAGCTCAAGCCCCTGATATAGAGCAGGGCGTCGTGGTAGGTGTGCATGCCGGTGAATTTTTCCTTGCCGGTCAGCTGCTTTTTGCTCAACGATCCCTTGATGTCGTAACGCGTATCGGAAATGAGAACCAGGTCCGGCGCCTGCTCCACATAATCCCCTGAATAAAGATCCTCTTTTCGAAACACCCGGTCAATCCCTTTCAGCTTCAGAAACCCCTGGGTCAGTTCCCGGCAGAGGGCTTCATAGTCCCCCGGCTCCACGCACCCCTGCGGCATTTTGCCCTTGAGGTTGATATACACCCTTCCGGGATCGAGGATGAAGGCCCGCGAGGACGGATCGATGTCCTTGATGGATTCGGGCGGTTCGCGCCTGAGCTTGAGATAGCCGTTTTCCTTAAGCCAGGTATTGGGGTAGATTTCCTGCTCGATCAGGGTGAATCCGTGGTCTGCGGTGATAATCAGGTTCACCCCTTTTCCCGCCGCGGCGACAATCTTCTTGATAATCCGGTCAAGCGCCCGGTAGTAGTCGAGAAATTTTTGATGATAGGGCGACTTGCTGTCCACAAAATCATGCCAGAAGTAGTGGTGGAGGCGGTCGGTTCCGGTGAAGGTGGCGATGAAGAGGTCCCACTCCTCCTTTTTCAGCAGGTTCAGAATGGTGTCGCGGCGCTTGTCCGTGGTGTAGAAGAGATCGTTGAAAAACTCATCCTTCTTATCCGCCGCCTCCCGGTAATTGACGTCGATGCGGTAGTCCATCTCCTTCAGCCGGGGATAGAGCGAGGGCGGATACACGCCCTTTTCCAGGTCAAGCGCGACGAACCCGGAAATGAGCATGCCGTTGAGCGGCTTCGCGGGATAGGTCTGGGGGATGTTGACGGCGATGGTTCTCTTGTTGTGCCCTCCCAGAATGTCCCAGATTGTCGGCGCCTTGATGTGCGTGGAGTTGGTGAAATAGATGTCGTAGGAGTCCGGCTTTCGTTCCATAAAGCCGTAGATACCGTGCTTGCCGGGATTGACGCCGGTGACCAGGCTGGTCCAGGCCACCGAGGAGACCGGCGGAACGACCGATCTCATTTCGCGCATCATTCCCTCCCGGCTCAAGCTGCCGAGAAAAGGGGTGATCCCCATCTTGATGAAATTGTTTATGATGCGGAAGGGGACCCCATCGAGTCCGATGACCAGCACTTTTTCCTTGTCCGTGCGACGTCGTTCCAGCAGCTTCAGCATGCGCGGTTCTTTTCCTCCCAGTGGTGTTTCAGTTGCTCAAAAATCGCATGGGGAATGTTGAGGCCGCCCCTCCCCTTGCCCAGATCGATGCCCGACACATTGGCCCCATGAAAATCACTTCCCCCGGTCACCAGCAGATGGTACCTCCGCGCCAGCGACTCGTAGGCGGCGACCTGCTGCGGGCTGTGCTCCGAGTAATAGACCTCGATGCCCGCCAGTCCCAGGGCAACAAGCTGTTTCACCAAACGCTCCAGTTCATCCGTTCTCGCACAGTTGAGGGTGAAGGGGTGGGCCAGAACCGGCACGCCGCCGGCTCCGATGATCATGCCGATTGCGTCGGCGGGCTCCAGCCGGAACTTGTCGAGGTAGGCGGGCGCCCCCTTGCCCAAATACCGGTCAAAGGCCTGCTGGATGCTGCGCGTGTACCCCTTGTGCAGGAGTACCCGGGCGATGTGCGGCCGTCCCACCTGGCCGCCGCCCGAAACATCAACCACCTCCTGGTAGGTTATGTTGATTCCCAGGTCGTTGAGCTTTTGGATAATCCGGGGATTGCGGTCGGCGCGGCTGTCCTGGAGAACCCGCAGCTTGTCGCTCAGCCCGCTGCTGGCGATGTCGATGAAAAAGCCGAGCATGTGCATGCTGCCCGGCGCATAGTCGACGCTTATTTCCACCCCCGGTACCACGGCGATGGCCTCGCGCTCCCCCTCGGCCACGGCCTCGACGTTGCCGTCGATGGTGTCGTGGTCGGTGACCGCAATGGCGGTGAGCCCTTTCTGCCTGGCATAGCGGACGAGCTGGGAAGGGGTGAGTGATCCGTCAGAGGCGGTGGTATGGGTATGAAGGTCGATGGACATGAGCGCTGTGATCCTTAAAGAGAATTGGATGTTATGACCGGGTTTTTTTTAAATTGTAATGGGCGAATAATCATTTCAAAATCAGCAATCCGAAGCACGAAATCCGAAACAAATCCAAAATCCAAATATCAAATGCACAAAAAACTGCATGCATCGCAGGATGACGAAAGGGGTTGTTTAACCGAAAACCTGGCCTGCCGTAGAGTTTGTCATTTCGAAGAAGCGAATGCGACTGAGAAATCTTTATAATTTATTGTAGAAGATTTCTCCCTTCGGTCGAAATGACA
>CAZWCD010000049.1:3422-8127 GCA_964632275.1 uncultured Thermodesulfobacteriota bacterium
GATGATGCAGATGCCCGCCCGGGCGTGGTTTGCGTCGTCAGGCCCGATGTCGTTCTCGAAGGTCAAAATGGTGCCGTAGCCGATGCTGCCCACCGACCGCCATTTGAGATCGCCGAAATGAACGATCAGGTCAGGCGGCACGCCGCGCGCCACCGGGTAAATGGATTCGGGCCGGAAGACGGTTGTCCCAAGGGGGTTCCCCTTTTCATCGCGCATGGCCTCAAGCTTGCGAGTGATTTCCGAACGCACCTCTTCATAGTTCTGGGGCAGCACCACCCCCCGGGGCTCGCGCCCCTTGATGTTGAAGAAGATGCGGGAGTAATAGCCCCCCTCGCCCCAGCAGACGGTGCGCGACCAGTCTATTTTTGCCTTGGCCAGCGAGACGATGCCCGGGGGCTTTTCCAGCAGGGTGAGATACCCTTCCTGCATGAGCCATTCATTGATGCACACCCCGCCCTCCATCGCCTGCGCCCCGTGATCGGATACGATGAAGGTGACGGTGTGGTCGCCGGCCAGGGCCAGCAGCTCTCCCAGCTCCCGGTCAAGATACTTGTAATAGTCAAGCACCGCATTGGCGTAGGCGGAGCCCGGTTCATGCTTGCGGTGGCCGGCGTCGAAATATTTCCAGAAGCCGTGATGCATCCGGTCCGGCCCGATCTCCACCATCATGAAGAAATCCCAGGGCTTGGTGCCGAGCAGGTGTTTTGCCACGCGGAACCGCTTGGTGGTCATGTCATAGATTTGTTGCAGCAGCAGCTCCTTATTCTCGGTCCTGAAATTGTCCACGTCGAACAGGTACGTGCCTACCAGCCTGTCCACTTCTTCCTTGAGCTCGGGGGGATGGGTATAGCGGCAGCTGCTGTCCGGTGTTAAAATGCAGGATATGAGCAGCCCGTTGAGCGGCTGCGGCGGATAGGTTTGGGGCACGCCGAGCGCGATCACTTTCCTGCCCGCCCGAGACAGGATGTCCCACACCCGCTCTTCCTTCACCGACAGGCTGGTCACCATGGTCAACCCGTCATAGGAATGATCCTGGCGGTTGCGAAAACCGTAGATGCCCAGCGTTCCCGGATCCTTGCCGGTGGTCATGCACGCCCAGGCGGGAACGGTGATCGGCGGATTGCAGCTGCGCAGGGGGCCGTAGATGCTGTTTTGCACCACCCGCTTGATGACCGGCAGCTGGTCCAGCCAGCGTTCGAACACGAGCTGAGGGGAAAGACAGTCAAGACCGATTACCATTACCCGCTTTTCCTGCATGGCCGTTACTTTTTCTCGTTCCCCTCGCGATAGGAGCTGATGAGTATTTCCGCTATCTCCGGCCGGGTAAATTCCCGGGGCGGTTTTTCACCTTTGACCAGCATGTTGCGCACCGCGGTTCCGCTCAGGGCAATGTGCTCGCTCGCCTCATGGGGGCAGGTTTTGCTTGATGCCATGCCGTCGCAGCTCTTGCAGTAAAAGGTATGGTCGAAAAAGAGCGGGGAGATGCCCATCTCGTTGGGGGCAAATTCATCAAAGATGTAGTGGGCATCGTAGGTCCCGTAGAAGGTCCCCACGCCGGCATGATCCCTCCCCACGATGAAGTGGGTGCAGCCGTAGTTCTTCCGCACCAGGGCGTGGAAAATCGCCTCCCGCGGCCCGGCGTAGCGCATGGCGGCGGGGAAAACCGAGAGCACCGTCCTGGTCTCGGGATAGTACTTTTTCAGCAGCATTTCATAGCAGCGCATCCGCACCGTTGCGGGGATATCGTCTCCCTTGGTCTCCCCCACCAGCGGATGAATGAGCAGCCCGTCCACGGTTTCCAGGGCGCACTTCTGGATGTATTCGTGTGCGCGGTGGATGGGATTGCGCGTCTGGAATGCCACAATGCGCTTCCAGCCCTTGGAGTTGAACAGCAGCCTGGTTTCCTTCGGATCAAGCCGGTACTTGAGGAAATGTTCATGGCGGGGGCGGTTGAGCAGGGTTATTTTCCCGCCGAGATAGGTGTCTCCGGCGGTGTTGAGATATTGCACTCCCGGGTGGCTTTGATCGGTGGTCTTTAAAACCGCCAGGGCCTCCTTTTCCTTGTCGCACTGGTATTTTTGCTCAAGGTGCAGAACGCCCAGGAGATAATCGGCCTGGTCATAGAGGGCGACATCTGCGCCTTCCCGGTAACGGGCGCTTTCTTTTCGGGCGATGGACAGGGTTATGGGAATGGTCCAGGGGAGACCATTGGGCAGCCGCATCAGGTCAATGACGCTAATATATGTTTCGCTGGTCATGAATCCTTCAAGCGGACTCAGGGCGCCCACCGCAATCATCTCCAGGTCTGATACCTCCCTGGAATTGAGGTGAATCGCTGGAAGAGAGGGCGCCGCTTCAAGCAGCTGCTCCCTTTCCTTCCCCTTCGCGACCCGTTCAATAAGCACCCCTCCATGCGGTACGATTGGCATTGCATGCTCCTTTCACTTTTTTGTAGCGGTTTGGGTTCCGTAAAACGTGTGATATGAAGGGCAGTGCCCTGTCATGGCCGCAATAGTAATCGGACGCGACGGAGCGCGTCCCCTCATACAATCCATGTGCTGCTTGTGAGACTAATGCTCTTTAACCTATTGAAAATAAAACTTTTTCGGGAAAGACCCGTTTATAGTGAGCGTATGTGACGGTTACTCTTTTTTATATCGCGGCTTGCCGCTGGAAACAATATTCCGTAAGACATAAATAACCAGGTCGGTCACCGAATTAAATCCCAGGTTGGTTTTGATCAGCTTAATATGATTATATAAAGGCCTCGGAATTTTGATGGTCACCTTATCTTTTTGATTATGGTCACTCATGCTTCTTGGGCTCTGATAGTATTATTATAGGAGTGAAAGAATATCATACTACCTCGGGCTGTCAAGGTATTTTTACCCGGTGCGGTATCCGCTTTGTAACGCCGCCAATAAAATGTCGTGTGAGCGGGTTATAACTTGACGCCGAATAAAATCAATGGTATTTAAAATACTTATAAAGAAAGGCCTGCTCATCTCTTTTTTGTTCGGGCCTGCCCAATCAGCCAAAAGGACTGTGCCTTCATGACCGTTCGGACCATAAAACCGCTCAGCGACATAGTAGTCGAATCAGGAAAAATCAGCCGGGAAAAGCTGGAAAAGGTTCTGGCCACCCCTTCCATGGCCACGGAAGGGCTGGGTCAGCGCCTGGTGAATCTGGGCCTTATCTCTGAAACCGCCCTGCTCGAAATCATGAGCGAGTATCTGGAGATTCCCATTGTTTCTTTGAAGGATTTTACCCACCAGACCGTCATGCTGGACAGCCTCTCGGAAAAGTTTATGCGGCACTACCGGTTTGTGCCCCTGACCCTTGAAAACAATGTGCTGACCATCGCGGTGAGCGACCCCTACGACGTTTATACCGGCGACGCGGTGCGCATGGCCACCAACTGTGAGGTGAAGGTCAATCTTGCCCGCGAGGAAGAGATCCTGGATGCGGTGGGCAAGCTCTTCAACACCGACAGCAGCTCCATGGGCAGGATCATCGAGGACATCGGGAAGGACACCGATGAGGTGTCCATCGACGATGACGGTGATGTTGATCATCTGAAGGACCTTGCCTCCGAGGCGCCGGTCATTCGATTGGTCAACCTGCTCATCACCCGGGCCATCGAGCTGCGGGCCAGCGATATTCACTGGGAGCCGTTCGAGGGCGATTTTAAGGTGCGCTATCGCATCGACGGCGTTCTCCATGACGTGGAGGCGCCCCCCAAGAGGCTCCAGGCCGCGGTCATATCCCGGATAAAAATCATGGCCAAGCTGAACATCGCCGAACGGAGGCTTCCCCAGGACGGGCGCATCAAGCTGCGGGTTCTGGGCAAGGAGATCGATTTTCGTGTCTCCACCCTTCCCACCATGTTCGGCGAGAGCGTGGTCCTGAGAATCCTCGACCGCGAGAGCGTCATCCTCGACCTGGAAAAACTGGGCTTTCCCCAGTATGACCTGCTGAAATTCAGGGACCTGATCAACCGGCCGTACGGGATCATCCTGGTGACCGGCCCCACCGGAAGCGGCAAGACCACCACCCTCTACGCGGCGTTGAGCGAGATCAATTCGCCGGAGAAAAAGATTATCACGGTGGAGGACCCCATCGAATACCAGCTGGGGGGCGTCAACCAGGTCCAGGTGAAATCGAGCATCGGCTTGAGCTTCGCCAACATTCTCCGCTCCATCCTGCGTCAGGACCCGGACATTATCATGATCGGTGAAATACGTGATGCGGAAACCGCCGAGATCGCCATCCACGCGGCGCTGACCGGTCACCTGGTTTTCAGCACCCTGCACACCAACGATGCGGCGGGCGCGGTGACCAGGCTGCTGGAGATGGGCATGGAAAACTACCTCATCTCCTCCAGCATGCTGGGAATCATGGCGCAGCGCCTGGTGCGGGTGATCTGTCCCGAGTGCAAGGAAGTATACACCCCGGAGATCGGCGTTCTGGAGGAGCTGGAGGTCGACAAGCAGGAGGCAAAAGGGCAGACGGTGTTCAGGGGAAGGGGCTGCGAAAAATGCGCCGGCACGGGATTCCGGGGGCGGCAGGGCATCTACGAGCTGTTGCCGATTAACGACCACATCCGTGAGCTGATCCTGGAGAAGGCCCCATCCAACGTCATAAAAGACAAGGGCAGGTCGTTCGGCATGAAGACGCTGCGCGAAGCGGGATGGGACAAGGTGCG
>CAZWCD010000049.1:8227-9954 GCA_964632275.1 uncultured Thermodesulfobacteriota bacterium
ATTGGGATTTAGGATTTCTTTATGTGTATACTTACTTTGCATCACCTGTATCCTGCATCATTATTTAAAAGAGGCTCCCACAGTGCCGGAATTCGCCTATAAGGCCACGGACAGCACGGGCAAGATTGTTGAAGGATTGATGGAAGCCCCCGAAAAGCAGGGGGTGATCAGCAAGCTGCAGTCCCTCGGGTACATCCCCATCAAGATTGATAACCCCGGCAGGGCGAGGAGCTTTTCTCTCAACATTGATCTGCTCGGGTTCTTTAAAAGGGTTTCCTCCCGGGATATCATGACCTTTACCCAGCAGCTCTCCACCCTGCTTTCCGCGGGTTTGCCGCTGGACAAGAGCCTTGCGATTGTGGCCGAGTTGACCGACAAGGGCGAGCTGAAAAAGGTGGTCACCGACGTGCTGGGCAGCATTGAAGGGGGCATGTCATTTGCCGATGCCCTGGGCAAGCATCCCAGGGTTTTTTCTAAGCTGTACGTGAACATGGTGCGGGCAGGCGAGGCGGGAGGCGTTCTGGAGCTGATTCTGGAGCGGCTGGTTGATTTCCTGGAAAGCTCCCAGGAGCTGAAAGAATACATCACCTCGTCCATGATTTACCCCATCCTGCTCACCTGCGTGTGCGGCATCACCATTGTGCTGCTGCTGACGTTCATCATCCCCAAGTTTTCCGCCATGTTTGAAGACGTTGGCAAAGGCGTGCCCGCATCGGCCCAGCTCCTGATGGCGGCGAGCGAGGCCATCAAGAGTTACTGGTTGGTGGCGCTGTGCCTGATTGCCGGCGCCGTCTACGGATTCAGGAAATACCTCGCCACCGAAAAAGGACGGGTGCAGTGGGATGGCTTCAAGCTGAAGCTGCTCATGGTGAAGACCTTGGTGCAGAAAATCGAGGTGGCCCGCTTTTCCCGGACCCTGGGAACGCTGATGAAGAGCGGCGTGCCCATTCTGCAGTCAATCAATATCGTGAAGGAAACGGTCAGCAACGTGGTGATTGCCGGCTCGCTCACCGGCATCCACGAGGGGATCAAGCAGGGGAAAGGCATCTCCAGTCCCCTGAAAAATGCCCGGACCTTTCCCGCCCTGGCCATCCACATGATTACCGTGGGCGAAGAAACCGGAAAACTGGATGAGATGCTGCTCAAGGTGGCGGACACCTATGACCAGGATGTGCGCAATGCCATCAAGCGGCTGATCTCCCTGCTCGAGCCCTGCCTCATTCTGTTCATGGCCTTTGTGGTGGGCTCCATAGTTATTACCATGCTGCTGGCCATTATCAGCGTAAATGACATTTCATTTTGAAATCGAACCATACAAGACGGGAGGCGGTCATGATGGAACCGGAAAGAAAAAAAGAGATGCGCGCAGCGGGTTTCACCTTGATAGAACTGCTGGTGGTTCTGGTGATCATCGGTCTGCTCGGCGCTCTGGTCGCCCCGCGCTTTATCGGCAAGGGGGAGCAGGCAAAGCCGCAGGCCGCGCGGGCGCAAATAGAAATGTTGGCAACAGCGCTCGACACCTACAAGCTTGATGTGGGGAACTACCCGGACAGCCTGAACATGCTGATCGAAACCGGGCAGGAGGAAATGAGCAAGTGGCGCGGTCCCTATTTGGCGAAGAAGGTCATCCCCAAGGACCCCTGGGGGAATGAATACGTTTATAAGTATCCCGGCGAAAACAGCGAGTTTGACCTGACGTCATACGGCAAGGACGGAGAGGAAGGCGG
>CAZWCD010000049.1:10054-11263 GCA_964632275.1 uncultured Thermodesulfobacteriota bacterium
TTCACCCTGCTCGAAATTCTTCTGGCCATTGCCATCCTGGGGGTTGCCATCACGGTTATCATGCAGCAATTTTCCGCCGGCCTGCGCATCGCCCGGACATCCCGGACGTATACCGCCGCGACCATCCATGCCAAGCAGATACTCGAGGAGTACCTGCTCGCCGACGAGATGGAAGAGGGGGAGGCGTCGGGGACCTTCGATGACGGGTACGCCTGGAATGTCAGCATCGAGACCTACGAAGATTATAAGGATGAGGAGGGGGCCACCGAAGAGGAGCAGGATCTGTATGAACACCTCCCCCTGGAGATGTTCCGCATTGAGTCGGTTGTCTCCTGGATGGAAGGAGACCGGGAAAACAGTGTTGCGCTGGCCACGCTGAAGACGGTTAAAAAGCTGGAAGAAGAAAAGATGTAGCATATGGCAGATGAAAGTATTGCACTCATACACCGGCAATGGAATCGGCTGAAAGACAGGGCAAGCATCCAGGCGGGGTTTACCCTGCTTGAGCTGATTGTTTCCATCGCCATCCTTTCAGCGGTCCTGGTGACCATTTATGCAACCCTGAGCATGGGGTCGCGGACATGGGACAAGGGCGAGCGCGACATTGAAAAGGTGCAGCGGATGCGGGTGGTGATGGACCTTTTGAGCAGGGAAATCAAGGCGGCCTACCCGTACAAGGTCACGCCCAGCGAGCTTGACACCCACAAGGAGTTTTACCTGTTTGACGGGCAGAAGGATTCCCTGAGCTTTGTCTCCTGCGCTCCGCTGCGGGGGGGGGCCGGCAAGCTGTCATGGCTGACGTTCTGGGTGGAGGAGGACGTGGGGCTGGTGGTGGTCGAGCAGGACGCCCTGCGTTCCGATATTTTCAAGGAGCGTGAAACCCTGGACAAGGATGAGATGGTGGTCCTGGACGAGAATGCCACCGCCATCCGGTTTGACTACTACCGCTCCCAGGAGGGCGATACCGAGGAGGCGACGGACGGGGAAGATACCGCCTGGGAGGAAAAGTGGGACGCCGAGGAGGAAGAATCCCTGCCGCAGGCGGTCAGCGTTGCTGTGACCTTTCGGGAGGATGCCGACGGTCAGGGCGGCGACAATGAATCCTACACCCGCGAGCTGGTCATTCCCCTGATGATAGGCATTGCCGAGAAGAGCGGCGGCCGGCAGCAGGCGGCGCCGGAAAGTTTGATGGGAGGGGAGATGGGCACG
>CAZWCD010000049.1:11363-17548 GCA_964632275.1 uncultured Thermodesulfobacteriota bacterium
ATTGCCCTGGTGCTGGTGCTCTGGGTGTTGATGCTCCTGTTCATCATCGTGTTTGAGTTCTGTTCCACCATGCGCATAGAGGCGACCATCACCAGAAATTTCAAGGAGGGTGAGCGCTCATATTATTTCGCCGAGGCGGGCATAAACCGGGCGATCATTGAGCTGGTGAAGGCCAAAAGCGAGGTGAAAAAATTCAAGGGCAGCAAGGAATCGCTGGTCGATAAGGAAGACCGCCTGGGGAAAAACCGGGACGAGGAAGCAGAGGAGGAGGAAGAACAGGAGGAATGGGTGCCCCGCGAGCAGCCCTATGTGTTTCCCTTCGAAGACGGCGCATGTGAGGTGACCATTGGAGACGAAGGGAGCAAGATCAATCTGAACTGGATTGCCGCCAAAGCCAAGAGCGACCGGCAGGCGCTGGCGGACATCCTGGAGAACAGCTGCGGGCTGTATGACGAGGAGCGGGACACCATCGTTGATTCCATCATTGACTGGGTGGATAAGGACCACGAGCACCTGATGAGCGGCGCCGAGGACGACTATTATGAATCGCTGGAAGAGCCCTATGAGTGCCGGGACGGTGAGTTCGTAATCCTGGATGAGCTCCTCCTGGTCAGGGGCGTGACCGAGGACATTTATTACGGCCGCTTCAAGCCTGAGAAGGATGAAGCATCGGGCGGGACGGTGCGGCCGCGGCGGCGCAGTTCGTTTGCCGGGGACATGACCGGTGATCAAGGCATGACGACGGGTGTGTATCAGGGCCTCTCGGAGATCTTTACCGTTTTTTCCACCGGCAGCGCGCTCAAGCTCAACATTAATGACGCGCCCTTCGGCCTGCTCATGAGCCTGCCGGCCATGACCGAAGAGATAGCGTACGACATCATCGCCATGCGGCGCGAGGAGAAATTTGAGGATGCCAACGACCCCAGGCTGCTGGAGCTGCCCATCTATGATCAAATAGCCTCCCAGATCACCGTCGAGCCCACCAATTTCTACCGCATCACCGCCCGGGGAAGGGTTGGGGAGAGTTCGATCGCGCGGTCGATTTCGGCCGTGGTTGAAATCGCCCCCCGTCAGAAAAACAACTATACCATACTCTACTGGCAGGAGGGAGTGTAGGACACGACCATATGGATAGCATAGGCTTGCTGTTGAATGACAACCGGCTGTTGATGGTGCTGCTGCGAAAAAGTTTCAGGGGCGATGCCTTCCTGCACAGCTACCGGCTGGTGTCGTTGCGCGATGTCAAACCCGAGGACCGGGACGACATCATCGTGAGCAACATCGAAGGCTTCATCGATCAGACCAAAAGCGACCGCGAGAACCTCTTTCTGGGAATACCGGGCAGCAAGGTGATCTTCAAAAGAATCACCCTGCCCGCCCCGACCGAGGAAAATCTCAAGGAAGTGCTCGGCTATGAAATGGACCGCTACACGCCGTTTGCCCTGGATGACGTCTATTTTGATTATAAAATAGTGGCGCGCGACGAAGCGCACGACAGCATTCATGTCCTGCTGATGGTGGTGAAGAAATCGGTGATCGATTACTACCTCACCCTGCTCCGGCGCATAAACGTCAAGACGCGGTGCGTGGAGGTGCTGACCACGGCGCTCTTTAACCTCTCCGCGCAGGCTGCAGCCGCCGAGGGCGGCGGCGCGGGGACCGGCGCGGTGGTGCTGCGGGCGGCTCAGTGGCTGCGGGAACAGGGATGGGGAAAAGGCCTGGCCGCATACCTTGATCGCCTGCTGAAAAAAGGAGGGGAGGAAAGGACGGACGGAGAAGAGGAAACCACCTTTCTCCTCACCGTCGAGGACGAGAGCTGTGAACTAGGCGTGGTGAACAACGGTGCATTTGTCTATGCCCGGGCGTTCCCGGTGTCACGCGGGGCGGATGACGGCGCGGCGGCGGCGGAACTGGCGCAGCAGATTCTCTCCGCCCTGGAAACGACCCGGCTGAGCCTGGGGCATGATCGCGCCGCCGCTTCCCGGGTGGTTCTTGCGGGAAGCCGGGCCGACGCCGATCTGGCGGCATGTCTCAGCGGGCAGGGGGCGGGCGATGTTCGGTTGCTCGACACCCTGCGCATACACGTGCCGGCTGACGACGCGCGGGAGATGGCTCCCGGCTTGTCCCCGGCGGTGGGGCTGGCATTAAAAGGGCTGGATGATGTGCTCCTGGACGTGAACTTTATTCCCCAGGAGCTGCGGCCGAAGAAAAAAAAGAACTGGAGCCTGATTGCCGGGGTGATGCTGATCGGCCTGGTGTTTCTCGGGATATCCTCCTATGCCATTTCATTTTTTGTCAAGGAGCGGTTTTACCTTGCGGAATTAAATGAGCGGATCGGCGCGCTGAAGGGGCGGGTGGCGGAAGTGGAGCAGATGAAGGAAGAGATTGGCGCCATCGAACAGAAGATTGAAGTGGTGGAAAAGATCAAGGCGGGGGAACGAAGCAAACTGGAGCTGCTGCGGGAGCTGACCGAAACCATCCCCGCCGACATGTGGCTGACCCGCTTTGCCTACACCGATCAAAAAGGGAAGCGGGAGATTGATCTTTCCGGTTTTGCCAACGCCGCCTCCGAGCTCATTCCCCTCCTTGAAAAATCCAAGTACTTTGAGGATGTCAAGTTCAAATCCTCGATCGTCAAGGACCGGAGCACGGAAAAGGAAAAATTCAACGTGACCGCCACGGTGACCCGGGAGCAGGAGGCGGCGCCGCCGGCGAGCCCCCCCGCAGCCGAACCGCGCAAACCAAACAATGTCAAGCAGCAGAAAAGGAGTCCCCGGTGAACCTTTCCAGTCGGGATAAGAAATTTTTAACCGTCGGGGCGCTGGCGCTTCTGCTCTTCCTGGTGATTAATTATGTCATCATCCCGTTCATCCAGAGCGAGCGGGAGATCAGGGAAAGCACCGAGCAGAAGGAAGTCACGCTCGAGAAGTATGAGCGGATCATAGCGGGCCGGGCGGAGGTGGAAAAGCAGCTGGCCCAGGTCAAGAAGAAGCAGACGCAGCTGAACGCGAAGCTGCTCACCGGCAGCACGCCGTCGCTGGCGGCAGCGGACATGCAGAAGATGCTGGAAAAGATCGCCGCCACCCACGACCTGGAAATGAAAAGCGTGAAAGTGCAGGATGGGGAAAAACAGGGGGACCTGCTTACCATTCCGCTGGAGATCCGGCTGCAGACCGATCTGGAACGAACCAGAAAGTTTCTGGCCGACATCGAAAAAAGCCAGAAGCATCTCATTGTGCCGTCGCTGAAAATCAGTGTTCAAAACCAGCGTGATCCCAAGGAGGTCATCGTCACCTTGGTGGTCACCGGCTTTTTTATGAAGGAAGAAGCGGTGGCCGAAGAAACCGGGTAGTGCGGGTCGCGGGCGCTCCGGGTAATAATATTATTGTGCAATTGGAAAACTTTGTAGTATGAGAGTGCGTCGCCGCGGTCGCCGGGCGCGAACCGGCATGCAATAATCCGTGTTGATCCGGGTGTTGAGAAGACAGGTGGCAATCCCGTCGCGAGGCGGGACTCCGATGCGGGTGTGATGGTTATCGAGCGAGTGCAAAAAAGGGGTAGGATATGAAATATGGTGTGGCAGTTCTTCTGATACTGGGAGTGTTCCTGTGCGGTCCTCTGCGTGAAACAGCATGGTCCCAGCAGGCGGCTCAGGCGCCGGCCGGTGAAGCGGTGCAAACGGTGGATCCCGGCAGCGCCGTCGCCACGGCGCCGGATCCGCGGGTCAAGGACCCGGCCCGGCTGGCGGAAGCGCTGAAGCAGGCGCAACAAGGGGCGCAGCCGCCGAAGCCGGCGGCAAAGCCGGGAGCCGCAGGAAACGCCGCTACCCCCGCCGCAGCGCCTGCCGGGAAAAACGAGGCGGAAATCGAGGATCTGAAGGCCCGCTTCCGAAAGCTGGTGGACAGCGAGATGAAGAAATTCGGCGCCCTGGATGAAAAGCTCCCTCCTGAGGCGGAAAAGTCTGCAGGTAAGGCTCAGGCACAAGCGGGCGCAGATGGCGCGGCCCCCCAGGCCGCAGGAAGATCTTCCGCGCCGGGCGAGGTGAAACCGGGCGAGAAAGGGGTTTCCCCGGCGGCGAAAGCGGCTTCCTCGGGAGGCGCAAAGGAAGCTCCTGCGCCCGCAGCTGAGGAGGCATTGCCCGAAGAAAAAATTAAGGGAGAGAAGCCCATTGCCCCTGCGGCACTAGAGAAGGCGCCTTTACCGGCGGGTGAGAACGAAGGCCCGGCGGAGGAGGCGGGAGAGGAGGAGGAAGAGCCGCTGGAAGGTGTGGAAGAGGAGAAACCGCCGGCGCGGGTGGAGGTGTTGCCCCCGCAACCGCAAAAGCCCGCCGAGGGGAAGCAGAAGGTGGCGCTTGACTTTCAGGACGCGGAGCTGCAGGAGGTGATTACCGCCCTGGCGGAAATCGTGGGCATCAACTACATCGTCGACCCGAAGGTCAAGGGCAAGGTGAATATCCATACCAGCGGCGAGATCCCGGTGGAAGACGTGCTGCCCATCCTGGAAACCATCTTCGAGGTCAATAATGTCGCCGCGGTGAAGATGGGCGATATCTACAAAGTCATACCCATTAAGGACGCGCAGAAACAATTTCTCATTCCCAAGGTGGGAAGCGCGGTGACTGATGAATCGTCACCGGACCGGATTATGCTGCAGATCGTTCCGCTTCGCTACATTTCCTCAACCGAAATGGACAAGATCATCAAGCGGTTTGTCGGCAAGGGGGGCGACAGCATCGACTACGCGGACCGCAACACCCTGATTATCGTCGACACCGCCGACAATGTGCGCAAGCTGCTGGGGTTGATCGATTCGGTTGATGTGAGTATTTTTGACAGCATGCACGTGCAGTTTTACGAGCTCAAGGAGGCGGAGGCGGTGGATCTGGCAAAAGAGCTGGAGGAGCTCTTTGCCGCCATCGGCATTGATCCGAAGAAGAAAAAGGGCGGTGAGATTGTCAGCTTCATTCCCATCGATCGGATGAACATCATCCTGGCGGTGAGCACCTCGCCGGATGCCTTTGACAAAATCGGCGAATGGGTTCGCAAGCTTGACGGTACGCGGCAGGATATCGATGAGCAGATTTTCATCTATTTTGTTGAAAACGCCAAGGCGGTGGACATAGCCGACATCGTCAAGGAATTGTACGGCGAGGAGCGCTCCACCCGGGAAAAGAAAACCACCTCCCGGAAAACCACCTCCCGGGACAAGGACACCAAAACCAAGACACCGACCGCGACCAAGACCGCCGCCGCCAAATCCTCATCCTTAACCGGCACCAAGGGCGAGGTTACCATCGTGGTCGATGAAACCAATAATGCCATTGTCGTCCGTGCCCTTCCCCAGGATTACGCCAAGATTCTGAAATCCATCAAGATGCTGGACATTATCCCGCGTCAGGTGTTGATCGAGGTGCTGATTGCCGAAGTGGGTCTGGATGAGAACAGCGAGTTCGGCGTGGAGTGGACCCTTTTTGATGATTACGCCTCGCTGGGAGGCTACAAGGGCATTGACCGGCTTGGCCAGAATTTTAACCTGAGCGGACTGGGCCAGGATTTGTCCAAGCCGTTGGGCCAGACCGGTTTCACTTATGCCTTCGCCTCCAATGCGCTGGAAGCGTTTCTGCGCGCCTATTCGAGAGAGAACAAGGTCAACATTCTTTCCACGCCCCACATTTTGGCGGCGGATAACACCGAAGCCAGCATTGATGTGGGTCAGGAGGTCCCCATTGTAACCAGCGAATATACGCCCACCACGCTGGAAGCCGGCGAAACCTATTCCCGCTCCATCGAGTACCGCGACACCGGCATTCTGCTGACGGTGACGCCGCGCATCAACGATAAGGGGTTGGTGGCCATGGAGGTCAATCAGGAGGTGAGCGATATCAGCGAGCAGCGCATCGAGGGTATCAATTCACCCATCATACTGAAGCGCCAGGCGGAAACATCCCTGGTGGTGCAGGACGGGAGGACCATCGTGATCGGCGGACTCATCAGGGAGAAAACCGACAAGACGAAGGAAGGTCTTCCCATTCTGTCAAAGATCCCCTATCTGGGCATGCTGTTCGGTTATCAAAAGGACACGAAGAACAAGGTGGAACTCCTCATTCTGATCACCCCTCATGTGATTAAGAGTTTTGAACAGGCGGAGCTGGTGACCAGGGAGTTTACCGAAAAGGTCAAGGGACT
>CAZWCD010000050.1:0-5675 GCA_964632275.1 uncultured Thermodesulfobacteriota bacterium
ATAACCGGACCACGGGAAAGGAGAAGGGTGATATGCGTTTGACAGCCATGGTAGTGATCGCGGGCATGCTTGTCAGTCTGTGCGGGTGCCTCAGCGTGGGCAGCCCGTTCGAATCGGACGATCTGTCCTGGATCCACAAGAACAAGACCACCAAGGATGATGTCTATGACGAGCTGGGCGATCCCTTCCGGGTGGGCAGTGATTCGGGGAAGCTGACCTGGACCTACGGCTACTATAAGTACAGCGCGTTCGGTGCGACCCGCACCAAGGACCTGGTGATTTATTTCAACAAGGACGGAACGGTCGAGAGCTACGTCTTCAGCACCAGCTTTCCCGAGGAGAAGGATATCTGGAAGGAAAAAAAGTGAGGCGCATCCGGGGCGGCGCAGCGCGCGAATCGGGGTTTGGGCGATCTCAGGCCAGACCCCAGGCGGCGGCCAGCGAGCGGTCGGGCAGTTCCCACACCGCCTTGTGCAGCGCTTCCATGCGCTCCGGGTCGTAGAGCAATTCAAGCTTTTCCGACGGGGTCAGGCTGTTCGGACCCTTGAGCAGGGCCTTTTCCTGAAGGGCCTCCCGGCGCTTGCTGATTTGAAACGACGGGGCGCGCCGACGCCCCGCCAGCCTGATGTGCAATTCATTGACAAACGGTTCCACCACCGCCCGCACAAAGCCGCCGGGCGCCGTGCCCCACAGCGATGTATCGAGCGTGCGCAGCTTTTGTTCAATGCTCCTGATCCACTCCAGCTCCTGGGGTGGATGTATCTCTTCGGGGATGACCAGCAGCCCTCTGGCGCGGAGGGCGCGGCCGATGGACGAGCGGCTGGTCAGCACCGATAGTGGAATGGCGAGTATCAGCCCGGCGAGCACCGGGCTGATCCACCAGAAGAAGGTGCGGTTGATGATGAAGGTGACGATGCCCCATACCAGCCCCAGCACGGTGCTTCCCCAGTGATAGCGGACGGCCACCCCCCACGGGGTGCCCGTGTCCTGCCGGCTCTGGGCCCCCCAGCCCACCTGTTTGCCCATCAGCGTGAGCACGACGAACTTGCTGTTAAAGAGCATGCGCACCGGCGCGAAGAACGCTGACAGCAGGATTTCGGTCAGTATACTCAGCATCAGCTTGATCGCCCCGCCCATCGAACGGGCGTGGTCCTTCCTGAGCAGGTGCAGCAGAAAGGCCAGCGGCTTGGGCAGGAAGAGGATGATGATGGTTATGAAGAGCAGGGTCATGGACCGCTCCGGCCGCCATACCGGCCAGCTCGGAAAGAGGCTGGTGGTCTCGGTGAAATACGATGGGGGCACCATCTCATGGTAGATGGCCTCGATGGTGCAGATCACCAGGAAGATCAGCCAGAAGAGCGCGGTGAGGTAGGACATGGCCCCGTTTAAGAACATGGCGCGGTGGGCGGGACAGAGCCCCTTGATGAAAAGCAGGCGGAGGTGCTGCAGATTGCCCTGGCACCACCGGCGGTCCCGCTTCAGGTCATCGAGCAGCGTCGGCGGCATTTCCTCGTAACTGCCCTCCAGGTTATAGGCCAGCCACACCGCCCAGCCGGCGCGGCGCATGAGCGCCGCCTCCACGAAATCATGGCTCAAAATCTCCCCTCCCAGCGGCGGCTTCCCCGAGAGGCGGGGCAGATCGCAATGTTCCATGAACGGCTTGATCCGGATGATGGCGTTGTGTCCCCAGAAGTGCGCGTCTCCCAGCTGCCAGAAATGAAGGCCGGCGGCGAACATGGGGCCGTAAATGTTGTTGGAGAACTGCTGCAGCCGGGCGATGAGGCTGTTGCTTCCCACCCCCTTGGGAACGGTCTGCAGGATGCCGACGCTGTAATTCTGCTCCATTATTTCCACCATGCGCACCAGGGTGGCGCCGGTCATGACGCTGTCCGCGTCCAGCACAATCATGTAGCGATAGTTCCGGCCCCAGCGGCGGCAGAAGTCGGCGATGTTCCCGCTTTTGCGCTTCCGGTTGATGCGGCGGCGGCGGTAAAACAGCCTCTGATAGGCGTCGAGCAGATGGCACAGCTTGTACCAGCACCATTCTTCATCGATCCATTTATCGGGGTCGCTGCTGTCGCTTAAGATGAAAAAATCAAAATAGTCCCGCCTGCCCAGCTCCTCCAGCGATTTATACACCGCGCCCATGCCGGCGAAAACCCGGAAGGCATCCTCGTTGCAAATGGGCATGAGGATGGCGGTGCGGGGATGGGACGCGCCTGCCGCCGCATCCATCGGCGGCAGGTCGGGCAGGGCGAAGCGGTTGACCCGCCGGAGCAGCACAAAGAAGCCCACCACCGCCGTCCAGAACCCCATGGAGATCCAGACAAACAGCGTGGTAAACAGGATGAGCACCAGCAGTTCCAGGGTGGTGCCGCCCTGGTGCGGCAGGAGATAGGCCATGTAGCCGCTGCAAAAAACGGTGGGAACAATGATGAGCAATAAAAAGAGGATCCGCCGCCAGGTGGCTATCCCCGCTTTCAGGGTATACAGATGTTCATTGGGTGATGACATGGCGCACCGGCTTTGCGCTGTCTAGAGCCAGAAGAAAAGGCCGACCAGCAAAAGAATGTTGAACAGAATGAGCAGTGGTATGAGCAGAGGGCGCAGCTGGGTGATCACGGTGGTGAGGAATGATTCGGTCGACATCCATTCCGGCAGCTGGTCAAATTTCACCGGCAGCATGTGACCGCGATGCAGGGCGGGAATGCTGTTCAAGCCCTCCAGGCTCCGGGTAAAGCCCCCCATGCTGTACAATTTTGATTCGCCGGCTGTCTTGATCGGCAGACCCGAGGCTTTGAGCAGGCGCCGAACCGACTGCATGGCGGCAGGGGTGGTGTCATGCGCGCCGCCGTCGGCGCCGAGCCGGGTGAACGCGTCCAGCGCCAGTGTCAGCTGATCCGTGCCCGGCGGCACATTGAGGCTCTTGAGGTAGAGCAGCAGACGCCCCTGGGTGATGTCACGGCTTTCCGCAGAAGGCCGTTGGACTTCCGCGGGGCCGGTCGCGGCCGCAGCGGTTCCCGGACGGCCCGGGATCGCGGGCGCTTCATGCGGAAGAGGCGTTTCGGTATTCAATGACGAAGGGGAGCTGCTCATGATAAGGTCAGCGCGTCTTACAGCCGCAGTCCATAACTCCAGGTCTCGGTGAGCACATTCTGCCCCCGCCGCAGGAAGGCGCGGATTTCAAATATCTGCTTTCGTTCGGGGAGCACTTTTTCCACCAGGGTCGCGGGATTTGACGGCTCGATCTGGAACACCAGTCGCCATCCTCCCGCCGCGGTGTTTTTAAAAACCTGCTGCTCAACCAATCTGCATTCGTTGGGCACGGAAACGACGCCCTCGACTACATCGTTCTCCTTGAGCGTTTCCAGGTCGCCCCCGGCAAAATCTATGCAGATCTTCTTGGCTTCCTTGGAGTTGCCCGCGCCGATGCGGGTCGCGGTCACCCGTCCGGTGGGGGGACAGAGCTGCTCGCAGAATGCCCAGCGCATGGTGTAGGCGTAGGTCAGCGGCTCCGCGGGGGGACCGAGCACATCGGGCTGCCAGAATGCCACGATGTTGTCGTGTATGTAGCTTTCCGTGGGAATCTGGATCAGCTCCACATGTCCCTTTCCCCAGTCGCCGGAAGGCTGTATCCACAGGCTGGGGCGGAGCTCCGGGCGGGTTTCCAGATCCTGGTAGTGATCGAAGTCCGTATCCCGCTGCATCAGGCCGAAGCCGACCGGGTTGTCCGCCTGAAAGGTGTTTACCCACAGGCTTGAAGGGTTGACCAGCGGGCGCCAGAGCCACTCCCCCGATCTCAATGCGATCTGCATGCCGTCGGAATCATGAATTTCGGGGCGCATGTCATCGACCGGCCGGAAGTTGGTGTTTTCACCATAGAAGAACATGCTGGTCAGCGGCGCGATGCCCAGTTTTTTTTCATTGCGGCGGAAGAGCCGGCTGGTCACTTCCACAACCGTTTCTTTCCCCGGCCTGATGATATAGCGGTATGCGCCGGTCAGGCTGGGGCTGTCGAGCAGGGCATACACCGTGATCTGCTTGTCATTGAGGCCCGGCTTGGCGATCCAGAATTCCTTGAAAAAGGGAAATTCCTCCCCCGACTGCAGCCCGGTGTCTATGGCAATGCCCCGGGCTGAAAGACCGTACACCTGTCCCCTGGCAATGGCGCGGAAATAACTGGCCCCGAGAAATACCAGGAACTCGTCCTTGTAGGTTTTGGTGAGAATATTGTAATGAAGACGAAAGCCCGCAAAGCCCACGGTGTTGGGAACGCTGGCCTTGAAATCGTTGGTGCCGTAGTCAAACAGTTCGGTGGAAAAGGGCAGCGTGGTAACGCCGGAGGGATTGATTATATTGATGGTCACCGGAATGTTGTAGTAAAAGCCGGGGTGAAAAAATTGGACTTCAAAAGGCAGCTTTTCATCGCGCCACAGGGACTGTTCGGGCCGGTACCTGATGTTGCGCCACTGGTCATAATTGATCTCAAGCAGGAAGGAGGGGATGCGTCCGAAGGGGTCCTTAAAAGGCGCCTTGGCAAGCTCCCGCGCTTTTCCCACCACACGATCAAAATCGAAGGAAACCGGCGTCCCGCTTTTAGCTTCCGCCGCAGGTGCCCCCGCGCATGCACAAGGGGCCCAGCTGCAACAGAGCATCATCCATAATCCTGCCGCGACGGGCAGCATGCGCCAGCGCGCGCCGTTGCTACGAGCTTTCTTGGTCAGCATGATCACCGGCAGTGCCTTTTTTGCGGATAAGATTTGAGAAAATATATAATTTCAGCCTTAAAAAATCAAGCGCTATCGGCCGGATGGCGTTCCCGGGGTGTGATTAACCCCCCCCCGGCGCATCTAAGATTTTTCCCCCCACCCCCTGCCTTTCTCGCGTAAAAAGGCAACGGATGGGGGGAAATGACTGAACAGCTATCAATCGCTCACCATGCGCAGAGCCGTACCGTGCGGGTGAGCGCTGCGGGCGAGAAACCTATTTGACAATCTTGAATTCTGCCCGCCGGTTTTTGGACCATGCCGTTTCGCTATGTCCGGGATCGGCCGGTTTTTCTTCGCCAAAGCTCAGCGTGCTTACATTCTGCATGGGAATGCCCATGGTGGACAGATAATTCCTTGCGGACTGGGCCCGGCGCTCGCCCAGGGCGATGTTGTATTCGTCCGTGCCGCGCTCATCGCAATGGCCTTCAATACGGATTTTTTTATCCGGATTCTTGGTGAGCCAGGCTCCGATCTTCTTGAGCACGTCGATGGCGTTCGGCTGCAGATCGGATTTGTCAAAGTCGAAATAAATGGTATTGATGATTTTGCCCTCGGCCATGACATCGGTTTCCTCAGATTCAGGAGCGACAACCTGCGGGGCGGCAGTTTCAGGCGATGCCGTTTCTTTCTTTGTATGCGAGCAGCCCGACATGACCGCCACGGCTGCTATGGCAATGGTTATGACAACGTGCTTCATCAGCTTTTCCATACCCTGCTCCTCCTTCAATGAATGTGTGAGTGATTGGTGCCACCTGCACCTTTCCCGCGACTGCCCGGAACGGAAGGCAGTTTTTTATTAACCGCTGATTATAATCGTTTGTTATTTTTTTACCAGCATTTTTTTAATTTTTTTGTCCCTGCCGGCGGCTGATCCGCGTGGCATGGTTCCCGCGGCGCGGGTTCATC
>CAZWCD010000050.1:5775-6839 GCA_964632275.1 uncultured Thermodesulfobacteriota bacterium
TGTAGCCAAACCGGGGAGAATTGTCAATGCCAAACTGCAGGTTGCGAGTTCTCAGGATCAGCCCGCCAAAAATTTTTTTGACTATCCTGCCCGTGCGCCGTATACTCGTAACCGGTTTTTTCAACAATCTGCTCGTTGTGTTTCATAAACGCCGCCCCGGTTGCGCGGTGGACCGGAGCGGCGGGATCCCAGAGGGCGATGGAACGAACGGTTGAGACGGAACTCATGGAAGAGCAGGCCGGCGCTGAAGGATATGCCGGCGCCGATTTCGAGGAGGCGCACAGCCGCGTCATCGAGCTGTTTGACGCCGTGTTCCCGGGGACGGACATTGCCGGTGCGGTTCTCGATCTCGGCTGCGGCCCGGGAGACGTGACCTTCCGTTTCGCGAGCCGGTTTCCCGCGGCGGATCTGGTGGCGGTGGATGGTTCGGCGGCGATGATTGCCCTGGCGCGGAAGCGCCGGCAGCTCTCGCCGCTGACGGGCGCGCGCATCAGCTTCGTTGAGGCGGCCCTCTCCAGCGGGTTGGTGCCGCGCCGGACCTATGAGGCGATTATAAGCACCAGCTGTCTGCATCACCTGCATGACCCCGATGGCTTGTGGCGCGCCATCGCCGCCCACGCCGTTTCCGGGACAATGCTCTTTGTCTACGACCTGCGCCGTCCGGGGGATCGGGAAACCGCGGCGGACATGGTTGAATACTATGCGGGGAATGAGCCGGAGGTGCTCAAGCGCGATTTCTACAACTCCCTGCTCGCGGCGTTTGAACCGGCCGAGGTGACGCTGCAGCTTGCGCGCTGCGGGCTGGCTGAACTATCGGTCAGGGCGGTCAGCGACCGGCATATGATCATATTCGGGAATAAGGTCTAGCAGGTTGTTGAAAAAGTAGTTTTCCGCAGGCTGCTCAATAACAACCATCTCATTGGTGGCGGGACGGGGCTTTTGACGCCACAACCGGTAGGCGGCAGTGTAGTTATTATGAAACATGTTTCAGGATGATACACAACGGGATACTGGATAAAGGACCGGCAATCGGCGCCGAAAGCAGGGGCCTCGTGCGCCGGTTC
>CAZWCD010000050.1:6939-9359 GCA_964632275.1 uncultured Thermodesulfobacteriota bacterium
GCGGCAGGACGTGAAAAATGCCCTGGGAGCGGAGCGTTTTGCATCGCTGGGGTTCGAGATTACCAGGGACTTCGGCCAGACCCACAAAATAATCATCCCCTGCCGTGATGGCGGCGGCAGGCTCCAAGGATTTATTGCCAGACGGATCGACAGCAATCGTCCCAAATACATTTACAGCGCGCAGGTGGAACGTGATGCCCTCTTTAATCTCCATGCAGTTACCAACGGAAAGGCAGTGTATGTGACCGAGGGGTACTTTGATGCGTTGATCGCCACCCAACGGGGTATCTCCGGTGTGGTTGCGACCGGCTTTTCTTCTCTGACGGGGAGAATGCTGGAGGACCTGATTAACCGGGGGATCAAAAGCCTGACCCTGATCCCCGACAATGATGTTGCCGGGCTCAGAGGGGCGGCGGCCTCACTGGAGATGGCCAAGGAAAAGGGCGTAGACAGTTTTGTGCTGGAACTGCCCGAGCAGTATAAGGACCTCGATGAATTCTTGAGGCTTGAAGGAGTTAAGGGATTTGGGAAAGTAGCCGGCCAGGTCAAGGCGTCCCATGCCTGGGAGGTGCAGGCGCTGCTCAGCAGGCGAAGCAATATCAAAGTGCGGGTAAAAAGCGCGAATACGTCCCGCACCGCCCAGACATATTATATCAGCCGAGGCATCCAGAACCGTTAAGACAGTCTCCCGAATGGGGAAGGAACAAACCTGCCGTTCGGTGACCGGCTCATGTGCCGAAAGGAACGGCACACGTCACGTGCCCCGGTCGCGGCATCCCCGGTACCGACAACGCCGCGGCAAGATAAGTAAAGCAAATTCAATTGATTAAATGCTTGCGCCGGGCCTGCCACCGCGTGACCGCACGACTGGTATCAAACTTGCTGGATAGTGCGGGAAACAAGGACGGGAGAACCTGATGATGAAAAGAGCTCGTTGTTTTTTGTGGTTTTTTATGCTGGCGGCAATCATTCCCGCGGCGGGAGCGGATGCCGCCGCACTTGACGGAACCATTTGGATGTATGAGCATGAAAGCGGGTCTAAACATTACGTGGCTTTCTTCGGGAATTATCACTACCTGAACAGCTCGGGTTCCGGCGACTATGATGACGATTTGTGGCTGCGCAGCGCCTTCCCGTATTTTTCTCATGACAACTTCGACGGGTCAATAACCTATTGCGCAACCCATGTTGCCTCAGCCGCCTGGGCGATCAATTGGGGGCGCTTTGACACTGGTGCCGCACAGGGGTCCTTTAACGCAGCCGGTATGCTCTGTTCGATTTTTATTTACAATCACAACGAGCCGTACCAGCTGGTTTCCACAGAATGGCATCCGCCTGCCGCGCCGGCAGGTCTCAGCCCTGCTTCTCAGCCGGTTTTTATCCCGGATCTTATCTCAAACTTCTTTGGCCGGTAAGCCGGGCCGGTGTGCCATGTGCTGCCGTCAAAAAAAGTTCCCCAGCCGCAGGCCGGGGAACTTTTTTCTATGCCATACTTGTCGGTTACAGGTTCTGGATACTCATCCTGGCGGGCTCTTCTACTGCCTGGTCATGGCCAATTGCGGGGCATGCGTGTTCAGGATGTAGTATGACGGATTCACATTCTTGTCGTTCTGATACACTTCATAATGCAGATGGTGGCCGGTGGACATGCCGGAGTTCCCCATGAGACCTATCACTTTGCCTCGTTTGACCTTCTGGCCCTTGGCAACCTTGACTTCAAGCAGATGTCCGTAAAGGGTTGAAAAGGTTTTATTATGGGTGATCCTGATATATCTGCCGATAAAGCGATCCCTGCCAACCTCGGCAACCGTGCCGTCAGCCGGCGCGATAATCGGCGTCCCCCGGCGTGAGGATATATCCATGCCCCGATGGAACTGGCGACGCCCGGTAAAGGGGCTCAGCCTCCAGCCGAAATCGGATGTGACAAAATAGCGATCGGTTTCAACCGGCAGAATTGAAGGCTTGGTATCCCACTTGCTCTTACGGTCAATCAGCACATCGACGATGCCCTCCAGGTTGCGGTTGAGCTCAAGCGCCCTTTCAACCGGCGGCTGGTCTTCCACGGCCGTCGCAGGGAAGGCAACCATTGCCGGTTCAGGCGCATCGGCGAGCGGTTCATCAGCGAAATCTGAAGATGACCCGCCACCCTGTCCCATCATTCCCGCAGGTGCACCGGTCTTGCCCATTCCCAAAAACTCTTCGATAAATGTCTCATTTTTCTCAATTTTTTTAACAATGTCAGATAATTTTTCCAGCTCGTCTTTCTCGTCTTTCAGCTTGCTGTTTTCTTTGATCAGTCTGTGGTTTTCAAGATACTTGAGAATTGCGATACAATCACCTACGATAAAAATGAGAACGAAAAAAAGAATGCTGTAGAATGTTCCGATATGCAGGGAAAAATACCTCGATTTCCCGGCCTT
>CAZWCD010000050.1:9459-17521 GCA_964632275.1 uncultured Thermodesulfobacteriota bacterium
GCATTTTGATGTAGATAGGCGGGCACGATCCTTGCTGAGGCTCCAAGCGGGCAGATTACGTGCTGCCCGGCTGTAATCGGAGCGGTCGAAAAGCCATTTACTCAGCTGATACCGGCACCTATGCAACAGGATGCATATCATTGGCTGGCCTTGAGTTTTGTTGAAGGCCTGGGCAGCATCGGCTATCGCAATCTCATAAGCCGCTTTCATACCCCCGGAGGGGTGTTCAGGGCTTCTTCCAGCGATTTGGAAAAGGTGGAGGGCATACGAAGCAGGGCAATACAAGGCATCCGGGAGTTTAAACAGGCCGTCCGGGTGGAACGCGAGCTGGAACTGATGCAGCAGCACGGGGTGCAGCTGGTTCCCTTCCTGGATGACGCCTATCCGGCCAACCTGCTCACTATCTATGATCCCCCGCCCTGCCTCTATGTCAAAGGAGAACTCCGCAGGGAGGACAGTCGTGCGGTTGCAGTGGTCGGATCCCGTTTTGCCAGCAGCTATGGCAAGATGGTGACGGAAAGGATCTCCCGGGATATAGCCCGTCAGGGGATAACCATTGTGAGCGGCATGGCCCGGGGCATTGATACCAGCGCGCACCGGGGGGCGCTGTCGGTTAAGCGGCGGACCATTGCGGTGCTGGGATGCGGCGTGGATGTCACGTATCCCCTGGAAAATATAAAGCTGAAAGATGAAATTGCCTCCTGCGGGGCGGTCCTTTCCGAGTTTCCCATGTCGACGGGCCCGGCAGGATGCAATTTCCCCCGGCGCAACCGGATTATCAGCGGCATGTCCCTGGGCGTGGTGGTGGTGGAGGCAAGTCACCGCAGCGGATCGCTCATTACCGCCCGCCTTGCCCTGGAGCAGGGGAGGGATGTTTTTGCCGTGCCCGGCAGCATCGACTCGCCCAGAAGCCGGGGGACGCATCAGCTTATCAAGGAAGGCGCGAAACTGGTTGAAGACGCGCAGGACATCATTGCCGAACTCATGCCGGATGCGCCAAGCCTCCCGCCGCCGTCCCGCACGGAGGGTGAGGGCGGGCGGGAGCGGTTGAGCAGGAACGAAGCGGCGGTGCTCGACCTGGTTGCCGGCGACCAGGCGCATATCGACGGCATCATTGCCGGGTCGGGGCTTGACAGCAGCACGGTTTCATCCGTGCTCCTGGAACTCGAGCTGAGAGGCCTCATCAGACAGCTTCCCGGCAAGCATTTTATAAAAAAAACGCTACATCAATAAGCTATAAGGAGCTTACCGATACACAATGGCTACCATCGCACCATCACTCATCGTGGTTGAGTCACCGACCAAGGCTAAAACCTTAAGTCAGTTTTTAGGCAAGCAGTATGAGGTCCTGGCTTGCATGGGGCATGTGCGGGCGCTGCCCAGCAAATCAGGATCGGTTGACATCAGCAAGGATTTTGAGCCGAAATATGCGGTTTTGCCCCAGAGCAAAAAGCACCTTGACCGGATCGAGAAGGCGCTTGGCCATTGCGGTACGGTATATCTCGCGACTGATATGGACCGGGAGGGAGAGGCGATTTCCTGGCATCTGACGGTGAGCCTGGGGCTCGGCAACGGAACCCCGCCGGCACGGAAAGGCAGGCCGCTCGAGGTGAAACGGATCGTGTTTCATGAAATCACCAAAGAAGCCATCGAGGAGGCGCTTAAGAACCCCCGGACCATTTCCTCGCCGCTGGTTGACGCGCAGCAGGCGCGGGTGGTGCTTGACTACCTGTACGGGTTTAATCTGAGCCCCCTGCTCTGGAAGAAAATCAGGCCGGGGCTCTCGGCCGGGCGGGTGCAGTCGGTGGCGCTGCGCTTGATTTGCGAGCGGGAAAAGGAGATCCGGGATTTTGTGCCCCAGGAGTACTGGACCATACGGGCGGATCTTTCAAGCCGGGGCGCCGATTCACCCGGAACGGTCTTTTCCGCCGATCTGGTGGAAATGGACGGGGGGAAGCTGGACAAGTTCCAGATCGGGAATCAGGCAGCCGCGGATGCCATTGTGGGCCGCCTGCAGGGCGCCGCATACGCGGTCAAGGAGATCCGGCGCAAGGAGGTAAAGCGCAATCCCGCTCCCCCATTTACCACCAGCACCCTGCAGCAGGAGGCATCGCGGAAACTCCGGTTCTCGGCCAAGAAGACCATGTCGGTTGCCCAGAAGCTGTATGAAGGCATTGCCCTGGACGAGGGGATGAAGGGACTGATCACCTACATGCGCACCGACAGCGTCCACCTCGCGGAGAGCGCCCTCTACAGCATCAAGGAGAAAATCATTGCCCTGTACGGCAAGGCATACTGCCTGAAGCATCCCCGCGTCTTCAAGCAAAAGTCGAAGAATGCCCAGGAGGCCCACGAGGCCATTCGCCCGACCGACATCACCCTTACCCCGGAGGAGCTGCACGCCCGGCTGACGCCGGATCAATACCGGCTCTATGAGCTGATCTGGAAGAGGACCATTGCCTGTCAGATGGCGCAGGCGCTGCTCGACGCGGTTGCGGTGGACATCGCCGCGGGCGACGGCTTCCTGTTCCGGGCCACCGGGTCGACCGTTGTATTCCCCGGGTTTATGAAGGTGTACACCGAGGGGAAGGATGACGACGGCAATGAGAAGGACATGATGCTGCCGCAGTTCAGCGAAGGACAGGGGCTGGACCTGCAGGCGCTGGTGCCGGAGCAGCATTTTACCCAGCCGCCGCCCCGCTACACCGAGGCGACGCTGGTGAAGACGCTTGAAGAATACGGCATCGGCAGGCCGTCCACCTACGCCAGCATTATCGAGATCCTCAAAACCCGGCGGTATGTCACCATAACCGACCGCAGGTTCTTCCCCGAGGACCTGGGCGTGACCGTCAACGGGCTGCTGGTGGACCACTTCCCGCGCTATGTTGACTATCATTTTACCGCACACCTCGAGGAGGAGCTGGATGAAATCGCGCGCGGCGAGATGGAGTGGAAGCCGGTGGTGCGCAATTTCTGGAAGCCCTTTATCAATCTGATCGGGAAGAAGGAGACGGAAATCAAGCGGCACGAAATCATCACCGAAAAAACCGACGAGGCATGTCCCCAGTGCGGCAAAAACCTGATCATCCGGCTGGGGCGCTACGGGAAGTTTCTCGGCTGCTCGGGCTATCCCGGGTGCCGGTACATCCGGTCGCTTGCCGGCAAGGAAAACGGGGTGGTTGAGCAGGACGCGGCGGCAGGCGAAACCTGCGAGAAGTGCGGCAAGCCCATGGTGGTCAAGGAGGGCCGGTACGGCAAGTTTCTCGCCTGCTCAGGCTATCCCGGGTGCAAGTCCATCAAGTCGCTCAACAAATCGGTGCCCACCGGCGTCAAATGCCCGGAGTGCGGCGAGGGGGACGTGATCGGTAAAAAAACCAGGAGGAACCGGATCTTTTACGGCTGCTCCCGGTACCCCCAGTGTACATTCGCCACCTGGCACAAGCCGGTCAATGAACCGTGTCCGCAGTGCGGAAGCCCGTTCCTGGTGGAAAAAGAGAGCAAGCGCTACGGGGTGGTGGTGAGCTGTGCCAAAAAGGAATGCGACTTTAAAAAGAAGCGCGCTGACGCGTGATCCCTCCGCTTCCCGGCTGCAGCCGCGCCGCCGGCTGGCGTTTGCGGTTCTGGCATGCTGGCTGGCGCTGGCCTGCCCGGTTTCGGGCTCGGCCGCCGCGGAAACCGGCAGTTCGGTCTATCCCATCCCCGATCCCGGCTATTCCGACGCGGCTCCCCGCTTCATCCCCCCCGGTCTGGAAAAAATCAGGAGCATCGTCTATCCGGTGGTAGGCTGCCCGGCCCTGGTGGCGGCGGGTGGGTCGCTTGGCGTGGTGGTAAAGTACGCGGACGGCGGGGCAACCCGCGACTGGATGATGCGCATCACCACCCATGATCCGGTCGTCCAGTCGTATCCTTTTCCGGTGATCGAGAGCAGCTATGACAGCGCCTCGGGCTGTTACCTGCTCACCGCCGCCGTACCCGCGCATATCCCGCGTGACACCTTTGACTGCGTGGTCAGCAGCCGGGCTGCAAATATCTCGGACATCCAGTACAACTCCGTCAGGGTTATAAAAGAGTTCAGCGACAGCTACCGCTTTGTGCACCTGACTGATATGCACGTGGGCGATCCCCGCCGGTATGCCCAGGAACGCCGCCCGGAAAACCGGGGCGGCGCCCCATCGGCAATGATGCGCCGGATTTTTGATGAGCTTGCATTTCTCGACCCGGAGTTCATCGTGGTCAGCGGCGACCTGGTGTTCGGCGGCCCCTATGCCCCCGAATATGCCTGGGCCTTCGAGTTCCTGCGCCGCTTCTCAATTCCCCTGTTTCTGGTGCCGGGCAATCACGACGGCTACGCGAGCGGCGGCGGGCTGCTCCGGGACGGCCTGGAGTACTGGAAGCAGGTGATCGGCCCGCCCTACTACTCGTTCGATTACGGCGGGAAGCAGCATTTTGTGTGCCTCAACACCTATGACGGGCCGGCGTCCCGGCGCGACGGATGGTATGTTGCGGTTCAGCAATGGGGAGGGGCGATGGGGCCGGACCAGCTGGCATGGCTGGAGCGGGATCTGCGAAGCGCGGGCGATGCGGGGAGGAATTCGGTCATCGTGGCGCA
Source organism: uncultured Thermodesulfobacteriota bacterium (assembly GCA_964632275.1). Lineage (GTDB taxonomy): Bacteria > Desulfobacterota > WTBG01 > WTBG01 > WTBG01 > CAZWCD01. The sequence goes on from CAZWCD010000050.1 coordinate 14,069, forward strand.
CCACGACCCGCGGGGAAATGTCCATGCATTCGGCGGAGCAACCAGCCCGGCGGATGCAGACGGGGACGGGTATGCGGAGGCCCTGCACCTGCCTGATATGTTTTCGTACCAGGAGTGGAATGACCGGACCAGCGGCCAGGCCGTGGTTGATCTCATCGCGGAGAACAATGCCCATGCTGCCCTATACCCCGGGACGGGGAGTATAACCCACGTTTTGCTGGGGCATGTGCACGGAGATTTTATCGACCGGGATGATGCCGATGGAACCTGGTGGGTGCATACCACCTCGGCGGGCAGCGCCGTATGCAGCGGGGATGATTTCTGGGGCTACCGGATGACAACCGTGGAGGATGGCCGGGTGGTGAGCCTCAACCGCACCGCCCCCGAAGAGGTAATGATCCCTCCCGGTGACAATGACCCTGCCAATAACCGGGAGCGGGATTACCAATCGTATGCGGGGAATGGCATTCGCATCGACACGGTTGAGGGGACTAACGATGGATCATCGGCGGTGGTGACCCGGGAGGTGATAAACGATACGGAGGTTGCCGTTTCCGGCGTTTTGAAATTCTTTGTACCGCTGCCTGGGGGTAGCGCCGGTGACGACATCGCCTGTGGGTATGAGGTTGTGGGAGGGTCGATTCGTGACGCAGTGCGCGGCGGTCACGACGGTGATGAAGACCGCTTGATTGTGTATGTCGAAACCAGTGTTGCGACGGGTGAACATAAGCGTGTCACGCTGCAACCGCCGGAATCAGGGCCATAAGAACCGCAGTGCTTCCCTGCCTTTGCACTGCCAGTTTCCATGCAACACCGGTGGTTCACCCGGTCTGCCTGTCATCCGTAGGGTTTGAGCAGCTCGAGCAGTTTCGGATCAACGTCGGCGCCGAGCTCGATTGCCTTGTTGCAGTGCAGCAGGGCCGGCGCGTACTGCTTGTCATAGTAGTAGACAATGGCAAGCTGGTAGTGAGCCTTGGCGTATGCCGGCTGGATGGCCACCGCCCGTTCTAACTCGGCGATTGCCTTGTCCAGCCGCTTCTTTTTTCGATAGGCTATCCCCAAATTATAATGCGCCTCGGCGAAGCCCGGGCGCAGGTCGGTTGCCCGTTCATACGCGGCGATTGCCTTGTCCAACGCTCCCTTTTTAATGTATGCATTGCCGAGGTTGTTGTGCGCTTCGGCAAAATTGGGATTGCTTGATACGGCCCTGGTGAGCGCTGCAATCGCCTGCGCGAACTCGCCCTGGACAATGTAGGCGTTGCCCAGATTGTTGAGCGCCCGGTCGAAGCCGGGATCGATGTCCAGCGCTTTTTTGTAGCAGACGATTGCGGCGGCAAGATCCCCCCGGTTCCCTTGAGCGATGCCCAGGTTGTAGAGCACGCCGGGAGAGCGGGGATTTGCCTCCAGCGATTTTTGATAGTATGCTATGGCCTGGTCCGTTTTTCCGATGGCATCGTAAGCAGTGCCCAGGCGGTCGTAGACATAGGTTTTGTCAGAGAAACGGCTGATGTTCTTTTCAGCCGTTTCTATTTGCCGGGAAACGCAGCGCTCCATCAGTTCCCGATCGGTAAAAACGGCATAATCATCCACCGGTGTCCGCGAGCAATATTCTTCTATAAGGCGGACAAGGCGACCCCGCTGATCGGGGGTTGCCTCTTCCAGGTCAACCATATCAGGGAATGGCTGGTAGAGGGAAAGGGCGAAGGCGGCGAAGGCCAGTTGATCTTCCCGGTTGTTGATCGCGGCGAGGACGGATGCCGTCTCCGGGCTGAGCCACCGGCGGGCGGAGAGATTTTTTTCAATGGATGGATCGCTTGTATACATGGCGCGCGGTGCGGCAAACTCCAGCAGGGGCCGATTGTCGGTGTGGATCGGTCCTGCACCAAACAGCCGGCCAAGGTCTTCACTCACTATCAGTCGGTACAGCAGTTCGGGATTGGACAAGTTTATATTATTCGACTGCCGGGCGTAAACGACCGCCCTTTCGGCAGCCTCCCGGCTGAAACCTTTGGTTCCGTTGAAGCCGATAAACAGATAATCGTTTTCCGGCCTGAGGGCGTTGGGGGGAGCAGGATAGGTCGCGATAAGGGTGCTGTGCGGGAAAACCCTGTTGAATGTTCTTCCCACCATGGAAAAAGTTGACCAGTCCATCTGATAGGAATGAAACATCTGCACAAACATGCCGTCTTCCTTCAGGCGGTTTTTTGCTAAGGTGAAGCATTCTTCGGTAAAAAGGTTTGCCAGGCCCGCCATCCAGGGATTGGAAGGCTCAGCGATGATCACATCATAGCTCCGGCTGGTCAACTCCAGGTGGGCCCGGGCATCCTGGATGATGAGCTCGGTTTTCGGGTTGGCCAGCACGTTGTTGTTCCAGGGGATAAAGAAACTGCTGGCCTCCTCCACCTGCTCGCTGATATCCACAACATCGAGCCGCTCGATGGGATAGAGGAGGGTTTCTCCCGCTGTAATGCCGCTGGCCAGGCCGATGACCAGCACTTCCCGGGGGGCCGGGTGAAACAGCAGAGGGATGTGTGCGGTAAGCGTCTGCGTGGGCATGTCACCATGGCTTGATGCATCACCCTTGCCGCTGTTCAGGAGCAGCAACTCATCCTCGCCCAGGAAATTTGTTATGTTCATCACGCTGGTGAACCCGCCGATCCCGTCTCCGTAAAAAAGCAGCCGCGTGTTCAGCTGATGCTGTTTCAGCCGTGCCGGCCCCTTGATCAGCGCTTCCAGCCAGCCGCTGGTTTGAAGCTGGGTGCGCAATTCGTCAAGGCGGTGGTACCTTCCGATGGAGAGCTGCTGCCGGTTCCAGTTCGGCAGGAAGAAGCACAGGAGGGCGGCGGCCAGGGCGATGGTGCCGGCGGGCATCCACTTCAAAAACTCGGTGTCGCGCCGCACACCGATAAGATATGCCCCCGCGCCCAGGGCGCCGCACAGCTGAAGGCCGACAATCAGGCTTAAACTCAGCTCCTTGCCCAGAAGCGGGATGAACAGAAAGCCTGCGCCGAAGGATCCCAGCACCGCACCGATGGTATTGATCGCGTAGGCAAAGCCGATGGAGTGCCCGATCCGGCTGAGGGAGCGGGTGTAGATTTTCCCCACCAGCGGAAAGGTCGCTCCAAGAAATAAGGTGGGGCCGATCATGATGGCGAAGAGCAGCGCTGCCCGTGCCGCCGAGAGCAGGCCGAATGACATCTGATAGTGGTAAGTGAGCTTGGCGAAGAAAAACTGGCTGTTGCCCAGGAGCTGGCTCACCCCCAAAGCCAGGACGGCTGCGAAAAGCTGGGTATGGATTAATAGCCTGAGGGGTTTCCCGGTTCTGTCGGCCAGCCAGCCGAAGACCAGGCTGCCCAGCCCCAGTCCGGTAATAAAGGTGGTAAGAATGATGGTAAAAGAATATATGGTCGGCCCGATGATCAGCCCCAGCAGCCTGGTCCAGATTACCTCGTA
>CAZWCD010000051.1:0-5291 GCA_964632275.1 uncultured Thermodesulfobacteriota bacterium
TACCCATCAGCCCCAGGGCGGTTTTTACCGGGATGGGGTTGGTTTCCAGAAACATGGCGTCATGCAGGGAAATTAACTGGTAATGAATCTCCCGCGCGGTGGTGTGGTCGCCGGCGGTATAAGCGTCACACATGGCGGCGATCCGTTCCGGCACGATGTTGGCGGTAACCGAGATGACGCCCCTGCCTCCCACCGCCAGGATGGCGTAGTTGGTAAAGTCATCGCCGGAAAACACGTCAAAGTCCGCGCCGCAGAGGTGAATGATGTCGCAGACGTGGCGCAGCGATCCGGTGGCCTCCTTGATGCCGACAATGGAAGGCAGTGCGGCCAGCCGGGCGACCGTTTCCGGCAGCATGTTAACCCCGGTTCTGCCCGGCACGTTGTAAAGAATCAGCGGGATGTCAACCTCTGAAGCGATGGCCCGGTAATGCTGATACAGGCCCTCCTGGGTCGGCCGGTTGTAGTAGGGGGTGATAAGCAGCGCGCCGTCCGCCCCCGCCGTCCTGGCATAGCGGGTCAGCTTGACCGCCTCGCAGGTGTTGTTTGACCCCGTGCCCGGGATGACCGGAATTCGGTGATTGACCGCCTCCACGCAGATGTCGATGATCCGCTCGTGCTCCTGGTGCGACAGCGTGGCCGACTCCCCGGTGGTGCCGCAAGGGATGATGCCGTCGGTCCCGGCGGCGATGTGAAACTCAATCAGCCGCAGCAGGCCCTTCTCGTCGATTGCGCCGTCTTTGAACGGGGTGATGATGGGAATCAGGGAGCCAGAGAACATGGTGGTGTCGTCCTTGTGTCTGATTAGATGATGGTGCGGTACAATTGCCCCTCGTAGATGAAATCGGCGCCGCCCTCGAGAAACAGGTCAGCCGGAATCCCCTCGCGCACCGAGAAATGGACGGTCAATATTTCACCGCCCCGGGTGATGACCGACAGGGGCGATGCCATGCCCCGGGTGATGCCGGCGATCAGGGCGGAGGCGACGGAACCGGTTCCGCAGGCCAGGGTTTCGTCCTCCACGCCCCGCTCATAGGTCCGGACCGCGATGGCTGAGCCGTCTTTGATGGCCACGAAATCGGCATTGGTGCCGGCCGGCTTGAAGCGGTCGTGGAAGCGGATCTGCCTGCCGAGCGGCGCCACCGGGCAGCCTTCAAGGTCATCGACAAACAGCACCGCGTGGGGAACCCCGACGGTGATGCTGTTGACGCTGTAGCGCGTGTCTTCAATCGTCAGGGTGATGCCGAGTTCCGGGCGTGATGCCGGCGGCAGCTCGAGCTTTACCCGCTCCTGCCGAATCTCCGCCTTGATGATTCCCGCCAGGGTTTCGAAGCTCAGCGAGGCCGGGGCAATGCCGCAGCGGTGGGCGAACCGGGCGGCGCACCTGCCGCCGTTGCCGCACATCTCCGCCTCGCTGCCGTCGGCATTAAAGAAGCGCCACTTGAAATCCGCCCGCGGCGAATCTTCGATCAGGATCAGCCCGTCGGCGCCCACCGAGAGCTTGCGCCGGCAGATGCTCCGCGCCAGTGCGCCGCCCCGCGCCGCATCCACCACCGCCGCGCGGTTGTCGATCATGATGAAGTCATTGCCGGCCGCGCTCATCTTGGTAAAGGGTATCATCTTCATAGGGGAACTACTCACGGCAATCATACGTTCAATTGGAATGAGCCCACTCTCTCGTGTTGATCATGGCAAAGGCTCTTACTGCAGCCACTCAGGGATGCTTTCGCCCCTGATCAAATCGTCGTACTCCTCCCGCTTCCTGACCAGGTGAAATTCCCTGCCCCGCACCATCACCTCCGGAACGCGGGGACGGGAGTTGTAGTTGGAGGACATGGTGAAGCCGTACGCCCCGGCGCTCATGATAGCCAGAAGATCATCCGGCGCCACCCGGGGAAGCGCCCGGTCGCGCGCGAAAAAGTCGCCCGATTCGCAGATGGGCCCGACGACGTCCGCCGTCATGGTTGCATCGCCCGCCGGTTTGACCACCGGCTGGATGGCCTGAAAGGCGCCATACAGGCTGGGGCGGATGAGATCATTCATGGCGGCATCGACGGTGACGAAGGTTTTTTCGCTTCCCTCCTTGATATAGAGCACCCGGGTGACCAGGATGCCGGCGTTGCCGACAATGACCCGGCCCGGTTCGAGAAAGAGCGTGCAGTCAAGCCCCTCCAGCTCCCGCTTCAAGGCGGCGGCATACTCGCGGGGATGCGGCGGCTGTTCCCGGTCATAGGTGATGCCCAGGCCGCCCCCCACGTCGATGTAGCGGATGGGGATGTCATGGCCGCGCAGGATATGCACCAGCTCCTTGACCTTGGCCAGGGCTTCGACGAAGGGTTTACTGTCGGTGATCTGCGAGCCGATGTGGCAGTCGACGCCGACCACCTCCACGTGCTTGAGCTGCTGCGCCCGCCGGTAATCCTCGATCGCCCGCTTCATTTCAATGCCGAACTTGTTTTTTTTCAGCCCGGTGGAAATGTAGGGATGGGTCTGGGGATCGATGTGGGGATTGACCCGGATGGCGATGGACGCCCTGATGCCCAGGCGCCCGGCGACCTCATCGATGGCGGTCAATTCCTGGGATGACTCCAGGTTGAACATCAGGATGTTGTTCTCCAGGGCGTAGGCCAGCTCCGACGGCTGCTTGCCCACCCCGGAGAAGACCACCTTGCGGGGGTCAGCGCCCGCCCTGAGTGCGCGGAACAGCTCTCCCCCCGAGACGATGTCGAATCCGCCCCCCAGGCCGGCAATCAGCCGCAGCACCGCCAGGTTGGAATTGGCCTTGACCGAAAAGCAGGTGAGGTGTTTGATGCCCTCAAAGGCCCCATCGAACACCCTGAAGTGGTTTTGGAGCGTATGGGCGCTGTACAGGTAGAAGGGGGTTCCCACCGCCGCGGCAATTTCCTTAACCGCTACGCCTTCGCAGCACAGCTCATCATTGAGATAGGTGAAATCGTGCATGTCGCTTCTCTAAAATGTGCAGGTGATAACGACTTCCTCGGACGGTTGGCTTTCATTCGGGACGGTCGCATCATCGACCGCCGTCACCGTGTAGGCATAGGTCCGGTTTTTCACCACGGCTGCATCGGTGAAACCGCCTCGCACAATCGGCGCGTCGTTTACTCGCACCGGCCGTGCTTCGCCCGTGGCCCGGCGATACAGGTTGTAGCCGGCAAGATCCTCCTCCTCGTTTTCGTCCCACTTGAGGACCATTCCGGTGGCCGTTGGAACGGCAACCAGGCCGGTGGGAACCCGGGGAGGGGTGCGATCGGTGGTATTGACGGCAATCTCCGCGGAGGCCTCGCTTTCGATTGCGCTCTCCCGCACCTGCCGGATGGCCCGCAGCGTATAGACGTAATCGCTGTCCTTTATGATCCCCCGGTCGCGGCAGGAGAGGGCGGCAATGGGCTCGCTGTTGATGGGAACAAGGGGAAAGGAGGTTTCCGGCGTGCGCCGGTACAGGTTGTAGGCAACCGGGCCCTCAAATGCCGCTCCGTCCTGCAGGGTGGCCGGCGCTTCCCAGCGTAAGACCACCGATTTTCCCTGCAGCTCCGAGCGCACCGCCCGGGGCGGGGCGCTCGGCACATCCCAGTAGGTGTCCGATCCGGTTACCGGTACGCCCGGCCGCTTGTCGGTATTATAGCCCATCACCCGGTAGGTGTAGACGGTTTGAACGGTGAGCGCGCTGTCGCTGTATTCGATGGCGCCGGCCTGGGGATTGTTCATCAGGTAGGTTTTGTAATCGATGTCGCCGATGACCAGGAAGCGCCTGGGGCAGTCCTTGCATTCACGGGCCAAGGGCTGCTCGCTGCGCAGCACGGTGAATCCTGCGAGGTCCGCAAGCAGCGAGCCGTCATTGTTCTTCTCCGGCAGAACGAAACTTACAACGATGGCGTTACCCCGGGGGCGCACGGCGAAATCGCGCACCTTCCCCGGCGCCACCGCCACCGGGGCGGTGGGATCATCCTTCTTGCCGCATCCACCGGCCAGGAGAAGGCAGAGCACGGAAAAAAAGAGGAATGGCCTCAGACCCGGTGCTTTCACGATGTTTCCTGTTGCAGGTGCTGGTTGTGCCGCTGAAGACGGTGCTACCGCTTTGCCCTCAGCAGGCTGTTGATCTTCAGCCGCAGCGCATTGAGCTGAATGAATCCCTCGGCGAGCCGCTGGTCATAGACCGTGTCCGCTTCGAAGGTGGCGAATTCCGGGTCGTAGAGTGAATCGGGCGACTTGCGCCGCACCACCGTGCAGCTGCCCTTGTACAGCTTGACCCGCGCCACGCCGTTGACGTGCTTCTGGGTGTCATCGATGGTTTTCTGCAGCAGCTCGCGCTCGGGAGCGAACCAGTAGCCGTAATAGACCAGCTCGGCGTAGCGGGTGATCAACCCCTCCTTGAGGTGCATCACCTCGCGGTCGAGGGTGAGCGATTCCACCGCCCGGTGGGCGGCGTGCAGGATGGTGCCGCCGGGCGTTTCGTACACGCCGCGGGACTTCATGCCCACGTAGCGGTTTTCCACCACGTCGACCCGGCCCACGCCGTGCATGCCGCCCAGCTTGTTGAGCTGCGCCAGCAGCCGCGCCGGGGAGAGCTCACGCCCGTTAATGGCGACCGGGTTGCCCTGCCGGTAGGTGATGTCGATATACAGCGGCTTGGCCGGGGCCTTTTCCGGCGCGACGCTGAGGACGAACATGTCTTCCGCCGGTTCCTTCCAGGGGTCCTCGAGAATGCCTCCCTCAAAGCTGATGTGAAAAATATTGCGGTCGGAGCTGTAGGGCTTCTTCGGGGTCACCTGGATGGGAATGTTCTGCTCGCGCGCGTAGTCCATGAGCGACTGGCGCGACTTGAAGTGCCAGAGCCGCCAGGGGGCGATAATCTTGATCTTCGGGTTGAGGGCGAGGTAGGTCAGCTCGAAGCGGACCTGGTCATTGCCCTTGCCGGTGGCGCCGTGGCAGACCGCGTCCGCCTTTTCCCGGCGCGCCACCGCTATCTGCTGCTTGGCGATGAGCGGGCGGGCGATGGAGGTCCCCAGCAGGTAGCTGCCCTCGTAGACGGCGTTTGCCCGGAGCATGGGGAAGATAAAATCCCTGACGAATTCCTCCCGCAGGTCCTCCACGTACACCTTGCTCACCCCGGTCTTAAGCGCCCGTTTTTCCATGGCGCGGAAGTCATCTTCCTGGCCGAGATCGGCAGCGAAGGCAATCACCTCGCAGCCGTAGGTTTCCATCAGCCAGCGGGGGATGACCGATGTGTCCAGTCCGCCCGAATACGCCACCACTACCTTTTTTATCTTTTCCAT
>CAZWCD010000051.1:5391-9775 GCA_964632275.1 uncultured Thermodesulfobacteriota bacterium
GCCTTCTGCATGTGCAGCCGGTTTTCCGCCTGATCGAAAATGACCGCGTGGCTGCCGTCGGCAACCTCGTCGGTGATCTCTTCGCCGCGATGGGCGGGCAGGCAGTGCATCACCAGCACATCCTTTTTCGCGGCCGCAAGCAGCGCGCTGTTGACCTGGTACGGCTTAAACAGCGCCTGCTTCTGCCGCACCATTCCCTCATCCTGGCCCATGCTGACCCAGGTGTCGGTATTGATGATGTCGGAATCGCGGACCGCCTCGAGGGGATCGGCAAGAAAACGTATGTGCCCCGAGCCGTCTGCCTTTGCCCGCGCCATCATCGTCCCGTCCGGCGCAAAGCCTTCGGGGCAGGCGATCCTGAGCTTGAAGCCGAGCTTGAGCGCCGCCTCGATCCAGGAATTGGCGACATTATTTCCGTCCCCCACATAGGCGATGTTCAGGTGCCGGTAATCCCCCCTCTTTTCCACAACGGTCATGAGGTCGCTCAGGATCTGGCAGGGATGCAGCAGATCGGTGAGGCCGTTGATCACCGGAATGGAGGCGTGGCGTGCGTAGCACTCAAGCGTGTCCTGGGAAAATGTTCTGATGACCAGGCCGTCCAGGTAGCGGGAGAGGACCCGCGCCGTGTCTTCCGGCGACTCCTTCCTGCTCAGCTGGGTGTCCCGCGAGCTCATGTAGAGGGCGTGCCCGCCCAGCTGCACCATTCCCACCTCAAAGGAGACGCGGGTGCGGGTCGAGGGCTTCTCGAAGAGCAGACCTAAGGTTTTGCCTCTGAGCGGCTGGTGCGGCGTGCCCGCCTTCTGCTGCTTCTTGAGCTCGATGGCCTGGGCGATGAGCAGGTCAATGTCGTGCGGGCTTAATGAATCAATGCGTAACAGGTCGCGTTTCATGGGTTTGTCAGGCGATTGCGGATAATGAGTTTTCAACGGCGGCGAGCGCGGCATCAATCTCCGCTTCGGTGATGGTCAGCGGGGGGATGAAGCGCAGCACCCGGTCCATGGTGCAGTTGATCAGCACCCCCTGCTCCATGCAGCGGGTCACCACCCCGGCGCCCTCCCGCGCCAGCTCAATTGCCAGGATGAGGCCCTTTCCCCGGACGTTGATAATCACCGGGTGCTTCTGCTGAAGCGCGGTGAGCCGGTCGAAAAAGTAGCTGCCCCGCTTCGCGCAGGTTTCCAGGAATCCCGGCTGCAGCAGCGTGTGCATGGTGGCAACCCCTGCGGCGGTTGAGAGCGGGTTGCCCCCGAAGGTGGAGGCGTGGGTGCCCGGCGAAAAGCTCGGGGCGATGGTGTCGGTTCCCAGCATGGCCCCGATGGGTATCCCTCCCCCCAGTCCCTTGGCCAGGGTCATGATGTCCGGCTCGATGCCGTAATGCTGGTAGGCAAAGAGCCTGCCGGTCCTCCCCATGCCCACCTGCACCTCGTCAAAGATGAGCAGCAGGCCGGCCTGGTCGCAGATGCGGCGCACCTGTTTGAGATAGTCGGGCGACGGGCAGTTCACCCCGCCTTCGCCCTGAATGGGTTCGAGCATGACCGCGCAGGTGGCGGCGGTGACCGCCTTTTCCAGCGCCGCGGCGTCGTTGAAGGGCACGTAGCGGAAGCCCGGCAGCAGCGGCTCGAAGCCGCGATGAAATTTCTCCTGGCCGGTGGCGGAAAGCGTGGCCATGGTCCTCCCGTGAAAGCTTCCCGCCATGGAAATGATCTCAAAGCGGCCGGCCTGTCCCCGGTCATGGGAGAACTTGCGGGCCAGCTTGATGGCCGCTTCGTTGGCCTCCGCGCCGCTGTTGCAGAAGAACACCTTATCCGCGAAGGAATTGTTCACCAGCAACTCCGCCAGCGCGGCCTGGGGTTCGCTGTAGAAAAGGTTGGAAACCTGCATGAGCGTCTCGCTCTGCCGGTGGATGGCCTCAATCACCGCCGGGTTGAGATGGCCGACGTTGAGGACGGCAATGCCCGATACCAGGTCGAGGTACTGCTTTCCGTTGCCGTCCCACACCGTGCTGCCCTTCCCCCGGGTGAGCACCAGGGGCGCCCGCCGGTAGGTGTTGAATATGTAGCGGTTGGTCTTGTCAATCACGTCCCGGGTGGATGCTGGACACATAGACTATCCTGTAATTTGGGTTCCGATGCCGATATCAGTAAAGACTTCGAGGAGGATGGCATGCTTGATTCTGCCGTCGATGATGTGGGCCTTGCCCACGCCTTCCTTGAGCGCCTGCAGGCAGCAGTGCACCTTGGGGATCATGCCGCCGGAGATGTGCCCCTTTTGTATGAGGCGGGTCGCCTTCTTCTCATCCATCGAGGAGATCAGCCGCCCCCGGTCATCGAGCACCCCTTCGGTGTCGGTCAGCAGCATCAGCTTTTCCGCCTTGAGCGCCGAGGCGATTTTCCCGGCAACCGTGTCGGCGTTGATGTTGTATGAGCGCCCGTCCTCGCCGCAGCCGATGGGCGCGATGATGGGTATGAAGTTGCTGCGCTCCAGGGTGTCCAGGACCAGGGGGTTCACCGCCTGCACCTCCCCCACCAGTCCGATGTCCCGCGCCCGCGATGTCCTGCCGGACGCGGAGCGGGTGATGAGCTTCAGCTTTTTGGCCGTGATCAGCTGCCCGTCCTGTCCGCTCAACCCCACCGCCTTGCCGCCCTGGCAATTGATCAGGCTGACTATTTCCTTGTTGATCTTGCCCATCAGCACCATCTCCACCACGTCCATGATTTCCTGATCGGTGACCCGCAGGCCTTCGACGAAGTGCGAGGTTTTTCCCAGCTTTTTGAGCATCTCCTCGATCTGGGGGCCGCCGCCATGCACCACCACCGGGTTGAGGCCGATGTAGTTCATCAGGGTGATGTCCATGGCGAAGCCCTGCTTCAGGGTGTCGTCCAGCATGGCGTGACCGCCGTACTTGATGACGATGGTCTTCCCGTAGAAGCGCCGGATGTAGGGAAGCGCCTCCATCAAGATGGAGGCCTTGTCGATGAGCTTTTGCATCATATGCGGCCCGTGCCCCAAAAGGTTGCGGTTAGAGTATGTAGCGGCTTAAATCCTCGTTTGTTACCAGAGCGTCAAGTTTACCGCTCACGTAGGCGGCGTCAATGACGAATTTTTTCCGGTCCGAGTCCGGGGCGTCAAAGGAGATTTCCTCCAGCAGCTTTTCCATGATGGTGTGCAGGCGGCGCGCCCCGATGTTCTCGGTCCGCTGGTTGACCACCTCCGCAATCTCCGCCAGCTTTGCGATGGCGCCGTCATCAAAGACCAGCTCGATGCCCTCGGTGTCCATCAGCGCCCGGTACTGCTTGATCAGCGCGTTTTTCGGCTCGGTGAGAATCTGCATGAACTCCTTCCTGCCCAGCGATTCCAGCTCCACCCGGATGGGGAACCGCCCCTGGAGCTCGGGAATCAGGTCGGCCGGCTTGGTGCTGGAGAAGGCGCCGGAGGCGATGAACAGGATGTGGTCGGTTTTCACCATGCCGTACTTGGTGGTGACGGTGCAGCCCTCAACGATGGGCAGGAGGTCGCGCTGCACCCCTTCCCGGGAGACGTCGGGGCCGTGCGACCCGCTGCTGCCGACGATCTTGTCGATCTCGTCAAGAAAGATGATGCCCGACCCCTCCACCCGCTGGATGGCCTGCTTGGTGATCTTGTCCATGTCGATGAGCCGCTGCGCCTCTTCCTGGGCGACGATCTCCAGGGCCTCGGTTATCTTCACCCTGCGCTTGCGGGACTTTTTGGGGAAGAGGTTGCCGAACATGTCCTTGATGTTGATGTCCATCTCCTCCATGCCGGCGGCGGAAAAGATCTCCACCATGGGAACGGCGCGCTGGGTAATCTCCAGCTCCACCGTCCGGTCATCCAGTTTGTGCTCGCGCAGCAGCTTGCGCAGCTTCTGCCGGGTGGCGGTCTCGTCCTCCTGCTCGATCAGCGCCGGCGCCGCCGGCGCGGCGATTGCGTCAGCCGGCGGCCGCTTCTCGCGCCGGGGAGGCAGCAGCAGGTCCAGGATCCGCTCTTCGGCGATTTCCTGCGCCTTGCTCTGGACCTGTTCCGTCTCCTCCGCCTTGAGCTGGTTGATGGCAAGATCGGTGAGGTCGCGCACCATGGATTCCACGTCCCGTCCCACGTAGCCGACCTCGGTGAACTTGGATGCCTCGATCTTTAAAAAGGGGGACTGGGAGAGATGGGCGAGTCTCCGGGATATCTCGGTTTTGCCCACGCCGGTCGGCCCGATCATGATGATGTTCTTCGGGGCGATTTCGTCCCTCAGGTCGGGGGCGACGTTCTGCCGCCTCCACCGGTTGCGCAGGGCGATGGCCACCGCGCGCTTGGCATTGTGCTGGCCGATGATGTATTTGTCGAGTTCGGTGACGATTTCCCGCGGGGTAAAGTTTTTCAT
>CAZWCD010000051.1:9875-17281 GCA_964632275.1 uncultured Thermodesulfobacteriota bacterium
GCTACAGCTCCTCGATGGTAATATGCTCATTGGTGTAAATGCAGATGCCCGAGGCGATGCGCATGGCCTCGGCGACAATGGCCGGGGCGTCCAGATCGGAGTGCCGGACCAGTGCCCGCGCCGCCGCCAGCGCGAAGGCGCCGCCCGAGCCGATGGCGGTGATGCCGTCGTCCGGCTCGACCACGTCGCCGGTGCCGGAGATGATCAGCGAGCGCTCGCGGTCCATGACAATGAGCAGCGCCTCGAGCCGTCTGAGCATGCGGTCGGTTCGCCAGTCCTTGGCCAGCTCCACCGCCGCCCGCAGCAGGTTGCCGTGGTGCTGCTCCAGCTTTCCCTCGAACCGCTCAAACAGGGTAAAGGCATCCGCGGTGGCGCCGGAAAACCCCGCCAGCACCGCGTCCTTGTAAAGCTTCCGGATCTTGGTGGCCTTCTGCTTGAGCACGGTGCTGCCCAGGGTGACCTGGCCGTCTCCGCCGATGGCCACCTTTCCTTCGTGCCGCACCGCAAGTATGGTCGTACCCCGGATGCCGGGATGATCGCTCATCGGATGCTCCTTCAGCGGGAATGGTGTCCCGCGGGGGCCGGCGTTACCCGCTTTTCCCTGCTCTTGGGATGGGCCTTGTCATAGGTTTCCATCAGCCGGCTCATGCTCACATGCGTGTACTTCTGGGTGGTGGAAAGGCTGGCGTGCCCCAGCAGCTCCTGGATGGCCCGCAGATCCGCCCCGGCATCAAGCATGTGGGTGGCGAAGGTATGGCGCAGCGAGTGCGGGCTTATGTTGCGCGCGATGGCGCAGCGCTCAATGTGCCGGTTGATGATCCGCCCCACGCTGCGCGCGGTCAGCCGCCCGCCGCGCAGGTTCTGAAACAGCGGCCGGCCGGTCCCGGCCTCGCCCGCGCTCCCTTTCGCCTCCCGGTAGCGATGCACCGCATCGATGGCCTTGCTGCCGACCGGGACGATCCGCTCTTTTTTACCCTTGCCCATGACCCGGACGATGCCCAGGTTGTTATCGAAAGTGTCTTCGTTCATGCCCACCAGCTCCGAGACCCGCAGCCCGCACGAGTAGAGGGTTTCCATGATTGCCCTGTCCCTCGCCCCGGCAAGCGTGGCGTCATCGGGCATCCTGAGCAGGGCGAATATCTCGTCGATGGACAGAAACCCCGGCACATGCTTTTCCAGCCGCGGCGTCGCCACGGCGGCCGCCGGGTTGCCGTCCACCAGGCCCCGGCGCTGCAAAAACTTGAAAAACGTCCTCAGTGACGCCAGCTTCCGCGCCACAGAGGATTTTTTGTTCTTTTTGTAGAGCGTGCCCAGATAGGAGCGGATGATGGCGCTCTCTATGTCGTTCACGCCGAGGTCCGGGTGCTGCTGACTGAGAAATGCCCCGAAGTGCCGCAGGTCCCGGCTGTAATTGCGCCGGGTGTGCGGCGAAAGGTTTTTTTCAACGCTCATGTAGCGTTCAAATGTTTCGAGCAGGCTGTCCAGATGCATGGCGCGAAAAAAAGGCAAGTATATATGAAATAAAGAAATATGCAATGAAAAAAGCGGCCCGGCGGGGGCCTTTGTGATCGCCCGGGCAGCGGTCTAGCCGGTGAAGGTATTGATCTGTTTGACCAGCCTGACCAGATTATCGGTGAGGGTTTCGGCGATGAATTTGCCTTTGGGCGCGCTCGCCGGAGCGGGGTTTCCCCATACCGCGTTTTTCCAGTATTTTCGCTTGTTCCTGGTCAGGATGGGGTGGGGAAAGCTGGGATATTCCTCCCTGCCCCTACCCTTGACCAGGGGCGCGGCAAGGTGGAGCATCAGCGAGGTTTCAATCTCGCCGGCATGCGAGTCGTCATCGGTTTCGCAGACGCCGGCCGCCGCTTCCCGTGCCATGTCGTATCCTGATATGACGGCGATGGTGACGCGGGAACCCATTTCCTCAAGCAGCGCCTCGCCCGCCTCCTGCAGCGCGGAGAGGTGCAGCGAGCTGGCGTGTCCGGAGATGATGGCGAACTTTCTCAAGCCGTTGGCGTAGAGGCTCTTCACCACGTCTTTGAGGCAGTGCCGCAGCGTGTCCGGCGTGATGCCCACCGTGCCGGGATGCCTGCTGGTGCTCCGGCACACGCCGTACCAGAGGGGGGGCGCCACAAAAACCGCCGTTTTTCTGGCCACCTGCTTTGCGATCTCGTAGACTTCGATGGTGTCGGTGCCCAGGGGCAGATGCGGTCCGTGCGCTTCAAGCGAGCCGACCGGTATGATCACCGTCTTGTGCTTTTTTATCTTCTGTTCGAAATCCGTCATGCTTATCTCTTCCAAAATCATGCCGACTCCTCAGCGGTTCTGCTTAACAGGTTGTTGAAACACAAACCCTTGAGCCTTGTGACAACCTGAGCAAAACTCCTTTTTCAACAACCTGCTAGACAAGTGCTGCCGCTTCTATTATGCTTTTTGCTGCGGCCATCCCCTGACCATTTTCCCGGAGCGCGAACCGACGTGGTGTCGCGCCGCGGCATACCCATGATCGATTTGCATATTCATACCATAGCCAGCTCTGATGGTCAACACACTCCGCAGGAGATTTTCCGCATGGCCGGGGCGGCGGGACTGACCGCCATTGCCTTTGCTGACCACAATTCGGTGGCGAGTGTCGCGGCGGGCGCGGCCCTGGCGGAGCGGTGCGGGATCGAGTTCATACCCTGCATGGAATTCAACAGCATCTACCGGGGGCTTGACCTGCATGTGCTGGCCTACTTCATAGACCATGCCGCCCCGCGGCTCACCGCATGGCTTCAGGAAATCCGCGAAGAAAAAAAACGGCAGGCGGGGTTGCGGGTGCGGAAGCTCAATGAGCTGGGATTTGTTGTGTCAATGCAGAACGTGGAGGCATTCGCCGCCGGCCGCGAACCCACCGGCATCTCCTACCTCAAGGCAATTATCAGCAGGGAGGAAAACCGGGGGGACGAGCGGATTCAGCGCTTCATTGACGGCGATCGGTCTGATTCCCCCTATCTTAACTTTTACCGCGATTATCTGCGCGGGGGGAAACCGGCGTTTGTGCCCATGCGGGCGGTTGAAACCGTTTCAGTGATGAAGCGGATAAAGGAGCTGGGCGGCATTCCCGTGCTGGCCCATCCCTCGGAAACCGGTGACGAGATACTCGTTGCCTTAATTGAAGGGGGGCTCTCCGGGCTGGAGGTGTTTTCCAGCTACCATTCTCCGGCGGAGGAAGCGCATTTTCTGGCGATTGCGCGGGACTATAACCTGCTGGTTACCGCCGGTTCCGATTTTCACGGGGGCGCGGTGAAGCCGAACGTTTCCCTTGGAGGCGTCAGGGGCAACAGCTATGAGCTGGTTGAGAAATTGAAGGCGGCCAGGGCGAGGGTGAAATGATGGGGCATGATTTTATACTGTACCGCTTCCCTGCGGCGTATCGCCGGCCGGCGGGGGTGGCGGGCTGTCCTTTTGTTTGGGTTGACCGTCCTTGTGGTGAAGATCCTTTTTAAGCCGTTTCACCTGCCGTTTGAGGGACATCCGGTCCAGCAGATTGAGCAGGCTGCCCAGTATGAGTCCGGCCAGAAAGGATATGAGAATCAAAAGCGAGATGGGAATCGGCCGAAGCTGATAGTGTAAAAGGCTGAGCTGGACCGTCTGGGTGTTTGACAGGGCGAATATAACGAAGAAAAGAATGGCAGTGACAAAAAAGACAGTGTTGAGAAATTTTCGCATGGTCGATCCCCTGGATGCTGGATACTGGATGCTGGATACCGGAGAATGTCTTCTAACCTGCAACGTGAAACCTGCAACTTGCAACATTCATTCTGATTCTGAATTCTGGTGCCGACCGCCTCTTCCTGCGTTTATCCCCCCGTGTCCCTCGTCTCCCCGCCTTCGGTCGGTGGTTTTGGCCGCTCCACGGTAATGCCCACCTCGCCAATCGAGCGCTCATCCGAACTCAGAATGGTAAAGGACAGGTTTCCGTATTTAAAAACCTCGCCCGGCTGGGGTATGTGACCGAGCCGCTCCAGGAGAAATCCCCCCACGGTTTCAAAGTCGCCTTCCGGCAGGGTTATGGAAAGCAGCTCTTCAAGCTGGCCTTTTTCCATGCGGGAGCGGACGATGTACTTGTTCTTCCCCATCCTGCGGAAGGCCTGCTGCTCGGTGTCATATTCATCCTGGATTTCGCCCACGATTTCTTCGAGGATGTCTTCGATGGTGATGATGCCGACGGTGCCGCCGTATTCATCGACCACGATGGAGAGGTGGCTTCTCTTTTTCTGCATTTCGATGAACAGGCCGTCAAGCGCCTTGGTTTCAGGCACGTAGGGAGCGCGGCGTATCAGGGGGCGGATGCGCTGATCCATCGGCAGGTTTCCCAGCAGATCAAAGCTGTTGATGATGCCGATGATATTGTCGGTCCGTTCGTGATACACCGGGATGCGGGAATAGCCCTTTGCTTCCAAAAAGGCAATAGCCTCCCCGACCGTGGCGGTGTCTTCGATGGTGGCGATATCGACCAGCGGGATCATTGCCTCTTTGACCACGGTGTGGGAAAAATCAAAAAGGCGCTCGATCATGGTCACCTCTTCGGCGGTGAGATCGCTGCCGCCCTTGCTCATTTTAACAATCAGCCGCAGCTCCTCGCGGGTGACAAACGGTATGTGATGGGATTTTCGTGCCCCGGTGATGCGGAGAACGAAATTGCTGAGCCTGGTCACCAGAAACACCAGGGGGTAAAAAATGCAGGAGGCCAGCCAGATGGGATAGGAGACCACGGGCGCGATGGCGTTGGCATACTGCTGGAAGAGGATCTTGGGGATGATCTCGCCGAAGATCAGCAGGAGTGGGGAGAGCACCATCACCGCGTACAGCTCACCCTGCTCGGGAAAGAGGGCGAGGAAGAACGAGGTGAGCAGGGTGGCGTTGGTCACCACCGAAAGGTTGGTGCCGAACAGGGTGGTGGCCAGCATGCGCTCGCGGTTTTGCAGCAGCTTCAGCGTCAGGCCGGCGCGCCCCGGCCGGCTGCCCGGCGATTTTTTGATTTTTTTCGGGCTGGCCGCCAGCAGCGCAATCTCGGAGCCGGAAAAAAATATTTCGGCGGCGAGGCACACGGCGCAGATGGTGAGATACAACGCAGCGTTCATAGCGCGTTTTTATAATGAGCGGGTTAGGCTAAGCAATGTTGCAGGCTGTTCAAAAAGCCTGCCGGCTAATCAAATTCATCATAGATCTCGCCAAACAACTCCTCGAGCATGTCCTCCATGGTGACCAGGCCGATGCACTGTCCGGCCTTGTCGACCACCAGGGCGACGTGAATTTTCCCCGCTTGAAATTCCTTGAGCAGGACCTGTATTCGTTTATCGGGGGTCGTGAAATAGGGGGGGCGGATGATGTCCGCGAGCGCGGTGCCGGCGCGATCGCCCCGGGCGGCGATGGCGATGAGGTCCTTGGCGTTGAGTATGCCGACGAACGCGTTTCTGCTGCGGCTGTACACCGGCACCCGGGAAAAGTGCTGCTCTTTTACCCGCGCGATGGTCTGGGCGAGGGGCAGGTCATCGGGCAGAATGAACATTTTTGAGCGGGGGGTCATGATGGAGGAAACAAGGGTGTCATTGAATTTGAGTATCTTGTGAATGATCGCGTACTCTTCCTGCTTCAGCACCCCTTCACGGCGGCCCGCGTCCACCAGGTCCTTGAACTCCTTTTCATAAAAAAGGGTTTCGTTTTTTCCCTGCGCCGCCCCGACCATGTAGAGCACCGCGTCCACCAGCTTTTTGAGGATCCAACGCAGGGGGAAGACCATGCGCGCGAAAAAATCCACCGGCCTGGCAACCCGGGCGGCCACGGCTTCGCTGTGGGTGACGGCGATGGTCTTGGGGAGGACCTCGCCGAAGATAAAAATGATCGGGGTCATCACTGCTATGGACATCCAACTGCCCTCGATGCCCGCCACCGAAATAAACAGGGACGCCGCAACCGCCGACATGGCGATGTTGATGATGTCATTTCCCACCAGCAGGGAAATGATCAGACGGCGCGGGTGCTTGAGCATATCATCGATCAGGGACGCGCGGGGATGGCGGGCCTCCTTGAGCTTGAACAGCTTGATCGAGCCCAGGGAAAAGAGGGCGGTTTCGGATCCTGAGAAAAAGGCGGAAAAGCAGAGCAGGATGAAAATGAGGATGATTTTAAAGAGAACCGTGAGTTCCAAGGCGACGAGAAATTATGTGATGGTTGCGCCCGTGTTGTGTATCGGGCCTGTGGCAGCGGATGGTTTTATGATAGTGGGGAGATGGTAAAAAGTCAACAAACTTAATGAAAAGATGCAGGATACAGGATGCATGATGCAGGAAAAAGAGTCGACGGCGAAAGTTCCACGGTCGACAGGGAGGCAATATGCTACCCTCCTCCCTGTGCTTCTTCTGGGGTCAGCCCTTGACATTGGACATTTCGACAGGCCATGGGGCATGGAGGGCCATGCATTACTTGCCTTGGGTTGTCATTTCGAAGCACCTTCAGCGACTGTGAAATCTTATTCCTCCCACAAGCAAAAAGCAAGATTCCTCACATTCGTTCGGAATGACATTTTTCCCGGCACCAAAAGGCAGGGGCAACCGGCCGGTCACCCCTGCGTGTTTTCGTGTTACCCACTGCTGGTCAATTGTGAACCTCTTTGCCTGACCTAACTCTGCCACAGGCCGTGCAGGTTGCAGTAGGCGCGGGCGCAGGTGACCGCGCCGTCCACCTGGAAGGTTGCCTCCGGCTTTCCGCCGGGCTTTAAATAGGCGCGGTAGAGCTTGTCCGCCGTAGATACGCCGATGCACTCAATGTAGTGCTTCTCTTCCATGGGGTGCGGCGCCGAACCAACCGTCACCTTTACCGTGCCGCCTTCCTTGGTGATGACCGGGACATGCTTTTCCACTGATGCATCGGTGGTGTTTGCCTTGAGCAGGGCCATATCTTGCCCGCAGCATACCAGTGTGCCCGCCGCGCCGTGAATCACCCCCACGATGTTTCCGCATACGTCGCATTTGTAAAGATCGTCTCTCTGTGCCATGTTTGTTCCTCCTCAGGGTTTGTATATATATTGCATGGTTTTCGTTTATGATGCGTCGAAATCACCTTCCTACTAATAACTTTTTTACGTGCGGGATGTCAAGGGCAGAAGGCTATTTTATGAAAGGGGGGGCTCTCGTGCAGAGAGTGCGCAGCCTGCCTCCGGGAAGATGCTTCTTTTTGCCATTCCTCCGTCGCTAACAGTATCAATAGTGTAAGCGGCATCAAATGGTTTAGCTTGTGTGATGATTATTATCCCGCTCATACCGCCTCTTTACCAGAATGCACTTCCTGCACGAACGTCCCCCTCTCACGCTAATAGCACTTGCTTTTTAGGGAGATTAAATTATTGTAAGCCATGATGCAGA
>CAZWCD010000052.1:0-12049 GCA_964632275.1 uncultured Thermodesulfobacteriota bacterium
TGAGTGCCCGTTTCAGTTGGGCAGGGGAGGGCAGCAGGCGCTCACAGAACTCCATACCGAAGTAGAGGCGGGTAAACTCCTCCCTCCAGTATTTCAGATGATCCGGATTGGCAATGTAGAGGGCCTGTTCCATATCCCATACTTAGCAGAGTTGGGCGGGAAAAGCAATCGGAGCATGACAGGCCGTTGCTGCTACAGCAGGTGGGGAGGCAGATGAGGAGATTATAATTAAGTTGACAGAAAAACCGGAAGTTACTAAAGGTATTGTATTGAACAACAAGCAGGAGGTAAATTATGCAAAAAGGCGCGCAGATGGCCGGATTGTTCGCTGCACTGTTAACGGTGGGGGGATGCTTTAACAACTGGGATGTTCTGGGACCTGAGGATCTTCCCCTGGCGAATGAGATCCTTACCATAGAATCCCCAACGCGGCTTGTGATCAGGGAGGGTGAGACCGGTTATCTGGGAGGCAGGATTCTGGTTGAGGAAGACGGTGTTCTCAGCATGACGGTCGAAGGTGAGCTTTCGGTTCCTGATGGATCGTATGCGGTAATCGAGACCCGGGGTGGCCGAATGGAATGTATCCTGGAAGGTTCTCTGCATGGCGCCAATTTCGGGTTGACCAACGGCGCCGGCGGCAGCAGCACTCTTGACGCCGCCAGGGGTTCCATTGACATCGGTAATGCAAATATCCGCAGTGAAGCTGAGGGTATATTAACCTGGACCAGCAACGGCATGCGCGTCAATAATATGAATGTTCAGAATTGCGGCGCGGTCACCAATATCAACGACACCGGCGTGATGCAGGTGAATAATATGACCCTGAAAGATCAGGGCGACGAAACCGGGACGGGCGGACTTACCCTCACGTGCAACGATGCGGCCAATAATAACCTGACGGCGGTAGCCAATGGGTCCGGCAGTTCGCTTGATATGGTACTGCAGGGGCAGGCCGCCTGGAATAACATAAACGTACATGCAAACTATGGCGGCAATGTTCGCATCGATGCCGGTGCGGAAGCAACGGTGTCATTTGAACACCTTTACGTTGCTTGCTCCGGGGCATCCCATGGCCGGCTTTCCAGCGGTGAGCTGGTCAATGCAGGCGATCTTGCGGTGGAAACATTTCTTATACCGGACGGATGCGACTGCCAGGACATTACCGAACCGCCGGGTCCATCGACCTGGCTGGTAACCTACCCGGCGGGAGAAACATTTTCCATTATCAATACCGGAACGCTTAACATGCAGCTTCCGCTGTAGCGGGCGGGGGACGTTCGTGCAGAAGATGCATAGAAGGAGTTTACGGTTGACAGTTGACTGTTTTCAGTTTTCAGGAGCTTGTCAAAAGGCCTGTGCGCATAAGCCGAGAAATGGAATGCAAATTATATGATTGACTCTGTGGGATCATTGTCTTCGCCCGGGAGACGGATTGCGGGATGGCCTGCTCGAATAAACCTGGTCATCCTTTTTTTTAGCAGCAACCTCATCTGCTACATGGACCGGATCAACATTTCCGTGACCGCTCCCATGATCATGAAGGAGCTGGGCTGGGACGAGGCCGCCCTGGGCATCATCCTCTCGTCCTTCTTTGTCGGATACACCCTGCTGCAGATACCGGGGGGCTGGCTGGCGGACCGCTTCGGCGGCAAGCTCATCCTGAGCTGCGGCGTGCTGTGGTGGTCGCTTTTTACCCTGATTACCCCGCTGGCGCGATCGGTCACCGGCATGGCGGCGTTCAGAACGCTCATGGGTCTGGGCGAGGGCGTCAATTTTCCCTCCATCCAGAGCCTGACTGCGCGATGGGTCCCCGCCGGAGAGCGGTCGAGGGTGATGGGATTTATCCTCTCCGGCGTTTCGGTGGGCAACATTATCGCCTTTCCCCTGGCAACCTGGATCATGCTCACCCTGGGATGGCGTTACGTGTTTTATGTCTTTTCCGTCTTCGGTTTCATCTGGTGCGCCTTCTGGATTCGCCTGGCGGCAAACCGTCCCGAGGAGCACCGGACCATCAGCGCCGCGGAGCTTGCGTACATCCAGGCCAACCGGCCCCCGGTCGCTTCCGCGAAAAGCGTGCCCTGGAAGGACCTTTTGACCAGGGCACCGGTATGGGCGCTGGTCATCAATCATTTCTGCGTAAGCTGGGGTTTCTTCATGTTTCTTACCTGGCTTCCCACCTACCTGGTCAAGGCGCACGGTTTTTCCATTAAGGAAATGGGCATCTATTCCATGTTGCCCTATATCGCCATGGTTGCCGGCAGCAACGGCGCAGGATGGCTGGCTGACTATTGCATCAGGCGGACCGGAAGCATCACGGCGGTGCGCAAGACGGTTCACTCCATAAGCCTTATCTGTGGCGCTTTTTTCCTCGTGTTGCTGGCGTCCGCCGAGACCAAAAGCGCGGCCATCACCTTTATTACTTTGGCCCTGGGCATGCTCTCCATGACCGGTAGCTCCACCGGTCCCAATGCCATGGATATTGCCCCCCGCTATGCCGGCACCATCATGGGCATGCAGACAACCGCAGGCAATATCGCCGGGGTCGTGGTTCCCCTGGTGGTGGGGGTGGTGGTGACCCTGAGCGGGCGCTGGGACCTCATCTTTTACCTGGCCGCAGGGGTTTTGATTCTCGGCGTGGTGATCTGGGATCTGTTTGCCACCGGCGACCAGATAATTGATTAGCAGGCTGTTGAAAAGCACCCGTCTTCGGCAGTTTCGTTTGCAAGAATCTATTGACAATTGTTTTTTTTTAAGGTAGTTTAGCCGTTTGTGTTCAAACGAGATTCATCAAATCAGGTGTTTCGCGTTTTCAAATAGTCTATAAATATAGTGTAGAGGAGAAACCGCAATGCAGAAGAAATATTTGTTGTTCGCACCGGGTCCGTCGCCCATTCCACCCAATGTGCTTCTGGCAATGGCCGAACCGATTATCCATCACCGGGCGCCGGCCTATATAAAGGTGCTGGAGGAAGTGCGGGAAGGGTTGAAGTATGTGTTCCAGACGAAAAATGAAGTGCTCATCTTCGCCAGCTCCGGCACCGGGGCGATGGAAGGGGCGGTGACCAACACCCTGTGTGCCGGTGACAAGGTGCTGGTGGTGCAGGGCGGGAAGTTCGGCGAGCGCTGGGCCAATATCTGCAAGGCGTACGGCGTTCACGCGAAGATAATTCACGTGGAGTGGGGCAAGGCGGTTGATCCGGACCTGATCAAAAAGGCGCTGGAAGTGGAGCCCTCGCTGCGCGCGGTCATGATCCAGGCCAGCGAAACCTCAACCGGCGTCATGCATCCGGTTCGGGAGATCGCTGACATCGTAAAAAAATATGACAACACCATACTGATTGTTGATGCCATTACCGGGCTCGGGGTGTTTGACCTCCCCACCGACACGTGGGGGCTGGACATACTGGTGGGAGGCTCCCAGAAGGCGATGATGCTGCCGCCGGGCCTGGCCTTTGCCGCGCTCACCGACAAGGCGTGGGGATTTGTTGAAAAGGCGACCCTGCCCCGGTTTTATTTTGATTTCAAACGGGAGCTGAAAAATATCAAGGATAACCAGAGCGCCTGGACTCCGGCGGTTTCTCTGGTGGTGGGATTGCGCGAGGTGCTGCGCATGATGAAGGAGGAGGGTCTGGAGAACGTGTTCGCGCGGACCGACCGGATTGCCCGGGCAACCCGTGAGGCGATGAAGGCGCTGGGACTGGCGCTGTTCGCCCCGGATGCGCCGAGCAACGCGGTCACCGCGGTGGTAGCTCCGCCGGGTGTGGACGGGCAGAAGGTGGTCAAGGTATTGCGAGAGAAACATAACATCACCATCGCCGGCGGACAGGACCAGGCCAAGGGCAAGATCTTCAGAATAGCCCACTTCGGCTATATGGACACCTATGACATCGTCACGGTGGTGGCCGCGGTGGAAATCACCCTGAAAGAGCTGGGATATGCGGTCGAGCTGGGCAGGGGCGTCAAGGCGGCACTGGAAGTGCTGGGCTAAAAGGGGGAACCGGGTATGAAGGTTTTAATCAGCGACACATTGTCTGAGAACGGTGTGGCCGTCTTTAAGAAGGCGGCGGGCATTGAGGTGGACGTTAAAACAAAGCTTTCGCCGGCCGAGTTGAAGGCGATCATCGGGGAGTACGACGGCCTGGTGGTGAGGAGCGCCACCAAGGTAACCGCCGAGATCATCGAAGCGGCGGGAAAGCTCAAGGTGGTGGGCCGGGCGGGCAGCGGTCTGGACAACATTGATGTGCCGGCCGCCAGCAAGAAGGGGATCGTGGTGATGAACACGCCGGGGGGGAACACCATTACCACCGCGGAGCACGCCATCTCCATGATGCTGGCACTCTCGCGCCAGATACCCCAGGCCACCGCTTCGACCAAGGGAAGGAAGTGGGAAAAGTCCAGGTTCATGGGGTCGGAACTCTTCAACAAAACCCTGGGGGTCGTCGGGGTGGGGCAGATCGGGAGTGTGGTGGCGGACCGCGCCCGCGGGCTGAAGATGAACGTGCTCGGCTATGATCCCTACCTTTCACCGGAGCGCGCCGAGGAGCTGGGCATTACCCTGGTAAGCCTGGACGAGCTGCTCCGGCAGTCTGATTACATCACCATCCATGTTCCCAAGAGCAATGATACGGTCAATCTGATCAACCGCGAGAGCTTTGCCAAGATGAAGGACGGCGTGTACCTGATCAACTGCGCCCGCGGCGGACTGGTCAATGAGCAGGACCTCTGCGAGGCCATCAAGTCGGGCAAGGTGGCGGGGGCCGCCCTGGACGTGTTCGTCAAGGAGCCTCCGGAGACTGACAACCCGCTGCTCGACTGCGACGAGGTGATTTGCACCCCCCACCTGGGCGCCTCCACTGAAGAGGCACAGGAGAAGGTTGCCGTCGCCATCGCCGAGCAGATGGTTGACTTTTTGCTGAACGGTACGGTGATGAATGCGGCCAACGTGCCCTCGGTCGATAAAGAGATCCTGGTCAGGATGAAGCCCTATCTCAACCTGGCCGAGCGGCTGGGCAGTTTCCAGGGGCAGGTCATCTCCGGCGGATTGCAGGAGGTGCTCATCGAGTACAGCGGCGAGGTGGCCGAGATGAACGTGCAGCCGGTCACCGTCTCCCTGCTGAAGGGGCTGCTCTATGCCATCCTCAAGGAAGACGTGAATTATGTGAACGCCCCCTTTATTGCGAAGGATCGGGGCATCAAGGTGAAAGAGACCATCACCAGCACCTCCGAGGATTTTATCAGCCTGATCACCCTGAAGGTAAAAACCAGCACCGGGGAGGGCTCGGTGGCCGGGACCATCTTCGGCAAAAGCGAACCCTGGATCGTCAAGTTTAACCAGTTCCGCATCGAGGCGGTGCCGGACAAGTACCTGCTGGTGCTTCACACCCAGGACCGTCCCGGGGTGATCGGCAATATCGGGAGCAGCCTGGGCAGCCAGGGCATCAACATAGCACGGATGCAGTTCGGCAGGGAGCGTATCGAGGGCACGTCGCTGCTGCTGCTCAATACCGATGTGCCGGTGCCGGCGGAATCCATCAATCAGCTGAAAGGTTTACCCCACGTCATTTCGGTGGCATCGGTGGAGATACACTGAGAGGAAACGGTGCTTTATGTCCAATGTAATCATGGTGGGAACCCAGTGGGGAGACGAGGGCAAGGGGAAACTGGTTGATCTTCTCACCGAGTTTGCCCATGTCATCGTGCGTTTTCAGGGCGGAAGCAATGCCGGCCACACGGTTGTGGTGGGGGACCGCAAATTCGTATTTCACCAGCTTCCGTCGGGGATCCTGCGCGACAACAAGCTGTGCATCATCGGCAGCGGGGTGGTGCTTGACCCGGCGCCCCTGATCGAAGAGATCGACCAGGTGAAAAAACAAGGATTTCTGGGCAGCGATGACGCGCTGCTGATCAGCGAGGAGGCGCAGATCGTCTTCCCGTATCACAAGCGCATCGATGTGGCCCGGGAGCGGAAGAAGGGCTCCCACAAAATCGGCACCACCGGAAGGGGCATCGGTCCCGCCTATGAGGACAAGATTGCCCGCACCGGCATACGCCTGGTGGATCTCGCCGATGAGGAGATCTTTCGCGACAAGCTCGAACGCACCCTGGAGGAGAAAAACTTTTTCCTGATCAACCAGCTCCAGGACGAAGGCTTTGCGTTTCAGGAGATCTTCGATCAATACCGCGCCTTCGGGGACCGGTTGCGCCGCTATATGGCCGACACCTCGCTGGCCGTCAACCATGAGATGGAAAAGGGCAAGGACGTGCTGTTTGAAGGGGCGCAGGGAACGCTGCTCGATGTGGATCACGGCACCTATCCCTATGTCACCTCCTCTAACACCGTGGCCGCTTCCGCCTGCGTCAGCGCGGGGGTGGGCCTCAAGAAAATAGACCGGATCATCGGGGTCACCAAGGCCTACACCACCCGGGTGGGGGAAGGACCCTTTCCGTCGGAATTGCGCGATGCCACCGGCGATCACCTGCGGGCCAGCGGCGGGGAGTTCGGCGCCACCACCGGGCGGCCCCGGCGGTGCGGATGGTTTGACGCGGTGGTGGTCAAGCATGCCGCGCGGCTCAACGGATTGACCGATATTGCCCTCACCAAGCTTGACGTGCTGGGAGGACTGGAGAAAATCAAGATTTGCACCTCCTACCGCTACAAGGGAACGACCATCAATGAGTATCCTGCCAGCCTTCCGGTGCAGCAGGGCTGTGAGCCGGTGTATGAGGAATTGAACGGCTGGGACGAGGACATCCGCCTGGTGAAGGATTTCAGCGATTTGCCTTCCAACGCCCAGCGCTACGTCCGGCTGATTGCCCAGCTGGTGGGGGTGGAGATCTGCATGATATCCCTGGGCGATGAACGCAGCCAGACCATGATGCTGAAGAATCCATTTCACCGGATGCACTAGGCGCTGATCAAAAAAATAAGCCGCGATTACCGAAAAGCCCCGCAGGGGGCTTTTTTGTTGCGGCAGGGTGCGGCGACGCCGCGACGCATGCCGCCCCGGGTCAAAAAAGATTGTAATGGAGAAAATGTGGTGTATACTTGCATGCACGCCTATCCGGCATGGATCGCGCGCGGCGTACCGGCTCGATGCAGGGATGGGCGCGCAGCTGTGCCTCTCGTCGGTGAAGGATGATGAAACGCATTGCCCTAACCGCATTCATTTTGCTGGCCCTTCTAACCGTGCTTGCCTGGCGGGTGGCGAGCATTTACCGTGGCTCGCCCCCCGGCAAAGGGGTGCGCCTGGTCATAGGCCATGCGTCTGCATACCGCGGCTCACACGGCAACCGGGTGGAGGTTTCCCTGGAAAACCCGGAGGTGCGGGTGCGCGGCGTCCAGCTTGAACTCTGCGACGCGGATAATTACCTTGCCTGCGCCGTCTGCGAGGTCACCGACCGAAGCAGCGGATTTGTCTGCGCCAGCAACGAAAAACCAAACGGATGCTACGAGCTGCTGTTATTTTCCTTCACCCGGATGATTGAACCGGGAACCGGCCCGATCCTGCGCGTCAGCTGCGATGCCGCCGACGCAGGGCCGGGAGGCGAATGCCGCGAACTTCTTCCCGGCCGGCTGGAGATTGCTGATGAGCAGAAGCAGCCCCTGCAGGCATCGGTGGAGCCGGGGAAGATCTGCTTTCACGACTGTGAATCGCCGGCGGACTGCGAGGATGCGCGGTGGTGCTGTGCATCGCACTCCTGCGCCGGCGGGACCTGCCGGGATGTCCCCCGCTGCCAGGATGACGGGCTTTACTGCAACGGCAGGGAATATTGCGACGAGGATGCCCGGCAGTGCCGGCGCTCACCCGAGCCCTGCGCGCACTGCTATGACGCCGGCTGCCGGTGCGACGAGGAACGGGATCGCTGCGAACCGCGGGGCGGGAGCAGGGGTGACAGCATTTGAGGACCGGGGCGGGCAGCGCCGGCGTGTGATGCGGAATGGCGGAGATTTCCCCCAGGCAGAAAAAGTTTATCGAGCGCAATTATAAGAAGCTGTCCCTTGAGGAGCTGGCGCGACGAACCGGGATCGCGCTGCCGGCGCTGCGCTCTGTCATTGAAGGCTGCAGCGCGCGGGCCCAGTCGCGGCGCGTTCAGGTGCGGGGGGCGGAGGCGGCGTCCCCGGCGCGCAACCGGCCGGTCATTGCCGCCGCGGCCCTGCTCGTTGCTATCGCGACCATTGCCGCGTATTTGCCGGCGCTGAAAAATGATTTTGTCTGGGATGACGTCACCTATATCATTGAAAATACCTGGATCCGCAGGCTGGATGCTCAGTCGCTGTCAGCGATGTTTTTCTCATTCCGCGCCGGCAACTGGCATCCGATCACCTGGGTGAGCCATGCGGTCGATTACCGATTCTGGGGCGCCGCCCCCGCCGGGCACCACGCCGCCAGCATTGTGCTGCATGGCGTCAACACGGTGCTGGTGTTTTATATGGCGCTGCTGCTGCTGTTGCGGGCGGGCCGGCGTGAGGGGACGGCAGCGGGAGGGGAGGGGGGCTGGGTTATCGGGGCGGTGGTCACCGCCCTGCTGTTCGGGCTGCATCCGGTGCACGTGGAATCGGTGGCCTGGGTGGCGGAACGCAAAGACCTGCTCTGCGCGTTCTTTGTGCTCCTGAGCGTGCTGGCCTATTGTTCCTATGCGGTGTCGGCCTCGAAGCCGCGTTATCTCCTTTCATTACTCTGCGGCATCGCCGCACTCATGTCCAAGCCCATGGCGGTTACCCTGCCGCTCATGCTGCTGCTCTGTGACCTGTATCCGCTCCGCCGCATCTCCCTTCCCATGTTCCCGCTGACCCGGCATAAGCCGGCGCTGATTGACAAGCTGCCGTTTGTTGCGGCCGCCTGCATTTCCTGCGCCATAACCGTGGCCGCCCAGAATGCCGGCGGCGCAATCAAAAGCCTGGACCTGTTTCCCCTTCCGCTTCGACTGATCAACGCCGTGCGTGCCCCCGGGTTTTATCTGGGCAAGATGATCTTCCCGACGGGGCTGGTGCCGTTCTATCCGTTTCCGCAATCCCCGGAGTGGCTGCAGCCGTCAGTTGTCCTGAGCGTGCTGGCGGTGCTGATCATAACCGGGGCAGCCCTGTGGAGGCTGCGCCGGGGAAGGCCTGCCCTCTTCACCGCCTGGACATATTATCTGGTGACGCTCCTTCCCGTGCTGGGCATGATTCAGGTGGGGGGGCAGGCAGCGGCGGACCGCTATACCTATCTGCCCGGCATCAGCATTTTCTTGTTGGCGGGCGCCGGTGCGGTCCGGCTGATGGAACGGGTTGCAGCGGCGGTCGGCCGGACTGCCGCCCGGCTGCTGGTGCTCCTGCCCTGCCTGTGCCTGCTGTTTGCGCTGGGCTGGCGCACCGTGCAGCAGATCGACGTCTGGCGCACCTCGGAGACGCTCTGGCTGACGGTTACCCGCGCGTTTCCCTATCCGCGGAGCGATGCGATGGCGCACAATAATCTCGGCGCGGCCTACTACCAGAAGGGCGAGTGGGACAAGGCCATTGCTGAATACCAAAAAGCGGTCACCGTAAAGCCCCGCTACGCAGACGCCTATAACAACCTGGGGGCGGCCTATGCCGGGAAGGGTATGTATGACCAGGCCATTGCCGCACATAAACAGGCCCTGGCCATCAGGCCCGATTTGCTGCGGGCGCACCTGAATCTGGGCGTGTCCTATGACAAGAAGGGCGAGCTGGATGCGGCGATTGAGCAGTACCGGGCGGTTCTGGACCTGGATGCGGAATACGCAACCGCCCATACCTATCTGGCGATTGCTTACTATAAGAAGGGCAATTATCGCATGGCCATCGAACATTGCGACCGGGCGGCGGCCATACAGGGGAGCGCCAATGAACTGCTGCTCCGGCTGCTGGCTCCCCACCGGAATGCTTCACCCTGAACGGCCGTTCTTGCAACGGTTACCTGTGCAGCCCGGCTTTTTTCCTCCGCTCCGCACGCACAATGGCAATCAGAACGGCTATAAAAGCTATGGCAACGATGGCTAAGAAGACTGGGTTAAGGGTTATCCAGGGTTCGGAAAAGATTTTCCACTTGACCAGCAATTCAACGCAGCTCCACAGGACCACCACGGTGGGCATCGCATAGCGGAAGGCGTAATCCATCTCCCGTGCCTTGGTGAGGCGGTAGAAGAGGTAGCTGCCGCCCAGCAGACAGATGATGAACACGGTCTTGCAGAAGAGGCTCTTTGGCCCGAAGAAATCTTCATCATAGCCGAAAAACAGGATAAGGTGCCCGATCCAGATCATCAGAAACATCTTGACCGCTACGCGGGGACCCCAGTAATCAACGACAATTTCCGGCGGATTCTTTTTTGCGGTGCGCAGCGACGTGCGCAGGGCGATAAACAGGTTGCATTTGAGGTTTTCATTGAAAACAAAATAGATGAGCAGCGGGATGAGAATGGCCAGCGAGAACTCCATGGCCTTTCTCTCGGTTATGTTAATTGCATCGGCCCCTTCATGCACCCCGATTTCCACCAGCGCCGCCCAGAGCAGCACCCCGGCGAGCATGCCGACGAAGGTTTCCCGGCCGGCGGATTGAATGTATTTGGTGAGATAGATGATGATCACCGCTGCGAGCACCCCGATTGCGGCCATGGGGAGGTGCCATGCATGGGGAAGTTTCAGGACCAGCACGGTTGCCGCATGGCCCAGCGGCATGACCAGGAGCACGGTAATAAACGCGATGATCCCTTTCATAATCGGCCTCCCTCTGCAACTGTTGTCGGGTTTGGGGGATGGCGCCACAACGCCTGCATAGGTATACCACGACCGGCGCCGTGTCTGCAACCGACTCATGCATAAGAAATGATGTGGGATCGCAGGAGATGGCACGATAATGCCGAGTTTATGCACAAGCATGTGCTTTACCTCGTGCCGGTTGTGTGCTATCATGCCGCTGCGCTCGTTTGAAGGATATTGCACATCGTGCGCTGCGCTTATACTGGATCACGAATCGGATGAACGGTGTTATGAGAAAACGTGCGGTTATAACCGGAGTGGGCATGGTAACCCCGCTGGGACTGGATGTCCCGGCGACCTGGGACCATCTGCTCCAGGGCGAATCGGGAATCGGCTCCATCTCAATTTTTGACGCCTCCAGCTTTCCGGTGCGAATCGCCGGCGAAGTGAAGGGGTTTGACGACACGATTGCGGCGGTGCCCGAGGCCGTGCGCCATTTTGTCGGAAGGGCGACCACATTCTGCCTGGCGGCGACACAGGAAGCGCTGCAGCATGCAAGGATTGAACCCGGAAGCATCGAGCCGACGCGGATCGGCGTCTCGCTTGGCGCAAGTGAGGAAACCTACACCCTCTCCCGGTTTGATGATGCCTTTGACGCGGCGGACATCTATCACTATCTGGAGAGCAATAATCTTTCCTACCTTAGGGGATCAAAGCCGCTCGGCCTTATATGGCCGGTCAGGAAAGCGGCCCACATTACCTCCCAGATCGTTGCCATGATGTTCGGCGCGCGCGGCCCCTCGAGCGCTTCTTCCACCGCCTGCGCTTCAAGCACCCACGCCGTGGGAAAGGCATTGCGCATGATAGAATACGGCGATGCCGACATGGTGATCGCGGGCGGAACCGATTCCTGCCTGAGCGAGTTTTCGGTGGCGGGGTTTTATCTGCTGGGGGCGCTCTCTGAGAACAACAGCAGCCCCTCCCGGGCAAGCCGGCCGTTTGACCTGAGACGCAACGGATTTGTGCTTGCTGAAGGATCGGGCATCCTGATCGTCGAGGAGCTGCAGCATGCGCTGAACCGAGGGGCGCCGATCCTGGCGGAGCTGAAAGGCTTCGGTGCCTCCTCCAACTCCTATCGGATTACCGATTCTCCCCCGGATGGGCGGGGGCCGGACAAGGCCATGCTAGCCGCGCTTCTGGACGCGGGCATGACCCCCGGGGACATCGACCATATTAATGCCCACGGTACCTCAACCGTGATCAACGACCGCAGCGAGACCCTCGCCATCAGGAAGGTGTTCGGGGAGCGGGCCTACCGCATTCCGGTCACCGCCAACAAGTCCATGCTCGGCC
>CAZWCD010000052.1:12149-14061 GCA_964632275.1 uncultured Thermodesulfobacteriota bacterium
TTCGGGGAGCGGGCCTACCGCATTCCGGTCACCGCCAACAAGTCCATGCTCGGCCATTCCATTGCCGGCGCAGGGGCGATTGAGCTTATCATCAGTGTGCTGACCATACAGCACAACGTCATCCCGCCCACCATCAACTATGAGGTGAAGGACCCCGATTGCGACCTGGATTATGTTCCCAACGAATTGAGGCATTGCCCGGTGAATGCGGTGCTCTCCAACTCCTTTGCCTTTGGCGGACAGAATGCCAGCCTGGTGGTGGCACGATACGAGGGCGAGGGGTGATATGCGATCGGTGATGGGTGATCTGGGATGAAAACCCTGTAGGAGCGGCTCAAGCCGCGAAAGATGTGGAAGGTTCGATCGGTGATGTGTGATAGGGGATCTGCGATGTGCAATCTGGAATCGGGGATGTGGGGTCCATTATGCAGGCTGAAGGTATTTGTCACCGCCCATCGAACATCTCGCCTCCCGGATCATGCTTCGTCCATCACCCACCGCATAGCCAAGATCGCCCATCCCCGGTATCCCGGGGGTGACCCATGATGGAACCGTATGCCGTCTTCCCCAAACGGATCAGCCATCACGCGGTTGCCGAGCAACTTGCCGCATCGTCATTGGCATACCCCGAGATCCAGTCAAAGGTGCGGGAAATTGTCGGCGGCCCTCGACCCGATGGGGGGGACCGGGTCGGCTACATACATCACCCCTTCTGCGAAAAACTCTGCACCTTTTGCTCCTTCTTCAGGGTGCTCAAGGATGAAGAGGCCCTCTCCCGCTTTCTCCGTGTGCTCTGCGAACGCATCAAGCGCTGCGGTGACTCCGCCTATATGCGCGCTCACCCCTTCGACGCATTTTATTTCGGGGGCGGCACGCCGACCACGATGACGCCGGATCAGATGACCCTGCTTCTGGAGACCCTCCGGTCCAGCCTTGCATTCGCCGATGACATTGAGTTCACCAGCGAATCCACCTTTGCCAACCTCACCCCTGAGATGCTTGCGGTTCTCAAGTCCGGCGGCGTGAACCGCATGAGCCTCGGGGTACAGACCTTTTCGCCCCGGCTGCGCAAGCTCGCCGGCAGGCAATGCCATCCGGACGAGGTGCTGCAGAAAATCGCCCTGGTGCGGCGCTTCATGGGGGTGGTGAACCTGGATCTGGTGTACAACTTTCCTACCCAGACGGTCGCGGAATGGGAAAAGGATCTGCTGACCGCGATTGCCACCGGCGTTGAAACGCTGAGCATTCACCCGCTGGTGCCGGTCAAGGATTCTCCGCTGTCCGGCATGATTGAGGCGGGCGCGATTGAAGCGATGGGCGATGAGAAGCGGCAGTACGCGTTCTACACCGCCGTGCAGGATATACTGCCCCGCATGGGATATCAGCAGCTGAACTTCTGCTTCTTCTCCCGCACCCCCGGCGAGCGCCTCCGTTACTTCCGGCACCGGTTTCAGGAAGGCGACTGCATATCATTCGGGCCGGGCGCGGTGGGTAATTTCGGGCCGCTGGTCTATTTCACCATGCCCCATGTGGAGTATTACAACCAGATGGTTGAAGCGGATGAATTTCCGGCCATCGCCGCCGGGCTCTTCAGCCGGGAGTTCAGCCTGGCCTGGGGAATCTCGGAAGAGATTCTGTTCGGGAAGGAGGTCGATAAGAACAGGCTGAGCGCACGGTACGGCGTTGATATCAATGAGAAGTACCGGGCTGTGCTGGAGCATCTGGCCGCCCGCGACCTTATCCGGGACACGCAGGAGTATTTTACCATCACCCCGCTCGGTCTCTTCTGGGCGCACAATATGGGGGAGCTGTTTCAGAGGCAGGGGCAGTGAAGAGGAGGGGTGAATACAGGAAGTGTTGCAGGTTGCAAGGCGAGGGTGCGGCCTGAATTTTATATGTGCATCCGGAGAGC
>CAZWCD010000052.1:14161-17224 GCA_964632275.1 uncultured Thermodesulfobacteriota bacterium
TGACCCTGTACCCTGTATCTGTTCACAAGGAGGTGCCACATGCTCAAGCGGATAATTGTCATTGGACTGGGTTTGCAGCTGGCCGTCCTCATGTGCGGCATTGCGGCCGCTGATGAGGTAATGACGCGGGCGCAGCTGCTGTTTAAGCCGATTCCTGAAACGGCCCCGCCGCCGAAAGACAATGCGCCATCACCGGTGAAGACGGACCTCGGCAGGATGCTCTACTTTGATCCCCGGCTTTCCGCCAGCGGCCTGATCAGCTGCAATACCTGCCACAATGTGGGCGTCGGCGGGGCAGACCTGCAGGAGACGGCGGTGGGCCATGGCTGGCAGAAAGGCGGCAGGAACTCGCCCACCGTCTTCAACGCCATTTTTAATATAGCCCAATTTTGGGATGGCCGGGCGCAGGACTTGAAAGAGCAGGCCAAGGGGCCGCCGCAGGCGGCAATTGAAATGAACAGCACGCCGGAACTGGTGGTGGCAACCATAAAGAGCATGCCGGAGTATAGCACCCTCTTTAAAAAGGCGTTTCCCCAGGAAAAGGACCCGGTAACCTATGATACCATCGCAAAGGCCATCGGGACATTTGAGGAAACCCTGCTGACCCCGGACGCACCGTTTGACAAGTATCTCAAGGGCGACGTCACCGCCCTGAGCAGAGATGAGCAGAGCGGTTTATTGCTCTTCATGGATAAGGGGTGCGCCGGCTGTCACGGGGGAATCAACATGGGAGGAACGGGTTATTTCCCCTTCGGGGTGGTGGAGAAGCCAAAGGCGGAGATTACCGCCGGCGATACCGGGCGGTTTAAGGTCACCGGCGCCAAGAGCGATGAGTATGTGTTCAAATCACCCTCCCTCCGGAATATTGCCCTCACCGCGCCGTACTTTCATTCGGGCAAGGTCTGGA
Organism: uncultured Thermodesulfobacteriota bacterium; assembly: GCA_964632275.1. Classification (GTDB taxonomy): domain Bacteria; phylum Desulfobacterota; class WTBG01; order WTBG01; family WTBG01; genus CAZWCD01. The sequence goes on from CAZWCD010000052.1 coordinate 15,069, forward strand.
GCCTGCGGGGGGCTGTTGCCGTCATGGGTTCGGCGCAGCTGGGTATTTCACTCTCGGAGCAAGAAACAGACAGCATCGTGGCATTTTTAAAGGCGACTACCGGCAGGCAGCCGCGCATCGAATACCCGATATTACCGGCAAGCACCGACGCCACGCCCCGGCCGAAGCTGGATTAAGGCGCGGGAATGTTCTCTTGTCAGTTGTTTCTGTGATGATGTGCACTGCAATGCTCTTCTTCCCCGTGTTGAAAAGAGCGATTGCCTTATGGCTGATGCAAGATCTTCCACAGCGATTGATCCCAGCTCCTGGCCGGTGATACGCGATCGCGTTGCGTACCTGAAAAAGCTTGTCCGCGGAATGGACGTGCTGGACATCGGTTGTACCGGGAGAAAAGGCGGCGGGAGGCTGCCGGACCATGCCGGTACGCTGCACCACGCGCTCAGTGCGGTCTGCGGCTCGTTGACCGGACTTGATATCGATGAAGAAGGAGTCGACGCCATGCGGTTGGCCGGCTATCGCGTGGTATGCGGCGATGCCGCTTCGGTCAGCCTGAGCCAGGCTTTTGATGTAATCATTGCCGCCGAGGTTGTAGAGCACCTGCCCAATCCCGGCCTCGCCCTGTCCAACCTTAAGACCCACCTCAAGGAGAACGGAACGCTGGTTATAACCACCTGCAATCCGTTTTACTGCCGCCAGCAATCGCGCATCCTCAGGCATGGCATCATTCAGGTCAACGCTTCCCATACCTGCTGGTTTGATCCCCTCACCCTTGCCCACCTGTTGCAACGGTCCGGCTTTGGCGTGCTGCGCGGGGCGTGGCTGTCTCCTCATAACCGATGGAACCCAATGCTGATCATGGCGCGGTGGAGAACATACTGGAACGCCAATTTTCTGGTTGAGGCACGACCGGTTGAAACATGCATTGAATACACATAAGAACCGTCCTGAGCCATAAACTTTGTATGGAGGTGTGTTATGGAAATGCGCGGGGATCCAAAAAACCATGATATCAGGCGCCAACCAGGTTTGCATAACACGAGGAGGGACTTCCTCAAACTATGCGGGGTTGCCGCAGGCGGCGGCGCGGCAGGCCTTTTGCTGCCGAACGCCACCGAAGCCCATGAAGACCTGGCGTCTTTAAAAAGCCTTGGGTTGAAGGATTGGAATGATGAGCTGTTTTGGTCGCGCGTGCGCCGGCAGTTCGTGCTCAAGCCCGGATTGATCTACCTGAATACCGGCACCGAAGGCTCCATGCCCCGCTTTGTGATTGCGCGCATGCAGCAGTATCTCCGCGAGTTCGCGGAAAACCCCTGGGATGCAATCACCGGAGGGGGCACGCTCGGCGGGGATATGACCGACACGCGCACCAACATGGCTGATTTTGTGGGCGCCGATCCGGGTGAGATTCTTCTCACCCACAGCACCACTGAGGGATTGTGCTTTGCCGCCAACGGCATGGACCTGCAGGAAGGCGGTGAAGTGCTGTCCACCCTGCACGAGTACCCCTCGGGGCTCTCCTGCTGGCGGTTGCTTCAGGAACGAAGGCATGTGACCGTAACCCAGATTGAACTTCCCACGCCGGCAATCAACCAGGATGACATCATAGATGCCTTCGCCCGGGCGATAACGCCGAACACCCGGGTGATGAGTTTCTGTCATATCAACTTTACCACCGGGCTGCGCATGCCGGTGAAGGAATTGTGCCGGCTGGCCCGGGACAACGGCATTATCTCGCTGGTGGATGGGGCCCATGCCATCGGGATGATCGACCTGAACCTGCATGACCTGGGATGTGACTTCTATGCCACCTCGCCCCACAAGTGGCTCAATGCGCCGCCCGGCACCGGCGTGTTGTATATCCGTGACGGGCTGATGGAGGATTTTTGGCCTACCATAACCGAGGCATCTCCTCCCTATGCCCCGGACATCAGCGTGCTGCAGGGCAGGGGCCAGCAGTGTACGCCGGCCTTCGCATGCCTCAATGACCTCATTGATTTTCAGAAAAACACCATAGGCAAGGAGCGCATCGAAGGCCGCATTCTTGCCTTGAGTTCCTATGTAAAGGAAAAAATCAGGGAAACGTGGGGGGAGGGGAGCCTCTTTTCACCGGTGGATGAGACCATGTCAACCGGTCTCACCTCCTTCAATCCATTTGC
>CAZWCD010000053.1:0-2825 GCA_964632275.1 uncultured Thermodesulfobacteriota bacterium
ATGACCGAGGCCACCGCCTCGGGAGCGACATTGGCCGCGGCGAATGAAACGCTGGCGCTGGCGATAACGCCGGCGCCGTCATCAACAAAGAGTTTTACCTTGTAGGCGCCGCTTGCCGGAATGATGAACGAATACACCTTGCTTTCACCCAGGTAATACTCTTCGCCCAGGGGTTGGGACCCCGGCGGGACCTCTTCCTTCAGCCAGAAGTAGTTTATCGCACCGGTGCTCCCTCTGCCGTCAACGTAGATGCGCTTGCCTTTGTAGGTGGGAAGGGGCAGTGGATCGCCGCTAAAGCCTGTCCGAATGATAATGGACGCGGTGGCGGCCGAACTTCCCTGCAGGGTCAGTGAGAAGTCCCGGGCCAGGTTCTCTCCCGCCACTGCCTCCACGTCGACCATGCTTTTTAGGTAGTCATCGGCCAGTGCAACCAGCTTGTAGGCGCCTTCATCAACATTGGTCAGGGTGTACCGCCCCTCGCCGTCGGTCAGTGCCGACTGGCGGGCCACAAAATAGGTTGACGTGCCGTCGCTTTCATAGCTGCCCAGGATGACCACCACGCCGGCTACCGGTGATGCGCCGTCGGTTATGGTGCCTGAAACGGTGGCTTCCTGCTTCATGGGAACATATGCAACGGTCTCTTTATCAGCCTCAACGGTGACAAAGCCCACGGAGCGCTTGATATAACCATCCGCCTCCGCGTCAACCTGATAGTTCCGGGACGGCGTAACCGGATCCAGAACGAATTCTCCGTTGAAATCGGTGGTGCCGCTGTCAGTGCAGGGGGTGATAAGCACCTGCGCCCCCGCAATCGGCGCTTCGGTATAAAAATCCTTTACCACCACCTTCAGTGACCCCATGCCATCAGCTGAAAAAGCGTTTTGAAATAAGAGAAGCAGTGAAATAACAGTGAGTGTAATAATGCGCGTCGAAAACATGTTCGCTCCTGTGAGGTTGATTGAACAGATCCTTTGTATCATGATAAAATGTTATATATCATTATGCAAGATTTTTGACAAAATACAATAGCATGTTCTTGAACCGTATGACTTACATCAAGCGATAGCAACTTTTTTTCCTTTTCGTCCGTCGTCATAGAGGTGAGATAATAACTCAAAATCTGTGCAGTAATCCATACGATAAAACGCAAAATAACTTGACATAAAATATATGTTATTATATGGTTTACAGAGTGAAAATATTACGACGGTAGATTGAAGAACGCTGCCTTGAGACAACCTGCGGCAGTGTTGAGAATACCGAAATACACATGTAATGCAGGAGGTATGTATCGATCCTTCCTGCAGGGAGACCTGTTGCCATGCGATTGACAACCAAAAGCAGATACGGCGCCCGGGCGATTTTTGATATAGCCTATAATGCTTCGGGCGGCCCGGTACAAATCAAGGACATTGCCTCAAGGCAGCAAATACCGCAGCGCTATCTGGAGCAGATATTTCACAAGTTGAAGCAGGCCAAGGTGGTAAAAAGCGTCCGCGGTCCCGGGGGCGGCTACCTGCTCGGCAAAGATGCGTCAAAAATTACCATTGCTGAAATTATCAGGGCCATGCGGGAACCCATTGATCCGGTTTTCTGCGTGGACAATGGCGGCAGCGCCGGTAAATCCTGCGGCCGGGTTGAGGAGTGCGTCACCCAGCAAATCTGGAGGGAGGCGGGGGAAAAAATCAATGCCTATTTTTCCTCCATTACCGTAGCCGACCTCTGCCAGCGGGCCCAGCGCATGGGCATAAAGAAAAGTGCCCAGCACCGGTTCGACTACAGCATATAGCTGATGCGCTGCACTGCCGGGCCCCGGATCATCCGCTCAACCCGGCCGTGCTGCCGGCCCGATTCATAACGCCCGAAAGGCGGGGCACGATGCAAGGAGGGGAAACACTATGACGAAAATAGCAAACGATAGCACACAACTGATCGGCAACACCCCCCTGGTGCGGTTGGCCAAGATAGCCGGCGGCTTGAAGGCGGAGGTCATCGCCAAGCTGGAATATTTCAACCCCTGCTCAAGCGTCAAGGACCGCATTGGTCTGAGCATGATCGAGGCGGCGGAGCAACAGGGTCTGATCAAGAAAAACACCGTCATTGTTGAACCGACCAGCGGTAATACCGGCATCGCCCTGGCCTTTGTCTGCGCCGCGCGCGGCTATAAACTGATGCTCACCATGCCTGAGACCATGAGCATGGAACGGAGGCAGCTTCTGGCCGCCTTCGGGGCTGAACTGGTTTTGACGCCGGGCGCCAAGGGCATTGCCGGCGCGGTTAAAAAGGCGGAGGAGCTGGTTGCCGAAAATCCCGGCTATGTGATGCTGCAGCAGTTTGAAAATCCCGCCAACCCCGACATCCATCGCAGGACTACCGCGCAGGAGATCTGGAGAGATACCGACGGCATGGTTGACATGCTGGTGGCCGGCGTGGGCACCGGCGGCACCATCACCGGCGTAGCCGAAGTGATCAAGAAAAAAAAGCCGAGCTTTAAGGCCATTGCGGTTGAGCCGGCAGACTCGCCGGTGCTCTCGGGCGGACAGCCCGGACCCCATAAAATCCAGGGCCTCGGCGCAGGTTTTGTTCCTGCCGTGCTGAACACCGCGATTATCGATGAAATCATCACCGTTGCCTATGAAGACGCCAGGAGGACGGCGCAGCGCCTGGCACGGGAGGAGGGCATTCTGGCCGGCATCTCTTCAGGTGCGGCCACCTGGGCCGCCCTCGAAGTCGCGCGTCGGGAGGAGAGCAGGGATAAGTTGATCGTGGTGATCCTGGCATCCACGGGGGAGCGTTATTTGACAACCGATCTGTTTAAACAATAA
>CAZWCD010000053.1:2925-4777 GCA_964632275.1 uncultured Thermodesulfobacteriota bacterium
AATCCGGGAGTGCCGAGAACGGCGGGCGGCGTTCCCCGATCGCCTGCCGGCACCCTCGCGGTGATGGGCGATCTCAAGGGGATGAGTTCCGCATGGCTGAAGGGAGCGAGCTTTACCGGATACGGCGCGACCATGACGGTTGGTATCGGCATACCCATACCGGTCCTGAACGAGGAAATCTTCAGGTACACCCTGGTGAGAGATGAGGACATCGTGAGCCAGATCGTGGACTACAGCCAGTCCTATCCGCAGGCGCAGCCGGGGAGCCTGGGGGAGGTCAACTACAAGGAGCTGAGGAGCGGGAGCATTGCAATTAACGGGAAGCAGGTTCCGGCCGGGGGGATTTCGAGCTATGCCAAGGCCCGCGAGATCGCCCAGCTGCTGAAGCAGTGGATTGCAGACGGCGCTTTTCTGCTTTCTGAACCGGTTGCCATGATTCCGTCAGCCGATTCCGGGGTCAGCTGCAAGCTGATGAACGAACGGCCGATTCCCAAGACGCAGCATTGACCGATGGTGAACCCCGAACGAGGAGACGTTTGATGAAACAAAAGCGGGTGGTGCTCACCTTTCCGCCGGAATTGGTTGAGCAGCCGATGGTCTATAACCTGATTAAGAAATACGACCTGATGGTCAGCATTTTGCGCGCCAATATAACCGCCAATGAAGAGGGGCGGCTGGTCATGGAAGTGCGCGGCAAAAAGAATGATGTGGATGCCGGCATGGCCTACCTGGCCAGCATCGGCATCGAGATTCAGTCACTGGCGCAGGATATCAGGTGGCACGAGAAGAAATGCATCCACTGCACCTTCTGCGTTCCGACCTGTCCCACCGGAGCGCTGCAGGTGGACGAGCAAACCAAGATGGTCTCGTTTGTCAAGGACAAGTGCATCGCCTGCGAGATTTGCGTCAAGGTCTGCCCGTACAAGGTGGTTGAAATTCAATTTTAAGGAGGCTGCAAGATGGCAACCGTCATTGCCGTGTGCCGAAGCGCGGAAAAGGGTACGAGCAAGCAGAACATTCACCGGGGGGTCTTCAAGGAAAATTACGGGCTGCTGGAGGATGCCCACAGCGACGCGGCCTGGCACCGGCAGGTGAGCCTGCTGGCCATGGAAAGCATACAGAAAATGGAGGCCATGGGGCTTACGCTCAATCCGGGTGATTTTGCGGAAAATATTACCACTGAAGGCATGGATCTGGTAAGCCTTCCCCTGGGCACCAGGCTCGCGGTCGGCGGCGAGGTCATATTGGAAGTCACCCAGATCGGCAAGGAATGTCATACCGGATGCGCTATTTTCAAGCAGGTGGGGAAATGCATCATGCCCCGTGAGGGCATTTTTGCCCGGGTGATTCGCGGGGGCATGGTCCAGGAAGGGGATGGCATTCAGATTATCGCAGCGTCGAATGCCTCCTGACGGCTGGTCGGACGCTGCCGGATCAAACAGATTATAGACACCAATCGATATGCTCAAGGCGTAAGTGTTGATTGGTCCTTCCCTTCCTGGCTAACCATTTCGCCTCGCTTGTACCGGTGATGGTATGAGAAGTCGCTTTCATGGAAGAATGCTTCCATGCGCATCACACGATATCCCATCCATGAAACAGGCACGTAAGATGAAAGTTGCGGTCGGTCTGAGCGGGGGGGTGGATTCATCGGTCGCGGCGGCGCGGCTCAAAGCGGACGGTCATGAGGTTGTCGGCCTTTTCATGAAACTGTGGGACGGCATGCCGCTTCCCTCGGGTGGCCGCACTTCATGCTACGGACCGGACGAAGCCACCGATGTTGCAGCGGCCCGCGCGGTCGCCGAACAGCTTGGAGTTCCTTTATATGAGGTGGATGTCGCCGGGGAATACA
>CAZWCD010000053.1:4877-7214 GCA_964632275.1 uncultured Thermodesulfobacteriota bacterium
TTACCGGTGATAAGCCGGACAGCCAGGACTTTTTCGCCGGTGACTATAAGCAGCTCGTCGGAGCGGCGGCGCGGCCGGGCCCGATCATTGACCGGTCGGGGACGGTTCTGGGGAGGCATGCGGGGATCTGGTCCTATACCATCGGGCAGCGCAAGGGCCTAGGCATTGCGGCGCGGCAACCGCTCTACGTCATTGATTTCGACCGCGAGAACAACGCCGTGATTGTCGGGGGCGCGGATGAACTGTGCCATGACGGCCTTGTCGCGTCGCGCCTCAATCTGATCGCCTGCGATGCCATTGACCTGCCCCGGGAGGTGGAGGTGAAAATACGGTATAGCCAGACATCGTGTGGCGGGATCCTGTCCCCGGTAGGGCATGACCGAGCGGTGGTGCGCTTCAAGCAGCCGCAATCCGCCATTACCCCCGGACAGGCAGTGGTGTTCTATGAGGATGACCGGGTGCTGGGCGGTGCGATTATAGAGCAGGCGGTTGACTGAAGCACGCTTTGAGATACGAAGGGAGCTGCCGCATGACCCGTACAGGCGCAACGCGGACATATGAGTTTTTAAGGGTGCTGACCGATCGTATTATATCCGGCGGTGTGATTACACGCGAAGATGCTGAGCGCATTGCCGGCCTGCGGGCCCACGAAGAAGTGGTAACCCTGCTCAGCCACGCCACCATGCTGAGAAACTGTTTCAAGGGCGGGGAGGTTGAGCTGTGCGCCATTGTAAACGCCAAATCGGGCCGTTGCACCGAGGATTGCATATTCTGCGCCCAGTCAGCCCGCTATCCCACGGAGGTCCAATCCTATCCCCTGCTGGAGGCCGCGGCGGTGATCGATCGGGCGCGGGATGCCGAGCGCAGCGGCGCCGTGCGGCTGGGCATTGTAACCAGCGGCAGGGGGATCGGCAGCGGCGGTGAACTCATGGACCTGTGCGCATCCATTGAAGGGATTTGTGCGGAGACCCGTCTCATGCCCTGCGCCTCTCTGGGCATTGCCGGAGACGCGCAGATGCGGCGCCTTCGCGAGGCCGGGCTTAAGCGCTATCATCATAACCTGGAGACGGCTGAGAGCCATTTTTCGCAGGTGTGTTCCAGCCACTCCTATCGGGATCGCGTCGGCACCATACGCGCCGCCAGGCGGGCCGGGCTGGAAGTGTGTGCCGGAGCTCTTTTCGGCATCGGAGAATCGCCCCGCCAACGGGTGGAGCTGGCATTTGCGCTGCAGGCGCTGGATGTCGACTCCGTCCCGTTGAATTTTCTCCACCCTGTCCAGGGAACGCCGGCGGAACGCTCTCCGCTGCTGCCGCCGCTTGAAATTCTTGTGATCATTGCCCTGTTCCGCTTTGTCCTGCCGACCAAGGACATCAGGGTGTGCGGAGGAAGGGAAACCGGCCTGCGCACGCTGCAGCCGCTCATGTACCTCGCGGGCGCCGATGCTGCCATGACCGGCAATTATTTAACCACCAGCGGACGAAGCCCGGAGATTGATCGCGGGGAGATTGAGGATCTGGCCCTGGTCGTGCGGACCCCGGATGGTCGGCCGGAGGACCAGGCGCAGTGGTGAGAAGCCCTCAGCGGTCCGTCCATGCGAGCAGGCGGGGCGGAGGGGGTCGCATGGCGGGTTCGCCTGGATCGTTTTACATTTTGCAATCATGAGCGAAATGGGATACGATTTCAGTCATCCCTGGTCAGCGTGCGCCGCCTCTTTTCCCGCGGACGCGACGGAGGCAACGGCCCTTTCATGCAGGGTGCGGACAGATCGTATGGAAAGCAAAAAAGAAGCCGCTGAAGGGGGGGCCCCGCAAGGCAGCGGATCGGTGAGGGTGCTGGTCATTGATGACGATGAGGATATCCGGCGGCTGCTCGCCGATATGTTAACCTCGGCCGGGCATCAGGTGACCGATGCCCGCAGCGGCATTGAAGCGGCTCAACTGTTCCAGAAGGATATGTTTGACCTGGTCCTCACCGATTTGGAAATGCCGGGGATGTCGGGCTGGGAGATTGCCGGTGCGCTTAAAAAGCTGGATTCGAACATTATGATCGTCCTGATTACCGGCTGGGGGGGCGAAACCATCGACAGGGATCAACTGCATGAAGGCGGCATAGACACAATTGTCACCAAACCGTTCAGGATGGATCAGATCCTGGGCCTGGCCGGTGCAGCGCAGGCGAAGAGGCTGTGCCGCACGGACTGAGCTTATTCAATGCCGGTCCGTATCCGGTCTTTGAGTTCGCCGCGTTTCCCTTTGTTCCATTGCGAAACCTTGGTGAAATAACCGGTAATTCTGGTGATCTGCTCTACATCAAGGCCGCGGTTTATTTCCCGCAGCA
>CAZWCD010000053.1:7314-17207 GCA_964632275.1 uncultured Thermodesulfobacteriota bacterium
CCGCAGCGGCTGGCTATCTTTGAACGATTGGTAGACCGGAAAGACCATCCGTCCGCCGAAATGATATACAGCGAGCTTACCCGGGAGTTTCCTTCGCTGACGTTGGTCACCGTGTATAACACGCTGCAAAAGCTTGAAGCATCAGGGCTGTGCTGTAAGGTAAATCCGCTTCACAGCGCCGCCCGCTATGATGGAAATCTGGATGCTCATATGCATTTGATTTGCAGCAACTGTGAACAGGTGGTTGACCTGCATGATATTCCGTTTTCCGTTGAGTTGCCTACCGCGCTGGCTGATGAATTTGAGGTGAGAAGCCACAGGGTAAATTTGTTCGGTTTGTGCAAAACCTGTCATGCGGAAGCTGCGACCGCTTCCGGTGACAGGAAGGGCCGGAAAGCACCGTCGGCATGACCCTTGGTTTTTATCAGAGTAAAGGAGTGCACGCATGGGTGATAAAAAAATGAGAGATAAGAAGGTAGGTGGGCAAAAGCCGGCTGCCGGGGCAGACGAAGTAACACAGCTGACGGCGGGCAGGCACGATAGTTCCGCGTCAGGGGCCGAGGGGGGAGAGGCAGATCGCCTGACGGTGTGCCGGGCCACCGAGGAGATGCTGGAGGTCACCCGGGCGGCGGGCATTGAGACGGTGTTCGAGCGAGCGGCGTCGATGAAGCCCTGCCCCATCGGGGCGGAAGGGAGCTGCTGTAAAAACTGCTCGATGGGGCCATGCCGGGTGCCGCCGTCGAAAAAAGAGGGTGAACCGCAGAAGGTAGGGTTGTGCGGCGCCACGGCAGAAACCATAGCGGCGAGAAACTTTGCCCGGATGGTGGCCGCGGGATCGGCAGCCCATTCGGACCATGGCCGCGGTGTAGCGGAGGTATTCCTGCTGGCGGCCAAGGGCGAAATACCGGGATACGGCGTCAAGGATGAGCAGAAGCTGCTGCAGGTGGCCATGGATTTTGGCATCGATGTTGAACGGAAGGAGATCAAGGAAATAGCCGTCGAACTGGGTGAGCGCTGTGTCGCAGAGTTCGGGAAACAGGAGGGGGAAATAGCCTTTGTCAAGCGGGCCCCGCTGAAACGCCAGGAACTGTGGCGCCGGCTGGGGATGGTGCCGCGGGGCATAGACCGTGAAATTGTGGAACTGATGCACCGGACGCACATGGGGGTGGATCAGGACTACAAGAATATAACCACCCAGGCAGGTCGGGCAGCGCTGGCTGACGGATGGGGGGGAGCGATGATCGCCACCGAACTGCAGGACATCATGTTCGGAACGCCGGTGCCTATCGCGGGGACAATAAACCTGGGGGTGTTGAAGGAAGATGAAGTAAACATTATCGTGCATGGACACGAGCCGCTCTTGTCGGAAATGGTGGTGGTGGCCTGCCAGGATCCTGAGATGGTGGCTCTGGCTAAAGAGAAGGGAGCGAGGGGAATCAACCTGGCCGGCATGTGCTGCACGGCGAACGAGATCCTGGTGCGGCACGGGATCCCCATAGCGGGGAATTTTTTGCAGCAGGAGGTCGCCATTGCCACGGGCGCGCTTGATGCGCTGGTGGTGGATGTTCAGTGCATTATGCAGCACATACAGGCGACGGCGCAGCATTTTCACACGGCGGTGATTACCACCTCGGCGAAGGCGAAGATAGAAGGCGCCCGGCACATCCAGTTCGATGAACACAATCCGGTTGCCACGGCCAAGCAGATCGTGCGGGCGGCGGTTGAGAACTACCCGAACCGCAGGAAGGAGAAGGTGCACATACCGCGTGAAACCGAGCGCATGGTTGTGGGATTTTCTCATGAGACCATCAACTACCTGCTGGGAGGAAGCTTCCGGGCGTCCTACCGCCCGTTAAATGACAATATCATCGGCGGCCGCATACGGGGAATTGCTGGGGTGGTCGGGTGCAACAATCCCCGGGGAGTGCACGATTTCGATCATTTGGCGGTGATCAAGGAATTGATCAAAAACGACGTGATTGTCTTAACCACCGGATGCGCAGCGATGGCCTGCGGCAAGGAGGGTTTGCTGCTGCCCGAGTCGGCGGCGAAGTATTGCGGGAGCGGCCTGGCCGAGGTGTGCGAGGCGGTGGGACTGCCGCCGGTGCTGCACCTGGGGGCCTGTGTGGACAACAGCCGCATCCTGGTGGCGGCAACGGCGGTGGTAAAGGAGGGGGGGCTGGGAGATGACATTTCAGAATTGCCGGCAGCGGGCGCTGCGCCGGGGTGGATGAGCGAAAAGGCGATCGCCATCGGGCACTACTTTGTGGCCTCCGGGGTGTACACGGTCTTTGGTACAACATTCCCCACGCTGGGGAGCAAAAAGTACACGGACTATCTGTTCAGGGAGTTGGAGGAAACATGGGGAGGCATGTGGGACTATGAGCCGGACCCGGTGAAGATGGCGGCAAAAATGATTGCTCACATTGACAAGAAGCGTAAGGCGCTGGGGATTGATAAAGCCCGGGAGCGGGTGCTGTATGATATGGCCATGCGGCGTGAGCTGGAAAGTGCCTGAAGCGATATGCCCCCAGGCAGGGGAGGGAGGTGCAGGATGGACATACGCATAGACCAAAGCGTGGTTGAGTTTACCCCGGGCAGCCCGGAGGAAACCAGGCAGCTTGAAGAACTGTGGCGGGTGATCGTGGACTGCGCGCGGTTCAGCCGCCGCCTGGTTCCCATTGGCGAATACATTTCCGGCCAGCGCAACATGGCCAGATTTGCCATTGAGGGAGATGCGTCCCAGGCCAAAATAATTCCCGAAACATATGCGGAGAGCGAAGGACGGTATGTGTGCCTGACCTGCAACAAATATATTATGTTGAAAAAGGGTGATCAGATTCCGCTCTGCTGCGGCAAGCTGATGGAGTTCTATGACTAACCATCCTGAATAATCGATTTGTAAAAATCCAGTGAGTGAGCTATATAACCCTGTGGCGGAACCGCAGGGTTATATTTTTTCAAACAGGCGGCTGCCGCCATCAGAATCGGCATGTCGCCCGTTGCTCAGCGGCGATGCCCGGGATGAGCGAAACAGCAACACAAGGAACGGCATTGAACGAAGACGCATGCAAACACGAGGTATTGCGGATGGTGTCGGACCCCGGCCGGAAAGTCCGGTGCAGGCATTGCCATCTGGTCATTACCGAGGCCGAACTGGACGGCAACTGCTGCCCGGAATGTCTTGAAGTCCACAGGGTGAGCAGAAGGGACTTTGAAGCGCTCGTGCCTGACGTGAAAGCGACCGTCCGCTATTGCTGCGAGTGCTGCGGCATAGTCATAGAATGTTAGCATCCGGCTGAAACTATTTTTTCAACCACCTGCGGGGAGCGGCATACGGGCGACCATACACTGCTGATCAGGGGTGGGAGCATCGCTTCGGGATACGGGGTAACCCGGGGGTATGCCGAAATTCTTAAGGACTGGTGTCGGCCCAAAGGTATGACGCTCATCAACCGTTCCCGTCCGGGAGACACATCATTCGACGGCGTGCGGTCATGGGAGCGCGATATTGCGCCCTTCAGTCCCCGGCTGCTGATTATCCATTTCGGCATCGATGATGCATTCGGCTGCGTCTACAAATCGGAGTTCAAGGAAAACCTGGTGCGGATGGCGAGGATCGCGAGGGCGTGCTGCAACCCGGTGATTATCATGCCGACCTCGCAGTCTTTTGAAACGAGCGCTTACATGCAGCCGGCGCGCTTCTATTACCAGATCATCCGCGATGTGTGCATTGATTGTGGCTGCGAGATGGTGCCGGTGCATGCATGCTGGAACCATGTGCTGGAGGAGCAGGGCATGGCGCACGTTGACCTGGTGCAGCAGAACGTGCTCTATCCCAATGAACGGGGGCATGCAATTTTTGCAGAGGCGCTCATCCGGCGGCTGGAGATCATAACCTCCGGGAGGTGAGGCAAGGCATCCGCTGCCGCAATAGATAACCGGTATTGGTGCAACGGGACCGCCTGTTGAGCTTTCAGGGCAGCCCCGTTTTTTTATGCCGCGCCGCCGGACGGTTTTGTTTAAATAAAATCCAGGCGGTGATGATTGAGGCGGCGGTGATCCAGTTCGGCAGCGCGAAATGGTGCCCGACAATAAACCCGCCAACCAGGGGAGGGAGGAATTGGGTTATGGCCAGGACCGACTGGTTGATGCCCAAAATTTCACCCTGGCTATCAGCGCCGCCCAGACCGGAAATCAATGCGGTCAAGTTGGGATTGGAGAGGCCGTTGAAGAGCGGTATCAGGGTGATAACCGGGAACAGCAGGGAAAACCGGGGAACCAGCAGCAGGAGCGGGAAGATGCCGGCAAGCAGCAGCAGCGAAACCGCCAGCACCTGCGCCGGCCTGAATCGCTTTGAGACGGCCGGGACGACCAGCATCTGGGTAAGGATGGAGCAGATGCCGACATAGGAGAACACCATGCCCAGCTGGGACTGGCTGGTGGAAAAGGTGTCGATGAGATATAGCTGGAAAAACTGGGTGAAGAAGTTGAATCCGAAGCCCAGAAAAAAAACCACCAGGAACAGGGTTCGGTGCACCGAATCGCTCATGGCCCTGACAATGTTGACGGGACCGATCAGCAGGTGCATGTCCCGGTGACGCCTTTTTCCCGCAGGCAGGGTTTCGGAAAATTGCCACAGCACCTGGATGAAGTTGATGCCGGTAAGGAGCGCGGCCAGCAGGAAGGGGGTGGCGTAGGTAAACCAGGGATGAATGGCCGAATCGGAGAGAAATCCGCCCAGCGCCGGCCCGATAAAAAGGCTTGCCCCGAATGCGGCGCCGATGAGCCCGAAATTGCTTGCCCTTGAACGCTCATCGCTTAAGTCGGCCATGGCGGATTGGGTTACCGCTAAACTCCCGGAGAATGCGCCCATGGTGATGCGGCCGATGAACGCCAGCGGGAGGCTGGGCAGCAGAATACTGACCGCCATGATGAGGTACCCTATGGCCATGCCCACCAGGGAAAAAAGAAGCACGGTTTTGCGGCCATAGCGGTCTGAGAGCGCCCCGAATATTGGTGCGGCGAAAAACTGGCACAAGGGGAATATGCCCACCAGGAATCCCAGGATGGTGGTGCGCACCGGAATGCTGGTGCCGGCCGCGATGATGCCGCCGTTTTCCTGCAGACAGAGCGGGGTGAAGATGGGAATGGCAATGGTCAACCCGATAAAGTTGAGAAATGCGGTAAAGGCAATGACATTAAGGTCGCGACGAAGTCGTTTTGTATCCATTGGATTTATACGGGCGTCCGCCCGGGATGAATTGGTTCAGGGAGCAACGGCCGAAGCGGGTGTCTCACTGCCGCGCAGGGTGTTTGCAGCTACCCGGTACCCGCATGCGCGAACATCGCATCAGCTGAATGCGGTATCCAGAATCATCATAATGATAAATCCCGCAATGACCCCGATGGTTGCCTTGCGGTCATTGCCTCGCGAGTGGGTTTCGGGAATAATTTCCTCGCTGATGACAAACAACATGGCCCCTGCGGCAAATGCGAGACCGTAGGGGAGGAGAAAACTGCCCAGCGAAACAATGGAGATTCCCAAAAAACCGCCCACCGGCTCAACCAGGCCGGTGCATAAGGCGATGGTAAACGCCCTGATGCGGGTGCTTTTCTCCCGGAACAGCGGAAAGGCGACTGCCAGTCCTTCGGGGATATTTTGCAAGCCGATACCGAGCGCCAGCTGTTCGCCTGCCGTGGTGTCGCCCCCCCCGAAAGACACGCCAACCGCCATGCCCTCGGGGAAATTGTGTATGGTTATGGCAAAAATAAACAGCCACAAGCGGCTCAGGGAGGTGTAGGGCCCCTTGACGCCTGCCACTTCGTGCATATGCGGCACAAAGCGTTCAGCATAAACAAGAAAGATCGCTCCTGCGGCCATGCCGGTAACCGTCTGCCAGATGCCTCCCAGCTGCAGTGCCGGCATGAGCAGGCTGAAGGAGGTAGCCGCCAGCATCACCCCTGCGGCAAATCCCAGCGATGCATCAAGGAAGGCATCGGAAACCCGCCTGAAACAAAAGATCAGCCCCGCCCCCAGTCCGGTTGCCAAACCGGCGAACAGACTTGCTGCCGTGCCAAGAAGAATATGATTCATAGGTTGCTCATGCGGTCTCCTCCGGCGGAAGGCGCCGGGAGGGGCCCGTCACTTGTGCTTAACAAAAAATAGCGGGAAAACAATATCGCTGAAACAGCAGGGAATCCAGACCGAAACAAACAAAAAGAAAAAGATGACGATGTATGAAGGCCAGGAAGGAGCGCCGCTCAAGGCCATCACTATATGCGCAAGCGACGCCCAGGTGCTGAGCAGGACATGGCCGGAATGAGGTGCTTTTGTGGTAGGGTACGCGCTCGCGATTGCAATGCCCAAAAGTGCCATGGGATTAACCAGCCACCACCCCTCAAGGAAACCGATGTGAGCGCCCCGGTTGGGCAGGTTGAGCACAATTTCACCCAGATAGGGAATGATGGAATCGCTGAGGGTTGCGGTGCCGATTGATCCGGCATAGCCAATGAGGATCGGCATGAGCGCCCGGCCGGCTGATTTAACATGCAGTTTGTACATGGAGGTGGTCACCAGCGCACTCATCAGCACGTGCAGGGGATGGAGCATATAAAACACAGCGTATGAAATCCGCGGAGGAATAGTTATCAACGAAACGAGTATCATCACCAGCATACCGGTTGATGCCCCGAAGAAGGTGAACGGGGCATGCGCGCGTAATTCTGACAAGATTAATGCTGCCCTCGTGCTGGTCTGCGCGGAAGGTCTGCTCGGCCGGTGTTTGTTCAGGAGTGTTTCCTTTCAGCACGTATGCGTTCAGTCGGCATCGTGCATGGATATGGCATCCATCGGACAGGCGGGAATACACATACCGTCTAAATCGCATTTTTTTTGATCAATCACTGCCCTGCCATCCTTGATGGAAATGGCCTGCTGAGGGCATATTTTTATGCATTCACCGCTGAGCCGGCACTTTGCCGGGTCAATCCAAATACCCGTTCCCGACATGGACTTGATCCGTTATGAAGGTTATTCGTACAGTGCTTTACCACCGTTCCGACGTTGATCCTGCATCTGCCCCGAGAATGTGACGGACGAAAGAGTCCTGCTGCATCTTTTTACCCTATCCGCGCGCGCAGGACAAGTATAAATTTAGGTAAAGAAATTATTTGTCGCCGGTCCTCTTGGGTTGAGGCCGCTCACCAACTATCTATTTGTATTATTTTGTTCTTTTTACAACGATTGCCTATGATGATGGCTTCAAGGCGCGCCCGGGACAACCCGGCAAAAAATCCGGTGCTCCATTTATATAACAAATTGTTTTTTATAAAAATTTATTTTATTGACAAAATAATAATAGTTATTATTATGTCTGCACTTCAAAAAATAATTTACTTATTTTCTCGGATATTTATGGTTGCCAATACATTAATGAATATAAAACGTATTGTTAGATAGAGATGGGTAATATGGATTTGAACTGTACCGAGACACAGAGGTATGTTCCATATATACTGCTAGCGAGCGATTATTAAGATGATGAAAGGAGACTGCTATGGGCAGCAGGGTATGGTATAATAAACAAGAAGCGGGATATACTTTCAGTGATAAGGCCGAAACCGAAATCGCAAGAAAAAAACGTCTGGCCCTGGTCTTATCAAATGTTGCGGGACGATCTTCTCCGAAAGAAACAGCGTCGCTACTGAAAGCGTTTGACAAGGACAATGAATTATTTGAAACCGCCGGCGGGCTGGAAGCGGACGTTTTGAGTACGCCTCCCTTTCCCGCGCCGTCTTCAATCGCCATCTATTTTAAATCCATCAGCAAATATCCCCTCTTAAATGAAGAGCAGGAAAGAAACCTTGCACGACTGATAAAGCATTATGAAACTGAATTAAACCGGCTGATCCAGCAATGGTGCAAACTGTTGCGCAAAATTTTTCTTCCCCTGTTGCCGGCTGAGCAGCAGGGAGAAATCATGTCTTTGGTGCGTCGGAAACACGAGTTCGTCGCGGTGTTTGAAGAAGTGGAACGCCATGTAAAGGATCTCAAAAAAATTGAGCATCTGAAGGGCAAACCGGGCGGTTCGGGGGAGGGGGTGCCCGATATCCAGGACGCAGTCAATCGATTGCAGTCAGAGGTATCAAAAAGGATTGCTAAAATAAAGGTTGGCGAGCCGGGCATCGGTTTATTTTTTCAGGATGTTGAATTACTGCCCTACCGGAGGCCGTATTTTAAGAAAAGAAAGGCGGTGGAACTGGAAATGCGCAGAATTCTGCGGGAAATTGACGGCCTTGCCGCAGAGGTCAAGCACATGAAAAACCAGATGGTTAACGCCAATTTGCGTCTGGTGATCAGCATCGCAAAAAAGTATCTCAATCAGGGGGTGGCGCTGGCTGATTTGATCCAGGAAGGAAACCTCGGCCTGATGAGAGCCATTGATACTTACGATTATGTTCGCGGGCACCGGCTGGTTACCTATGCGACGTGGTGGATAAAGCAGGCGATGATCCGGGCAATTGACTGTCAGGCTAAAACCGTACGGACTCCGGTGTATGTGAATGAGAAAATAAATCAGATTATGAAGGCCTCGCATCGCCTGTATCAGGAATGGAAGCGGGAGCCGACCCTCAGCGAAATTGCCGAGGTTACCAAGACGCCGCTGGAAAATCTGGAACGGGTGCTTAAGAGCTCGAAGGATAATGTTCCGCTGGAATACCTGGCGGAGGACCAGATCGAAGACGCCGCGGCGGCGGACGCTATAAATGGCCGTTCCATACCGGCGCAGGTGGCAGCGGACCAGCTGGCGCATCTGGTCAATGATATGGTCATGTCTGATTTAACCGACCGGGAGCGGGACATCGTCAGGCTGCGTTTCGGCATCGGTGATGAACATGATCATACCCTGGAGGAGATCGGCAGGACCTTCAATTTAAGCAGAGAGAGAATCAGACAGATTCTGGAAACGGCGCTGCGCAAGATGAGGACCCCGGAGCAGCTCACCCTCCTGCGGGAATTTGCCAATGCCAACTGACCCATGCGCGGTAATACGCTTGAGAATGGGTCCGGTTTGTGATATGTGAGGTAGTATACAACCGGATCAACGAGAGGAGCGGGTATGGGGTACAACATGATTTTCAGCGGCAGAGACTTTGAAACGGTGCAGCAGCGAATGGAACGGCTGCTGCACACTATTTTTGACGAGATGCGCCCTGCCATGTTTGCCGCGGAAAAGGTCTGGAAACCGCCGGTTGACATATATGAAACACGGGAGGAGATAATCGTTCTGGTGGAGGTCGCCGGGATGAGCAGGAAGAGCATCAATGTGACCATTGAAAACAATGTGCTGAAAGTGAGCGGGATCAGATCTGATTACGCCCCCTCGGCCAATACCAAGATGCACCAGATGGAGATTGATTACGGCAAATTCGAACGGTTGATACGCATTACCATACCCATCGATGCCGATAAAACCAGCGCCCAGTATAAGGAAGGATTTTTGCGCATTACCATTCCCAAGATTGCCGGCAAGCAGCGGGTCACGGTTGGCGTAGCCGATGAGGAGTAAGTGACGGATGGTTATGAAGAAATCAAAAAAAGAGCTTGATCCGGATGTGCCGCAGCAGTCTGCTCGCATACTGCCGGTGTTGCCGCTCAAGGGCGGGGTGCTGTTTCCCAACGCCATGATGCCCATCACCATCGGTCAGGAGCGGTCGATCAAGTTGATCGATGAAGCGCTGATCAGGGACAAGACCATCGTGGTGGTTTCCATGAAAAATCAGGATGTGGAGGTGCCGCGGCCGGAGGACCTGTACGCCGTGGGCTGCCTCTCCAGCATTGCCAAGATGATGAAGCTCAAGGACGAGCACATGAGCGTGCTGGTGCAGGG
>CAZWCD010000054.1:0-6865 GCA_964632275.1 uncultured Thermodesulfobacteriota bacterium
CCGTCGGGGCAGACATCGGCTGCACGCTTGAGGGTGATGTTGCCGGTGGTCTTCTGCGCCTCGACGTAAATCTTCCCGATCCAGGTGTCGGCGGCGGGATCGTACTTCCATTCCTGGATTAAGATCGGCACCGAAAGGTCGCCTATCTGGACGGTGAATACTCCTTCTACAACGCTGATGCCGGTGGCGGTGCTGTTGGTCGCCTCACTGATGGGCCCGCCCATGTATTCACCCGACGCCTCTATCTCTATGAACACATCGCCGGTAATAGTGCCCGCCTCATCCTCATCCGCGCAGACCTTGAAAATCCCGCTGATGATGCCCAGGAAGTTGACGGTTCCTTCATAATAGCCGTCGAAGGTGGCAATGCCCCACTCCGGGCAGTTGGGCTTGTTTTCCAGGTAGGCTGCCGATACCGCTTCATACTGGCGATTTGCCCTGCCGAGCGCGGTCAGCGCCGCCGCTCCTTTTCGTTTTACCGCAGCGGCCATGGCGCGGTCGCCGCGATCATCGTGACGTGTCAGCTGACGTTCATAATCGGAGCAGATATCATCCACCTGGTTCTGGGCAATGGCCTGGGCAACGTAGGATTCCTGCAAGGCCGCCTCGTTCAGGTAGGCAGCCGCCGGAGCGACAGCGCCGCCCATCGGGGTGAGCGAAAGGAAGAGCTCGGCAAAGGCAAGATCGGTGAGCTGGCTGCTCAAATCATCCGCCGCAAGCGCCCTCTTAATGGACGGCTGGGTTAGGTTCAGTCCGATCCTTTCCATCGGCTTTGAGGTGGCGGCAAGCTGGGCGGTCACCGCATCATCGAGCACCGCCGTCATGTCGCTCACATCGCCGTATCCCCGTATCCCGGCGCAGGTCATCTGGACATCAGCCAGAGAAATCCCGTCAGGAACCACGCCGGTAATGACATCGGCAATGGTGGTTGCATCGGTAACCGTGGTAGCGACGGTTGCGTCTTCGGCTGTCCTTCCCAGATAAAAGGTAACCGTGCCGGCAAGCAGGTTCTGGGCCTGGTTCAGCTCCGCGGATATGCCGATGACCGATCCATCCGCAGTTCCGGTGCCGATCCAGCGCCCTTCAAGATTAACCGCTGCAGGCTCCGGCAGTACCACATCATAAATATACAACCCGATTATCTGTGAAGGAACATATGCCAGTCCCTGCTCACGGCTATAGGTCACCCGCACCGGGTCGCCGTGGATGCTGCGCAAGGTGCGCGCAAGCTCCACCGGGCTGGCAAGAATTGCAATGTTAAACAGCCGGAGGCCGCCCACGGAGTCAGCGACCATGAGATAGCTGTCCGCAAGCGCCACCGCCTTTATCTGGCCAGCCTGACCCCTGTCGGTCACGCTTTCAATCTGGGCGAGGGGTCCCGGCGCGTAGGGCTGAGTCAGGTCATAAATGGCAAGACCTTTTTCAGCAACCGTGCCGGGGAGGAAAAGCGCCGTGTCCCACACGGCAATGTCCTGCACCACCCCGAGGTCAAGCGCGCCGGCCACTTTATGCAGCGTGGTTCCGTCGGCCTTCAGCATAAAAAAACCGGAAGGGCCGTCGGCGCCTATAATATACTGGCCCCACAGGGTAGACGCGAGGCATGAGCCGCCGGAATTATAACCGGTAATTACCGACGGGCTTGCCGGATTCGACACGTCCACCAGAAAAATCCCTTCGGTCTGTGCGGCGACATAGGCAATGCCATCCTGCACGGTCACATCATTGGGCTCGCCGTCAAGCTCTACCGAACCGATTGAAACCGGGGCAAGCGGATTGGAAATATCCACAACCTCCAGCAGCCCGCCGCTGGCCCCTTCTTCGGTCAGCTGGGCAATGTATGCAGTATCGCCGTCAAGCGCAAGGCCGTTGGCATATCCCATAAGCGCAAAGGACGCGGCTACTGCGGGCACCGCAGGATCGGTCATGTCCAGCACCTGCAGGCCGTTCTGGGCGGCGGCAACAAATGCATAGTCTCCCTTGCCCTCGCAGTCCATGACCCGCCCGATGGTGCGCACCGCCCCCACTTGCGTGATGGTGTCGCCGGAGATGTCCAGCAGGCGTATGCCGTAGGTCGAGTTGGCCAGTATCATGTAATCGCCGTTCAAGCTGATGCCCAGGCTGTGGTTCCCTCCCACGTCAAAGACCTCGGTCTGCACGGGGTTTGCCGGGTCTGATACGTCAATTTCAGGTTGGTCGTAAAACTCGGAAAACGGATACACATAGTTGCCATACTTGACCAGACCGAGAATGCCGCCGTAATCGTTGTTGAGCAACGAAACGAAACCGGGGCTGGTTGCATCACTCACATCGAGAATGGCAAAACCGCTGCCGCCGGCGGCCAGGTAGAGGTAATTCCCCTCACGAAGGCTGTCGTAATACTGGTTGCTCAAATCGTTTGCGGCTGACCCGGAATAATGGGATGCAAGGGAAATCGCCGCCGGATTTGCTATGTTGAAGATATACAGTCCGTCAAACTCGCAGCATACGTACGCATAGTCGCCGTTTACATGCACGCCGTAGAGATGGGGATTCTCGGATTCAAACGCGGTGTATGCGCCGCGAAGGGTGGGAGCGGAGGGATTGGTAATGTCAAGGATGAAGAACCCGTTGTAATCGGCGACATAGGCGAGGGGGCCGTGGATTTCCACATCAAAGGTATTGGTGATTTCCCCGCCGGCGTCGAACGTGGATTCACTTAACTGCTGCGGGTTTGCCGGGTCGCTCACGTCAACCACAACCAGGCCGCCCTCGCTGCAGGCAACATACAGCTCGTCGCCGTTTATGGCAGCTCTTCTGGCCTGGCCGGGCATGGGCAAACTGCCCACCGGCGCCGGGTTGGCTATATCGCTCACCTTATAAATATAGAGCTTGCTGCCGATGAGGCTGTACAGGTGATCCCCGGAGATGATACCGTGGCGGGCGGACCCCCCGATGTTGGAGGCAAACGTTACCGACTCGCCCGCCGCCATGGCCGGTGCGGCAGAGAACAGGCCGCATAACATCAAAACTGCTAACCCGGTTTTCAAAACCTTTACTCCTTTCATAATGAACCTCCTTTTAGGTGAGAGAATGTTATAAAAAAATAAGGACAAACTGTGCATGTGCCGGTTTGTCCTTTCAGTCGGTCGTGAGTCGTATATCACATTTTACATGGTCATGTGTCATGACAGCTGTGAATGGAGAGAAGGTTTATTCCTGCTTACATCTATAAAAAAGTCTCTCCTGTTTGTCAAGATGAAAGATAAAGCGATGCCATCAGCTGCCGGCCTTGACTTCACCCGAATCCTTGAAGATGGGGAAGATCAGGGTGCAGATATAAAAGGTGATGAAGGGAAGGGAAAAGAGAACCAGCGACATCAGTAGCCCTTCCTTGCCGAGCAGGGGAAGATTATAGTCGGTGAATCCGCGCAGGCTCTTTGAAAAGAGCTGGCCGCCGATGACCACGTTCCAGCGCATGGCGAATACCTGGATCAGAATCAGCCCCGCGGAGACGGTGGCAAACAGCACCTTGGTGCGATCCTTGAGCGGCCGCAGGGTGACAATGCCCAGAAGCACCAGCGGCACCAGTGAGCCGATCAGGCCCTGTATCCAGATATAGCTCAGCGCCAGCTTCCCGGTCATGAGCTGCGACAGGATGCCCCAGGATTCCTCACCCTCGTAGCCCATGGTGAGCACTTCCAGCCCTTCCAGGGTGACATCCACGATGAGGAAGCCCCAGAAGTACTTGCAGAGCGACTGGATGCAGGCAACGCTGACCGCCCTTTTGGTAAGCTTCATGGCGATCATGTACATGAGAATCAGGACCGCGATCCCCGACACGATGGCCGACAGGAGGAAGATTAGCGGCATCAGCGGCGTCGACCACCAGGGGTTCGATTTGACCGCGCCGAAGATGAATCCCACATAGCCGTGGAGTATGCAGGCCGAGGGGATTCCCACCGCGGCGAGAATCCCGATGATTTTCTTGTCCAGGGCGCGCGATTCATCGGTCATCTCGGTCACACCCAGCGCCAGCAGCGCATAGAACCACCGCTTGATGATAAACCCCTCCTTTGACCGATTGACAATGTCCTCCCGGAAGACCAGCCATATCTCCACCAGCAGGATGCCCATGTAAAAGAAGCAGATATAGCCGAAGATGGACATGGCCGACATGAGGTTGGGGGTGAACATGATGTTGAAGCAGCGGAACGGCTGCCCGAGATGAAAGAGCAGCGGGGTCATGCAAAACATGATGAAGCAGAGGGCGGCAACCAGCGCCATGTTGCCCACCGGTTTTAAATCCTTGTCGCCGAACACATGGTAGAGGGAGGAAACGATGAAGGCGCCGGCAACCAGACCGGTGATGTACGGGTAGAGGGCGATCATCACGCTCCAGGCCACGTGCAGCTCATTGGGATATGCGAACCCCTGGGTTGCTATTTCGTGCATCTATCGAACCTCCTTGTCCAGCCCCAGATAGTAGGCCCTGGGCTCATTGCCGATCTCCGGCTTCAGGACATTCACCCGCTTTTCCCTGAGAACGGTGCTTACCTCGCTTGACGGGTCGCGCAGGTCGCCGATCTTGCGCGCGCCGACCGGGCAGGCCAGGACGCAGGCCGGGGACAAACCCTTCACCAGGCGGTGATAACACCAGGTGCACTTGTCGGCCACCCCCCGGCCGTGGTGATCGATGTAGCGCGCCCCGTAGGGGCAGGCCTGCACGCAGTAGCTGCATCCCACGCAGTATTTGTCGTCAACCAGCACCACGCCGTCTTTTGTCTTATAGGTTGCGCCCACCGGGCATACCTGGACGCAGTTGGGCTTCGAGCACTGGTTGCACAGCTTGGGGACAAAAAATGACTTCACCACCTTGGCGGGGGATTCGATCGCCTTGAAGCCGTCCAGGGCGCCATGGGGCGAATCCACCAGCACCTCCTCATGCTCGGTGATGCGGTAGCGCTCAACCCAGGTCCGGTAGAAGCCGTCGGGAACGCCGTTTTCCGCCTTGCAGGCCTTGACGCATCGTCCGCAGCCGATGCAAAGGGTGGTGTCCACCACAAATCCGTAGAAATGCTTTTCCCAGTCGTAGGCGGGTCCCTTGGACGGTCGCCCGAGCCGGGGCATGAGAAGTTCCGCCGTGCACACCATCAACCCGCCGGCACACAGCTTTCCGCTTGCTTTAAGAAAATTTCTTCGGTCCATGTTTTTCATATTGTCCTGCGTTGCATCCGCCGCACCGCACCCTGCGCGCTATTCTGATACGGTGGTATGGGGGTTATGGCAGTCCACACAGGTCTGCGCATCATGCTTTGCTTCCGCCTTCTCGGCGCGGTGGCTGTCGAAGCTCGCAATCTGCTTGACGCTCGCCGGCCGTCCGGTCAGGGCCTGATGGCACAGCAGACAGGCATCATTGCTCCTCACCGCGGCCATGGTCTTGAGGTTGCCGTTGTGGATTTCCCAGTGACCGTGGCAGACTTCGCAATTGACCGCGCGGTGGTTGCCTTCCTGCCAGCCGGTGTGCTGGTCCAGGTGGCACTCCCGGCAAAACGCCGATTCCATGTGCACCAGGGGCATGGCCGTCTGCTCAGCCAGGTTGTCTCCCCGGTAGTGCCCGTAGGTGCCGAAGGATGCCGGAATCAGCAAGGACCGCACCAGGGCAAAGACCGCCACCAGCGCAACGATAATCATCACCAGGCGAATGGTATGGCTCCGGTATGACACAGTCTCTTTCTAACCTCCCTATTCCTGTGCTGGTGTATGTTCCCGCGGCTTCGCGAATCCCCTGGCCAGCCAGACAACCAGCGAAGCGATCAGCGCAAGGATAATAAGTATATTAATCACCTCAACCAGCGTGATCAGCGGCCGCTCCGTGAGCGACGGGCCGAGGTGAAAGGGACCAAAAACCGCCTTTTCCGCCCCGGCTCCCCGGACATGGCACTGCCCGCATTGCGTCTCGGTCATCGGATTAGCGCCGTGCCCCACCGCCGTGGTATAGTGGCAATTAATGCATTCGGTGCGGTCAAAGGGGTTGGCCAGGTCGGACTTGCGGTGGGCGGAAATCCGGAAGAGCAGGAGCTTGCTCGATAGGCTGAAGGTTGATTGCATATCCGCATGACAGGATAGGCAGGTCGCCTTGATGTTGCCCTTGTACAGCGATGATGCGGGGTTTTCCCGCGACAGCATGGCGTGGGGGGTATGACAGTCGGCGCAGTCCGGCTTCTGCTTGCCTTCCGGAACGTCCGCGGTCCAGTGGGATGTCTTGTAATAGCTTTCCGCCTGCTCCTCGTGGCACTCGGCGCAGTTTACCTTTTGCAGCCCCTCCGCCGGGTGGGTTTCCGGCTTGGCATCGGCGTGGCAATCGCCACAGGTCAGCCCGGCCACCTCAAAGTGCACATCCTTCTCCCATGCCGCCTCATCCACGTACAGCTTGGAAACCGCTTCCGGGAGCCGGTCCGCATCCCGTCCGTAATCCCGGTGGCAGGCCAGGCACTCCTTGTTTTCGTACGCCGGGGATGAAGCGGGAGCGGTGAGCGAGAACATCACTGCAAGCGCAACCGCAAATGCAACCCGGTGAACATAACTGCCGCTGAGCGAACGCCCGATTAGTTCAAACATAGCATGATTCCCGTTAAGCGCTGGGTTGTGTATTTTCTTCCTTCTGCAGCGACTCCAGGACAACCTCGGTCACATCGCGCACCTTGATGGATTCCTCCATCTCCTTGTCCTTGGTCGCGTCTTCAAGCATGGTCAGGCAGAAGGGGCAGGCGGTGCCGATCATGTCCGCCCTGGTTTTGACCGCGTCTTCAAAGCGGCTGTGGTTGATTCGCGTTCCCAGGTGCTCCTCCATCCACATGCGGCCGCCGCCGGCGCCGCAGCAGAAGCT
>CAZWCD010000054.1:6965-8971 GCA_964632275.1 uncultured Thermodesulfobacteriota bacterium
TACTGCTGCATGGCGGCAATGTTTTCCTGGGCCAGCTGCTGGAAGAGGTATTCATTGCCCATCCGGCGGGCGGAATCCCCGCAGCACTTCTCCTCCGCGCCCAGGATGCCGAAGCGCACCCCCGCCGCCTGCAGGATCTGGACGAACGCCGCCGCCACCCGCTTGTTGCGGTCATCAAAGGATCCGGAGCAGCCGACATAATACAGAACATCTATCTCCTTGTCTTCGGCCTCGGACAGTATCTTCACGCCCAGCGCCTTGGCCCAGTCGCCCCGCTTGGACAGGCCGATGCCCCAGGGATTGCTGTTGACCTCCATGTTCTTGAAGACGCCCGCCACCTCCGGGGGAAAGCTGCTCTCCATCATCACCAGGTACCGCCGCAGGTCCACCACCTTGGGCACCTGCTCGATGAACACCGGGCACTGCTCCATGCAGGACATGCAGCTGGTGCAAGACCAGAGTTCATCATCGGTAACCGCATTGCCCATGATCGGCGTCAGCGCCGGCGCTTCCTTCGCCGTGCCGTTTCCCAGCATAATGGGGCGCTCCTTCTGCAGGTGCGCCTTCAGGTCCTGGATCAGCTTCTTCGGCGAGAGCGGTTTTTCGGTCAAATACGCCGGGCAGCGGTCCTGGCACCGTCCGCACCGGGTGCAGGCATCAAGATCCAAGAGCTGCTTCCAGGTAAACTCCGGCATGGTGGTCACGCCGTACGTTTCCCGGGTTTCAAAATCGGTTATGGGGGCAAGCACCGCCTTGGGGCCGGTGGAGCGCAGGATGGTATTCAGGGTTGCGCTCACGACATGAAACAGCTTCGAATACGGCAGGTAGGCAAAAAACGCCAGGACCAGGAAAAAGTGAATCCTCCAGATCAGATGATGCAGAAACACCGAGCCCGCCCCGCTTCCCACCCCCAGGAGTGACAGCACCCGCGCGGCGAACAGCCCGACCGGGTTCCAGAGGGCGTTGGGTGGCTGGGTGATGGCGATGCGGAAGCCTTCGATGACAAACCCCAGGAAAAAAATCGAGGTAACCAGGATGAGCGCCAGCGCGTCATCACGGGTGTTGTCCAGCCGGGACGGCTTGATGATATAGCGCCTGATGATGGCAAGGCAGCAGCCGGCGAGCGCGGCCAGTCCGATGATATCCAGCAGAAAGGCAAAAACCGTACCGAAGGTCGCCGGCAGGGTAAAGGGCCACTGGGTTACAATGATGACCGCCAGGGGAATGCAAAAACCCACCAGCATTAAAAGGTGCATGATCCCGGGGTAGGATTCCTTGAAAAAATACCGCTGGAACAATCCGTAGCGGAGCGCAAACCATATTCCCTTGCCGAAAGAAACCCCGCGATGCTCCGGCTGGCCCGCCAGCCAGAGGCGCACATGGTTATACACCCCGTAGCCGAAGACGGCCAGGGCGATAAGAGTGAGTATCAGATCAAGCAGGGAAAACATTACAGGCCCTTTTCAGTGTGAGACCAGGTCACAATGACGCTACGCGGTTTTTCGCGGATGCAGCCTAAAACCGGAAAGCGCCGGCACCAGGTGCAACCAGAAGCCATCCGGTATCCTGCCGCGATCATCCCGGGCTCATCCCTCTCCCCTTCGAGAGAGGGATGAGTCGGATGCGCTCATGCAGACCTACCGGGATTCGTTCCATGCATTGCAACGGCAGCACATCCCCCGTCGGACATTACTCCTGCCGCAGCTTCTTCAGCTCTTCCGTCAGCTTGGGTACGACCTTGAACAGGTCATCGCAGATGCCGTAATCGCACTTGCCGAAGATCACCGCCTCGGGATCCTTGTTGATGGCCACAATATACTTGGAGGTGCCCATTCCGGCAAAGTGCTGAATGGCCCCCGATATGCCGCAGGCAATATACAGGTTGGGTGAGACAACCTTGCCGGTCTGGCCGACCTGATCGGACTGTGGTCTCCAGCCTGCATCAACCGCCGCACGGGAGGCGCCCACCGTCGCGTTGAGCACCGCCGCCATGTCTTCCAGGATGG
>CAZWCD010000054.1:9071-16737 GCA_964632275.1 uncultured Thermodesulfobacteriota bacterium
TCCGCATAGACCTTGCCGGCGCACATGGGCCGTTTCACCACAAACTGGTTGCCCTCCGCCAGCTTGATCTCGGTGCAGTCCACCGCCAGCCCCGTATCCAGCCGGGCGGCCACCCGGGGGAAAAGATCCTTGCCGATGACGGTTGCGCCGCCCAGCAGAATCGACGGCTGGTGCTGTTTGACCAGGTCAACCAGCGCCTTGGCATATCCTTCGGTGGTATAGTCCTTGAGCAGCGGGCTTTCCACCACATACACCTTGTCCGCCCCGTAAGGGCCGCAATCCTTGGTCGCCGCTTCCACCGCGTCGCCGAGGACCACCACGCAGAGTTCTTCGCCGAGTTTGTCAGCCATTTTCCTCGCCTCGCTTACCATCTCGAAGGCGACCTTCCTCAGTGTTCCATCAGACCGTTCCGCAAAAACCCAGATTCCTTTAGCCATATCGTGCTCCTTTCAGCATACAAGGGAATAATCAGATTATTTTAGCCTCTTCCCGCAGCAGTTTTGCAAGTACCGGGGCCTTCTCTTCGGGGGTTTCGCCGGGAATGATTTTACCCGCCTGCCGCTGGGGCGGAGCGGACATGTGCAGAATCGTGGTCCGTGCCCCGGCTGCTCCGATGCTGTCGGCGGCGATGCCCAGGTCGGCAACCTTCACGCTCTTTATCTCTTTTTTCTTGGCCTTCATGATGCCGGGCAGCGATGCGTAGCGCGGTTCATTCAAACCCTTCTGGGCATTCAGCACTGCCGGCAGGGGAACCTGCAGGATCTCCTCACCGCCCAGGATTTGCCGGTTTACCTTTGCCGACTTCCGGTCCTCGGCAAGCTCAACCTTGACCACCAGGCTCACCTGGGGAATGCCGAGAATTTCGGCGAGGACCGGTCCCACCGCCGACGAGTCATCATCAATGGCCTGCTTCCCGCAGAAGATGAGATCATGGGGCAGCCCTTTGATGGCCGCGGCCAGGGCCTTGGCGGTGCTGATTGCGTCTCCCCCGTCAAACGCCGGGTCATCCAGGTGGACGGCCTTGTCGGCGCCCATTGCCAGGCCGGTCCGGATCGCCTCAACGCACCGCGCCGGGCCGAGGCAGACCAGGGTGACCGTGCCGCCGAATTTTTCCTTGAGCTTGAGCGCTTCCTCAACCCCAAACTCATCATAGGGGTTCATGACAAATTTAATATCGCTGTCGACCATGCCCTTGCCGTCGGGCCTGACCCTGATCTGGGCCTCGGAATCCGGTACCTGCTTCATGCACACGATAATGTCCATCAGATCAACCTCCTCATATCCTGATTAATAAAGGTGCTGCCGTTTAATTATGCACGACCCCGTTGATAAAAATATCGCTTATCTGTTTTGCCGATTCTTCAATGCTGTAGCGCTTGGTCCGGGAGAGAACCCAGTACCGGCCCATTTCATCCAGCGCGCCGAAAAAGGCCCGTTTGACGATGCCGGTATTAATGCTGGCCTTGATCATCCCCTTCTCCTGGCCCTCGCGTATGATGCCGGCGAATATATCGAGGTATGCCGCCAGGTTATCCTTGACGTATTCCCGCATGAACTTGCTGCTCTGCCGCAATTCCACCTGGGCCACCTCCGCCCACTCCTGGTTCTCGGTTATCATATTGAGATGCTGGAAGGCAAACATTTTTATTTTTTCCAGGGGGTCGTGGCACTTGCTCAGCTCTTTCTTCATGGTGTTGATCATCGACTTCATCTCCGTTTCAAACACGGAAATGAGAATGTCATCCTTGTTCTTGAAGTAAAGATAAATGGTGCCGTCGGCAACGCCCGCTTCCTGGGCAATCTCGGAAACCTTGGAATTGAAGAAGCCCTTCCGGGCAAACACCCTGAGCGCCGCGCCTATGATCCGCTGATGCTTGTCCTCGCTGCGTGCATGGTTGTTCTTCATATCACTATGATTATAAAAAGAAATTTAAAACAGACGCAAAATGAATGATGGTTCATTCAGATTCCTAGCACAGCCGTATTGCCCTGTCAAGATTTATTTAGCTTATTTTTTTCATCCCCGCCGCCGCTGCGGAACCAGCGGGCACGGTGCGGCGTTGCGGCGGCGCCACTTTCTTTAATAGCTTGACTTCCGTGGTTATTTTCACTAGTGTCTCTTGCAAAACCCCTTCTAGTGACGCAAGCGGACAGCCATGCTCGACATCCATCAATGTGAAATCTTTGTACAGGTTGCGGAACTGAAAAGCTTCTCCAAGGCCGCCCAGCGCATGTATCTCACCCAGCCCACGGTCAGCCAGCACATCTGCGCGCTGGAGAGCTACCTCGGCGCCAGGCTCTTTGACCGCCTGGGGAAGGAGGTTGCCATGACCAGGGCCGGCGAGATGCTGTACGGCTACGCCAAGCAGATTACCGCGCTGCGGGGCAAGGCGAAGCAGGCGCTGGACCTGTTGATGGGCAAGAAAAGCGGGGACCTGGTCCTGGGGGCAAGCACCATCCCGGGGGAGTACATTCTGCCGCAGCAGCTGGGACAATTCAAAAGCCTGTATCCGGACATCCGGATCACCATTCACATCGGAGATACCGGCAAAATCATCGATGAACTGCTGGCCAGGAAGATCGAGCTGGGCATCGTCGGGGCCAAACTGGTCAATCCCCGCCTGCAGTTCAAGGCATTTGTCGAGGATGAGCTGATACTGGTGGTGCCGCAAGGACACCGCTGGTGGAAGCGGACATCCATTGCGCTTGATGAACTGAGCCAGGAACCCTTCATCATGCGTGAAGCGGGATCGGGAACGCGCCTGAACATGGAGAAGCACCTGCATGAGCACGGAATTGCCACGGACCGACTGCATAGCATCGCCGAGGTGGGAAGCACCACCGCGGTCAAGCAGGCAATAAAAGCGGGACTCGGCATATCCCTCATCTCCGAGCGCGCGGTCGGCGAGGAGCTCAAGCTGGGGATCTTCAGAAAAATCGCCATCCGGAACGTGCGACTTCCCCGCAGCTTCTTCATCATCCAGGACAAAAAGCAAACGCCCTCTCCGCTCTGCGCTGCGCTGCTGCAATTTCTCGGGTCAACGCGCTAAACCAGATGCACTGACGGGGGTCGCCCATCCCGCAGCACATGTGCCGGCGGCATCGGCGCTTTTTTGTACTAAGCTCGCGGGCGGATTGTGCCGACGAGAGAATATCCCCCTGATACACGCTGCTGCAAGGAGCTTCCATGGCAAACACCCCCGGCCAGGGAACCAAGGCAATCAAGGCATATAAAAATCAAAAATTCTTAAACAGCCCCGATGCGCGCATCATACGCATGATGGCGGAATACCTCGAGCCGCTCAACCGGTTCCATGACCACGGCATCGACGACACCATCGTCTTCTTCGGCTCCGCCCGCTTCCGCTCTTCAGCGGCGGTCAAGCACGACATGGAGCGTCTGAACAACCATGCGCAACCGGCATCGGAGGAAAACCGCGCACAACTCGCCGGGCTCAACCGCGAGCTGGTCATGTCTCGCTATTATGATGACGCGGTGGCGCTCTCACGCAAGCTCACCGAATGGTCCAAGGGCCTGGGCAGGGGGAAGAAGCGCTTTATCATCTGCACCGGCGGCGGACCGGGCATCATGGAGGCGGCAAACCGGGGGGCAAGCGAGGCCAACGGGCAGTCCATCGGCCTCAATATCACCCTGCCCATGGAACAGTCCCCCAATCCCTTCGTCACCACCGACTTGAGCTTTGAATTTCACTACTTCTTCATGCGCAAGTTCTGGTTCGTGTACCTGGCCAAGGCCCTGGTGATTTTTCCCGGCGGCTTCGGCACACTGGATGAGCTGTTCGAGGTGCTCACCCTGATGCAGACCAAAAGGTCACACAAGCCCATGCCGGTGGTGGTCTACGGCACTGACTACTGGAATGAGGTGATCAATTTTGATGCGCTGGTCAAGAACGGGGCCATAGCGTCTGAGGACCTCAATCTCATCCACTTCAGCAATCATCCGGACGAGGCCTTCGACTACCTCGCGCAAACACTTACCGAACTGCACCTGCGGGGAAGCAAAAACCGTCACTTAAGCGATAATCACCTGCCCTGATCCGCAGTTCCGGCCACGCCGGTCAACCACCACTGCCCCCCCAAGTCGGGCCGGCCTGCATCGATTGTCTTTCCCGCGCCCGGTTGCATGCAACGCAGCGGTCGCTCCCCCACCCTCGGCAAATCAAATAATTGACATGTCATGTGTTTTTAGATATAGTTGTATATCCAACAATCAGGCGGCTCACTTCATGATCCGGCAGCAGGAGCAGATAGTCATGGATTCTATCCGAAGCACTGCTGCCATCACTGAGCTAAACGATAACAACTTAATATAATTGAATATTTATTTTTGCGAGGCTCCGATGCATTCAGAAAAAATCGCGGCGGCCGTGCGTGACATTGTCGGCGAGGCATATGTAACCACCGGCCGGTATGCCACCTTTGCCTACACCCGAGATACCAGCGTGTTCGGCGGAACCGAGGCGGAAACGGTGGTGCGCCCCGGCTCGACGGAAGAGGTGTCGAACATAATGGCTCTGGCGCACCGGCAGCGCATCCCGGTCGTGGTCAGGGGCGGCGGCTCAAGTATTTACGGCCAGCCCAAAGGCACTCCCGGATCCAACCTGCTCATTGACATGACCCGGATGAACCGGATCATTGACCTGAACCGGCAGAACATGACGGTTTCCGCCCAGGCAGGAATTATCATGGGCAGGCTGCAGCAGGCCTGCAACCAGGCCGGGTTCTTTATTTTCACCCCATCCGCCCCGGTGCATACGGTCTCCCTTGGCGGCTGGCTGTCGGGTGCGGCGGGCGGAGCCGGCATATCAGCGGAACTCATGAGCGTCACCGTGGTGCTGCCTGACGGCGCCGTTGTTAAAACCGGAGGCGGACCGGGCACCAACATCAACCAGACGCTTTATTATAACCGCAGCCTGGGCGGACCCGATTTCACCGGCCTTTTTGTCGGTGACGGCGGGTCGTTCGGCATTAAAACCGAGGCCACCATCCGGCTGCTCGGCCTTCCGCATATTACCCGCGCCTCCATTGTCGAGCTGGACACGCTGGATCAGGCCCTGGAACTGGTGCTGCGTCACGTCAAGCGGGTGACGCCCCACCCCTTCGATCCCCTGCTGGTCTTCGGCCCGGCGGCCATGGACATATTCATGCCCGGGGCGGGTTCCGGGGGTACCTTTACCGCGCTGGCCATCATGCAGGGACATACCATCCCGGAGATGGAGGCCAAACGGGATGCGTTTGACGCGCTGGCGGCAGCCATGAAAGCCGGGAGGAATCCCGCACTCGAGGCCATGTCGGAGGCCATGTCACGATCCGGTGAGGGCGAGGGGGGCATGGAAATGTTCGGCCTCAGTTTCTTCAACGGCCTGGGCCGCGCCGCCTGGCTCCCGTTTAACATGCCCCGCGCCGGTTTCCAGGACGTGTACCCCCGGCTCATCGAATGGCGGGAGAAGCGGGTCGAGGAGGCGGCGCACAAAGGATTTGAATGTGTCGCCCGCTTCGAGTTTTTCACGCCGGCCGACCAGTGCTACCTCAGCGGCGAGGTGGACGCATTCTTCAGGGATTCCGATGATCCGGAGCTTGAGCGGTTCATCAGAACCATGATCTACGACTTCCAGCGCTTCACCCACGACCTCGGTTTCATCGATGTGTATAACCAGGGCGTGATGAGCAAGCTGAACGCCGCCTACTGGTCGCCCGGATTCAGATCATTGTATCAAACCATCAAGAAAACCCTGGATCCGCACGGCATTTTAAATCCCGGCCTCTGGATCTAGCGGCAAGGACATAAAAAAGGACAACCACCCATGAGCAAAGAGAAAATGCGCCACCTTGCAAACCTGAGCCGGACACTGTACAGCTGCCGGCGGTGCGGGATGTGCGGCAACAAGGTAACTGCCTCCGTTCCCTACATATGTCCGGTCAGGGAAGCCACCGCCGGGTTCGACCATTTTTACGCGCGGGGCAAGACGGTTATCGCGCAGGGCCTGCTCGAGGGCGCACTTGAGCCTTCGAAAGAATTGTCCGAGGTGCTGTTCAGCTGCACCCTCTGTTCCAATTGCATGACCCAGTGCGGCAGCCTCAACGGGGACACCGGCGAAGCACTGGTTGACGCCCCCGCCATTGTGCAGGCCATGCGCGCCGATTTTTTGCAGAACCATCCCGAGTGGATTGACCCCGCCTACCAGGGGGTGCTGCAGGCCACCCGCCAGTATAACAATCCCTGGGGACTCCCCCGGACGGCCCGGGAAAAGTGGGCGCAGCGGATGGGGCTCAAGCATGCCCTGCAGGAACCCGCCCCGGTGCTCCTGTTTGTCGGATGCACCATGGCATCCAGCCCGGCGCTGTCGGAGCGGGCAACAAAAGCCGCGGAGATACTGCAAAAGGCGGGCGTTGACTTTGCCGTGCTGGGAAAGGATGAACCCTGCTGCGGCAGCGTTCAGAAAAGAATCGGCGACCCGGCCCTTGCCGGCGCCATGCGGGACGAGAACATCAGCCTTTTCAACCGACTCGGCTGCACCACCATCGTCACCCTCTGCGCGGGCTGTTCCAGCACGCTTAAAAAAGAGTATGCCGACGCACCCACCAGGCTGGAGCCGAGCGTGGTCCACATCGTTGAATTCCTGCCGAAGCTGATGCGCGAGAAGAAACTGCCCCTGAAGAAAACCGCGCCGCTCCGGGCCGTCTACCACGACCCCTGTCACCTGGGAAGATACCGGGGCATCTATGATGCGCCGCGGGAAATTCTCAATGCGCTTCCCGGCGTCACCCTGCTGGAGAGAACCGCCACCCGTGAGAACACCATCTGCTGCGGGGCCGGGGGCGGGATGCGGGTGTTCGAGTCGGGCGTGCTTGCCGAACGCATCGGCCGCGCCGCCGTCGAGTCGGCGGCGGCGACCGGCGCCGGGGTCCTGGTGACCGCCTGCCCGTTCTGCGAGATGAATCTTGATGCCGCGGCAAAAAACCTGAACAGCCGCATCCGCGTGTGCGACATCATTGATCTGGTTCACGAAGCGCTTGCCTGACCGTCTGCCGCTCTTCCGGCAACCCGCCTGCGCCGGCGGCGCCGCGGGAAATACCATTTGACAAACCGCCGTTTTTATTATAAGAATAGCGTCACAGCGCGTTCTGTACAACCCATATCCCGGTCATGTGCCCGCCACAAAGGAAGATTGCTTGCCGGGGCCGCAAGCAAGGCGATGTTTTTCTTTTCACCCTTGATCCGCATTTTGATACCGCATCTCTTCTTCATCCTGTTTGTCGTGCTATCGAAATGAGGGTGTGTTCCGTCGTTCAAGGTGTTTCACCGTCAGTACCCTTTTACCCCGTTTCACACCGCCGCACCGCCGGCGCTGCGGGGACACGCAACCAATACGCACCAAACCTTATCATGCAAGGAGATCGAGATGAATTTGTACGTGGGCAACCTGGCGCTTAATGTGTCTGAAGGCGAGCTGCAGCAGGCCTTTGAAGCCTTTGGAGAAGTGAGCTCGGTTAAAATAATCAAGGACAGATACACCGGTGAATCAAAGGGTTTCGGATTCGTTGAGATGCCTTCCGGGGCGGAGGCACAGGCCGCGATGAACGGGCTCAATGGAAAAGAGTTGAAGGGGCTGGCGATTAAGGTGAATCAGGCCAAGCCGCAGAA
>CAZWCD010000055.1:0-2264 GCA_964632275.1 uncultured Thermodesulfobacteriota bacterium
TGATCCGCAGAACCCGATAACCAAAGTTTCCACGATTCTTTCCATCAAACAGTATATTGATGTTGTGCCCGGCACCCGGGTTTTTCTGCAGGGCGCCGCCGGCGAGGTGGTCGCCAGTGAAATAGCCATAGTTTCCCGTGAAGAGCGGCCGGTTGCCATCAAGCGGATAACATCGAACATTGATGACAAAATAGCATACAAGCTCAGAACGGTGCGTGAAGGGAAAGAATATCGCCTGGACATTAAAACCCGATCCGGTCTCAGCGATGTGTTTCGGGGAAAGCTGGTACTGGAGACCGACAGTCAGAAGAAACCGACCATTGAACTTTCAGTCATGACCAGGGTGCAGCAGTAACTGCGGGAAGTCCTTCGCCACCGCCGGCATGGAAACGGGGATATCGCCCGAGAGCGATCATCCCCGTTGCGTTTTGCCAACGCACATCACGTTACCTGGGAACAATATTAACCGGCCGTGATCTCAATTTTCCTCGGCACTGCTTTCTCCGCCTTGGGAAGGGTGAGGGTTAAAACGCCATCAGCCATTTTTGCGGTAATTTTTCCCTGATCGATCACGTCGGAAAGGGTAAACTGCCGGAAGTAATTACCCACCTCATACTCCTTGCGCAGCACTGTTTCTCCTTCCGCGGGCAGCGTCACCTTGCCGTTGATGGTCAACTGGTCATCCTTGATATTGATGTTCACCCCTTCTTTACCAACCCCGGGCATGTCTGCCTGAACCGTAATAACCTTCGCATCTTCATAAATATCCACCTGGGGGATAAACGTGGGCAGCCCTTTGGTTGATTCTCCCCGTCCTGCCGCCACCTGCTTTTCAGCTTTTTTAATTTCATCGGCTGTCATCGCGAATCCTCCTTTCATTGCTTACGACGTTTTAATCTCAATCTGCTTTGGTTTGGCCGCCTCTGCCTTGGGCAGAACAACGGTGAGGACGCCGTCCTTATAGGATGCCGCTATTTTTTCCGTATTGATATAAACCGGGAGATTGATAATTCTCCTGAAGCTGCCGTATTCGCGCTCCCGCTGGTGGTAATTTACCTCGTTTCCAACCGGGGCACTGGTTCGCTCTCCCCTGATGGTGATGGAGTCGGACGTGGCCGAGATATCAATTTTTTTTGAATCGATGCCGGGCAGTTCGGCTCTGAGATAGAGAGTGTCCTTGCTTTCGGTTATATTGAATGCGGGATACACGCCGGCATAAAATGGTGTGACTCTGGCCCTCCCCATAAAATCACCGAACGCCTGATCAATCGCACTTCTCAGACTTCCTACGTCAGTAAAGGGATCCATCGGCTCCCGCCATCGTAAAAGTGCCATGGTTTTACCTCCTTTCGCTTGTAAGGGTTGCATGTTGTTTCCGCCGGTCTCCTCGGTTTTTTATTGCATAGAGCATAAGTACCTTTTGTTTTGTGTCAAGCATAGCCGGAAAATATTTATTTGACGGCATCAATCTTTTTCCATTACAATAGTGCATGACCATCACAATGCGTGTTGAATGGGGTGTGGAGAGCGATAGGACACGCAGCCACGGCTGGTCGCGCTGCGGAACCTGACGGTGGCGCAGAGCGCCAATCGCCGTTGATGCGCCTGCCTGGCGTAACCGGGGCAAGGGAAGGAGAGTGCCGTATGTCCAGCATATTCAAACGACGCGCTGTCTGCAGTGCCCTCGTCATCATTGGTGCCGCGGGAATGGCGGCGTGCTCAATGCAGCCCAGCGATGAGGCATTGACCCAGTCGGTTCAGGCGCAATTCCAGGCGGAGCCGCATTTGCAGACTGCTGCGATTCAGGTTGCCGTTTCGAAGGGTGAGGCGACTCTGTCGGGGGATGTGTCCGATGATGCAGTGCGCCGCAAGGCAGTTGAACTGGCCGGCTTGACCAAGGGGATACAGAAGGTAACCGACGCCATGCGGGTAATGGTTACCGTGCCCGCGGGGTCAGAGGTGCAGGTGACCATGAGCGATTCGATTGATTCGATGACAAGCCGGGTCGGCTCCTTGTTTCGCTCCACCCTGCATGTTCCGATAACATCAGACGATCAGGTCATTATACCCGCCGGGACGGAGGTATATGTAAAACTGATCCATGCGAAGTCTGCCGGGAGCATCAAGGGATCAAGCGAATTGGAGGTCATCCTGGACCATCTGCTTCAGGATGGTGAATCGATTCCATTGAGCAGCAGCGTGGTGCGAGAGAAGGGCGCATCCCGCGGCAAGCAGACTGCAACAAGAAGTGCGATTGTGGGCGG
>CAZWCD010000055.1:2364-16523 GCA_964632275.1 uncultured Thermodesulfobacteriota bacterium
TGATCAAATGATAAAAAGCAAACATGTAGGCAAAGGTTTTGGGAATCATGAACATGCCGAACAGTTCATTGATCGGCATAAGGGACAGGGAGAGGAAGAAAAACAGAAATGAAAAAGCAAAGCCAATCCCGGCGCGGAACAATGCCGCTTCCTGCGCCCGTATGAGCGGATCTGATGCCCGCGCCAGGGCAGCGCGGGCACAACCGATGAGCTTGTAAACGGTCATGGCGCCAAATATGATAAAAAGGGTAATATGAGGAGCCCAGATGGCAATAATGTAGTTCACGCTGTATATGCCCAACGCATTGGGGATGACACCCGGCAGAATGAGGACCATGGCTGCCACCGCCAGGCCGGTGCTGATCTTGTCGTAGGATTGAAAGATGCCCTGCTGATAGCGGGTAACGATAAACAAAATCCACAGGGTGTAATAGACGATAAAGACCAGCGCGTCAAAAAACATGGAAAAGGTACGGAATTCAAAAACCGTACCCGCAACCGGTACCGGGCCGGTTGGGTTGCCGGTGTACGTGCTGATGGTTCCTCCAATCAAATGAAGCAGGTCACCCGCAAATACGATAACTGACCCGATCCAGAGACAGCACATTTGCACGCGGAGCGCGCCCTGCGTCCGGCTCCATTTTTTCCGTGCCGCGGCGGCGGAAATGGACACGAAGCAAAGC
Source organism: uncultured Thermodesulfobacteriota bacterium (assembly GCA_964632275.1). GTDB lineage: Bacteria > Desulfobacterota > WTBG01 > WTBG01 > WTBG01 > CAZWCD01. The sequence continues at coordinate 3,048 of CAZWCD010000055.1, forward strand.
CACACCATCATCAGGACCCAGGTTGCGATCAGGATCATCAGCTGTGAGGTGTCCATAGGTTGCGCCGCCCCTCGGACCGGATTTTACAATCCCGTCACCATGCTGCCGCTTCCGGTTTTGCGGCAGCGTGCATCATTGAAGCAGTTCTGAAGGCAAAGTCAAGGGATAAGTGAGCGCGGAGGCGTACCGGCGCCCGCGCCAGGCTATAAAAAAACCCCTTTCCCAATGCGCAAGTCTCACGCTTACGATTAATTGGGCAAGAGGTCATGTCGTTCAATGCTATGCTGTTCGGCACATCAAAAAAAATCTTGAGGGAAAAATGAGAGGGCAGGCAAGGCGGCTGATGAACGCCGCGGGTGCCATCATCGGCAACTGTTTAGATGAGGCATGTGCGAAACGTTTGTAGAATGCGGCTTCTTCTTTCTACTTTCCTGCCGCGGAGGGTAGGGCGGGACGGGTGTGGTCTTGCATGGCCAGTAGCTCATCGGTTATGCCGGGGCCGTTGCTGAGCGATGCCGCGAGGGATTTTACCTTGGCATAGCTGAGATAGGCGCTGCAGCTGTTGCGGTGCTGGCACTTTTTTTCACAAATGAGAACATTTATTTGCGGCGAGTTCTTTCTTCTGTCACAGGTAACGTAGTCCATGGTCGTGGGTCACCTCCGGTTGGTCCTGCAGCGGTTGCAATCCGCTCGGGTTTGTTATACCAGGGTAAGCTCATGCCTCCGGCTCAGGTCAATGGTCAGGTCTTCATTCTTTTTGTAGCGCAGTACGCCCTTGCCCGCGACGAAGAGCCGCTGCAGCTGCAATTGACTCTCCAGCGATATGAGCACCAGGTCGCTGTGCTTCCGCGCGTGGTGGATGTCAAACGAGGGCGTGAGCAGCAGCTGGCTGCTGAATAAAAAAGGCATCTTTTCATGATTGATCTTGAAGTCATACAGCGCCACTTCCTTCGCGAGGTCGTAGCGGGAGATGTTGATATACCCTTCGAAGCTGACCATGCGGTTGTTCAGCTTCTGGCACTTTTTTTCCGCCTCGGGTATGAGCTTGTTTTCTTCGTTGGTTTTGTGAATGGCGTTCATGGTCAGGCAGAGCGTCACCAGGGAATCCCGTCTGGACTCCTGGGGCAACTCCCGAAGCTGTTTGAATAGCTGGCGCATTTTGCGAAAGATGAGCTTTTCCTCATCGTTCATCTTGTAGTGATCCGTCTGCAGGGTAATCACATTGCCATCTTTATGTTTATTGACATGCACGGATTTGCCTCTCATTTATTCATCCCCCCCGCGAACCAGTTTGTCCAAATCTGATTTGAGGAATCGATAGTTCTTGCCCAGTTTATTGCACTTCACCTTCTTTTCCTTGATAAGCTTATACAAGGTAAGCTTGGTAATCTGGAGATAGTCACACGCCTGCTTCGTTGTATAAACCTCTCTATCTAAACCCATATAAGCCGCTCTAATTTTAAAATACTTTAAGAAATCTTATATATTCTAAAGTATATTTTGTCAATCTATTTTTTACTAAAAAGAATAATATTAAACTATTAATAACCCATATTTGTTATAATAGACATAAATAGTCTTAAATATTTAAAAAAATATTTTAAAATATTCATAATTACCCAAATGAACCTATCGGCAGTTCTGCTCAAAAGCGTGAGAAATTATTGAGTGTTCTTGATTCTTATCACGCAAATCTGAGGATAGAGCTCATGGATAGTATAACCGGTAGGAGCGGCTTTCAGCCGCGAATGCATCGCGACTGAAGGCACTCCTCCCAAAACTTTAAATAGCTTTCCCAGATTTTAATACAGTTTTTTTCTCAGCCGGTTGATGCTTAGGCCAAGGGTGGCTATGCCGAGGAGGAGAAGGGCCAGGACCTGGGGCCATAAAATTGCCATTCCTATGCCCCGCAGGAGTATGCCGCGCACGATGACGGCAAAATAGTGGATGGGCATGATGTAGGTGAGATACTGGATGATACGGGGCATATTTTCAATGGGGAACATGATGCCGGAAAGCGTATTCATGGTGATCACGATGAGGAAGGTCAGGATCATTGACTGTTCCTGGGTGTTTGCAATGGTGGAAATAAAGATGCCCAGGCCCAGCGTTGAAAAGAGGTAGAAGCAGGACAGGCCCAGCAGCAGCGCGATGCTGCCCCGCATGGGAATGGCGAAAACGAGGTACCCCACGATGAGGATGAAGATGACATCGATGAATCCGATGACAATGCAGGGAATGAGCTTGCCCATGATCAGTTCGCCCGGACGGAGCGGCGTGACCTGCAGCTGCTCCATGGTGCCGATTTCCTTTTCCTTGACGATGCCCAGCGCGGTGAGGTTGGTGGTGACGATGAGCAGTATCATGCAGATGACCCCGGGCACCATGAAGTCGGCGCTGGAGAGGTCCGGGTTGTACCAGAGCCGGGTTCGGTTTTCGATGAGCTGGGTCCGGCCCCTGTCCCGCCTGACGCTCTCCAGGAAATTGCCCGCGCCGAAAGCGGCCAGGTCGATTGATTCCATGATCAGCGTGGAGGAAAAGGTCTCGGTGATGATGCGGGCATAGTTGAGGGCAATGGTTCCTGCATTGGATTCGCTGCCGTCAACGATGAATTGGACGGGGGAGGGGATGCCCTTCTTCAATTTCTTTTCGAAGTCGAGCGGTATCTCAATCCCCACTTTTATGCGTCCCCGGTCAAGCAGCCGGTAGATCTGAGCGCGGTCCTTGACCTCGAAGTCGACCGCAAAGTAGTGGTTGTGGGCGAAGCGCCGGACATACTCCCGGCTCAGCGGCGTTTTGTCCCGGTTGAGCACGGCGGTGGGGATGTTGCGGATGTCAAAGGTGGCGGCATATCCCAGAATGATGATCTGCAGCGTCGGCGCCAGGAGGAGCAGGGGATAGAGCTTGCGATCCCGGCTCATCTGTAAAAGCTCTTTTATGGCGGTGCTGATGATTCTCCCCAGCCTCATCGGTCAACCCACCTTCTTCCTGAACTTCAGGGCGCTCGCAGTAATGAGCGCCAGCGCGAAGAGAAGCAGTATGATCGCTTCGGGATACAGTATCGCCATGCCCGCCCCCTTGAGAATGATTCCCCGCAGTATGACCATGTAATAGCGGATGGGGAAAATATAGGTGAATACCTGTATGGGCGGCGGCATGCTCTCAATGGGAAAGATGAATCCGGAGAGAATGATCGCGGGCAGGATCGACGAGAGAAATCCCATCAGCCACGCGGTCTGCGCCGTCTGGGCCACCGTGGAGATATAGAGCCCCATGCCCAGGGAGGCTGCGATAAAAAGGGTGGAGAGGACAAAAAAGGTCAGCAGGCTTCCGCGGAAGGGAACCGCGAAAATGAGCCGGGATAGAATGAGTATCAATACCAGGCTGACAAACGCGATGATAATGTAGGGGATGATTTTGCCCGCCATCAGCTCAATGGGTTTCAGCGGGGATACCAAGAGTCCTTCCATGGTTCCCATTTCTTTTTCTTTCACAATGGTTATGGAGATCCGAATGACGGTTATGGACATGAGGATCATGCCGATGAGACCGGGGATGAGGAAGATGGAGCTTTTCAGTTCCGGGTTGTACCAGATGGCCGGCCGGAGATCAATGCCGGGAAGCGTTGCGGGGAAATTCACTGAGCGGCTTACCATCAGCTCTTCCAGCATTTCCCGGGAGAAGGTGGCCATGACCGCGCTGGAGTACCCCAGGATGATGTTGGCGGTATTGTTGTCAGCGGCATCAATGATGATCTGGGCCGGGGTTGTCCGGTCCCGTCGGATGTCGCGAGCGAAATCCAGGGGGAGGTGGAGGGCGACCTTTGCCCTCCGCCGATCAACCGAGGAGGTAATCTGTTCCATGGTGTACAGGCGCTCAACCAGATCAAAGTAGCCGGACTGGATGAACTTGTCGCTGAGCCTGCGGGACAGCTGCGATTGATCGCGGTCGAAAACGGCGAGCCGGATGTGGCTTATGTCCAGGTTGATGGCAAAGCCGAAGAGAAAGAGGACAAACACCGGAAAGAACATGAGCATGAGCAGCGCGATCCGGTCCCGCGCGATGTGGAACCACTCCTTGTACATGACGGCGCTTATTCTTCTCAGCATGGTCGACTGCCCCGCATAGCGGCTTAGTGCCCTCGCTTGGAAAGGGCCACGAACACATCCTCAATTGACGGCGCTATCGTGCTCATCGCCTTGAGTTGGATGCCGTTTTCCTGCAGCAGGTTTTTAAACCGCGGCATGGCTTCCTCGGCGCTTTCCACGCCCAGATGAATGGCATCCCCGTAAATGTTGATGTCTTTTATCGATGCCTGGTTTTCCAGAAGCCGGAAGGCGTCATTGATCCGGCTGCATTCGATTTTTATGATGCTGTAGAGATTGAAATTGCTTTTTATCCCCTGGGGGGTGTCATGGGCAACCAGGTTTCCCTCCCAGATAAAGCCGATCTTGTTGCAGCGCTCTGCCTCCTCCATGTAGTGGGTGGTAACGAAGAGGGTCATGCCGCCGCTCGAGAGATCGTAGAGAAAATCCCACATGGTCCTCCGCGAGACCGGGTCGATGCCTGCCGTCGGTTCATCCAGAAACAGGATGCGGGGGCGGTGCACCACCGCGCAGGCCAGGGCGAGCCGCTGCCGCCAGCCGCCGGAGAGATTTGCCGCGGGATACTTGAGGTATCGTTCCAGACCGATGGTTTCCAGTGTTTCCGCCCGCCGGCGCGCCGCCTCTTTTTTGTCGGGGATATAGAGCGAGGCATAAAACATGAGGTTTTCCTCAACCGTGAGATCTTTGTAGAGACCGAAACTCTGGGACATGTAGCCGATGATGGTTTTAATGCGCTCGGCGTGGGTGACAACGTCGTATGTTCCCACGCTGGCGCTCCCCGAGGTTGGTGCGAGCAGGCCGCAGAGCATGCGGATGGTGGTGCTTTTTCCCGACCCGTTCGGGCCCAGAAAGCCGAAAATTTCGCCTTCCTCAATCGAGAGAGTGAGCTGGTTGACCGCAGTTACCTTGTCAAATTTCTTGGTGAGTTCGTGTGTTTCTATGGCTTTCATGGTTATTGGTTTTTCTTCGTGTGCTCTATTTTTTCTTCGTGGGCTTCGTGGTGAATGATGTGTTTTGTAACGAGGTGCTTTTTCTTTTATTCTCCTGCCTCTATGATGGCGTCCGCCGGCATGCCCACTTTAAGCTCCTGGTCAGGATTGTCCGCCTCGATCTTTACCCCGTATACCAGCTTCACCCGCTCCTCCCTGGTCTGAATGTTCTTGGGGGTAAACTCCGCCTCGGGCGAAATGTAGGTGACCTTTCCGATGAATTCCTTGTGGGGAAAGGAGTCAATCATGATCTTTCCCTGCTGGCCGAGCTTGACCTTGCCCAGGTTTTTCTCGGAGAGGTATGCCATGATCCACACGTGCTTGAGGTCGATGACCGTGGCCAGAAGGGTGCCGGTAGAAACGAATTCACCCAGCTCGACATAGCGCTCGCTGATAACTCCGTCAATGGGGATAACGGCAGTCGCGTCTTGTATCTGCTGCTCGATAAGACGCACCTGCGCCTCCGCCGCCTCCTTCAGCGCCTTGCCTGCCGCGATCTCTTCCGCGCGCGATCCCTCCGCCGCAATCTCATAATTTTTTTTGGCTATCTCATACCGCTTTTGCGCCGCTTCATAGGCGGCTTCGGTTTTGTCCCGCGTGCCCAGGTCGACCACTTCCTGGTCAAATAACCGCTGGATGCGGTCGTATTCCCGCTTGCTGTCTTTCAGCAGCACCTCGGATTCCAGGTGGGATTCATATGCCCGCTGCACTTCCTTGTCCCGCAGCCCTTTCACGAGCAGCGTCAGCCGTGCGTCCGCTTCCGCGAGCCTGGCTTTTGCCTCGGCGAGCTGGAAGTCAAGCTTTTCATGATCAATGTCGGCCAGGACATCACCCCGCCGTACCCAGTCGCCCTCGTCATAATTCAGTTTCAGAATTTTGCCTGCTGCCTCGGCCCTGATGTCCACCTCGGTTGCCTCAATGGTTCCGGTTGATTCAATGAGATTGCTGCTGGTGCGGTTGCATGCCGCAGGCTGCAATAACAGGATGATGGTGAGGCCCATGCCGATAAAGCGAGCGAATTTCAGGATTGAGAGTGCCATAAGAATGGTCTCCTGCAGTATGGTTATGCTTCGTTCCGTCGTGCCGATCTGCCGTTACGAATGGCGGCGCTGAAAAGCTTCCAGCTGATATCCACCTGCTTCACCACATCAAAGGTTCCTCCGCTCAAATGGTAGAGAAAAGCGGAAGGCTGGAATAATCCCAGAAACATGGTGGCCACGCGGAAGGGCTCGAGATCAGCGCGAATGCAGCCTTGCTGCTGTCCCTTGTGTACCAGTTCGGCGAGGGCATTGAGAAACCCGTTGATCAGGTCGTGCAGTTTTGCCTTGAGGGCAGGTCTTTCGCTGTAGACCTCTTCCGAGAAAAGAATGTGGGGGATGACCATGAATTCCTTTACCAGCTGAATCTGGCGCATGAGCAGCATCCGGATGGCGGTAAGTGAATTGTCATTCTCTTTACTTGCCTGAATGATGTTGCGCTGCATCCTCGCCACGATCATGGTGAGCACCGCGCTGATAATCTCGGATTTGGTGCCGAAGTGGCGGTACACCGCCGAGGGGACAATGCCGACAATGCTGGCAATGCGCTCAATGGTCATGGACCGCACGCCTTGGTTTGACATGAGTGTGAGCGCGGCACTGACGATCTCCTCGCGCCGTATTGCGGTGCCTTTTTTCTCTGCCATGGGAATGCCATAATGTGAATTAATGTTCACAATTATAGCAAAGGGCATACACGCTGTCAATGGGCAACAATGCAGCAGAACATTCGGGCGGTATGGGGGGATGTGCGGGTCGCGTGCTTGAAAGAGCGGCAGCCTTACATGGCGTAGGTGAGAACCTGGATTTCGGTGGATGGGGGAAGGGTCTCCCGGCTCACGGTTATCTCGCTGGTGGTGAGCTTCTTGACCCCGGTTTTATTGAGGAGAAAATCATCAACCGTGGTGATGGGGAATGCACATTTGGCGGTCTTGAAATGCATGGGGATGACCAGCCGGGGCTTGAGGGCGTTCATCACGCTGGTCGCGGCTGCTGCGTCAATGGTATAAAAGCCCCCGACCGGCATCATCAGCACATCAACCGTTCCTATCGCCGAGGCGGTCTTTGCGTCCAGCGGATGTCCCAGATCGCCCAGGTGGCATAAGCGAACATCATCCACGGTAAAGCAGAAGATGACGTTTTCGCCGCGCTCGCTTCCCCGCGAGGTGTCGTGGTAGGTCGGAATCCCCTTGAAGGTGATCCCCGATACGGTGTGCGCGCCGGGGCCTTTCACTACCCGGGGTTTTCCCTGCAATGCCTGAACGAAGTTGTGATCGGGGTGATCGTGGCTTACCAGTGCGATGTCGATGAGATCGGGTATGCTTCCGTACCCCAGCGCGCCGTCGTATCCTCCCGGCTCATAGGGATCAGTGAGGATTGTTGTGCCGGATGCTGTGGTGATGAGAAATGCGGCGTGCCCGCACCATTTGATTTTCATGTTTGGCCTCACCGTAGGATTTTTACCGGTTCACATCCGGGAATGTAGCAGACTTTGGCCGGATAACCTTTCAAACTATTGGAATCCGGCAGGAGCGGCATTAAGCCGCTCATGCATCGCGCCTGAAGGCGTTCCTACCACTATTGAAATATCGTTCGGGGATTAACAACTGCCAACCGCACACGGTCAACTGTCAATCGGCATCTGCCACCTGTAAACTGTAAACTGGTTTCCTGCTATGACGATCCACAGGTGCTGCAATTATGACTGGAGCAGGTGCCGCAGCCGCTGCCGGATGAGCTGCTGGTAAAATTATTTCCCGATTTAAAGGCAAAAGCCGACATGAGCTTTTTGACATCGCTTCCCTTGCATTTCGGGCAGTTGATGGGAGAAGACTGGCTGAACACCAGCTCCTCGAAATTTTCTCCGCACCCTGAACAATGAAACTCATAAATGGGCATACACGCTACCTCCGTATGGGCACACTATAACAAGTATTTCCCTTTTTCGCAATGAGTTTGTGTGCTGCCGTTGGTGATGGAGGGACATGCGCTGCCATGGCTGCATACACTATGCGGACGCGACCGAGCGCATCCCTCCATATAATCCGTATCCGGCATGTTAAAAATTACGGTAGGAGCACCTTCAGGTGCGATGTATTCGCGGCTGAAAGCCGCTCCTGCCGTTTTGCGCTCCATCAGTGGACAAAGCGGCCGGCATCCGCTCGCTTCTCAGATAGTGCGGTGCAGGAATCAATTTTTGTTGAATTTCCTGGGGCTCTTCTTATATAGTACCACCGTCACGGTCATTATGCGGGTGCCTTCGGGATAAACCCCTGAAGGAACCTCTGACCAACACTGAAAAGGCCTTGCAAAGCAATGCGCCTGAAGGAGGAAATGATGTTTCCCTATGATTCGATGCGAGACTTTGTGGCAGCGCTGGAGAAAAGGAACCGTTTTATCAGAATCAAGGAGATCGATCAGGATATCTATGAGTCGACCGCCCTGATTTACAAGATGCTTGAGCGGATGGGCGATAAGGCGCCCGGTTTTCTGGTTGAAAGGACGAAGATCGGCGGAAAGTGGTTCGAAACCCCGGTGGTGGGAAACATCTATAACGGCTATGATACCGTCGCGCTGGCCTTCGGTGTTACGGAGGTTACCGATGTATCCATTGACATGTACCAGGCGGCGGTGGATCGCATCCAGACCTTTTTGCAGCCTGACGGCAGTTGGAAGGAAATTCCCCCGGTGGAAATAAAGCGTGAAAAGGCGCCCTGCAAGGAAGTTATTTTGCACGGCGACGAAGCCGATGTTTTAAAGTTCCCCTGGATCAAGAACAGTCCCCTTGATGCGGCGCAATATATCAGTGCCGGTTCATTTGTCATGCAGGACCCGGAAATCGGAAAAAATCTCGGAACCTACCGAATTCATATCAAGGGTCCCCGGAAAATCGGGGCTTATTTTACCAACCAGAGTCATGGTTATGCCATGATGATGAAGGCCGCCGACCGGGGACAGGAGACGGTTCCGGTAGCCATAGCGGTCGGCATAGATCCCATTACCTGGATGATGAGCAGCACCCGGCTTGCGGACATGGGGGTTGATGAGTTTTCCGTGTCGGGCGGATTCAGGGGAAAGCCGGTTGAACTGGTGAAGTGTGAGACCAACGATCTGCTGGTTCCCGCACAAGCGGAATTTATCATCGAAGGTGAAATTCCCATGGAGGTGGAGGAAGAAGGTCCGTATGGTGAAATGTTCGGCTATCTAGGTAAGGAGACCACGACGTTTTTTGTCAAGGTCAAGGCCATTACCCACCGCCGCAACCCCTGGGTTTTCAATATTTATTGCGGGGCGGGCTCGGGCTATTTTACCATGCCCTGGGATGTAGGGAATTTCGTGCGCATGAAAAAGCTTCTGCCCAGCCTGGTTAAGCTCTATTCACCCCCCAATTGTCCGACCATGGGCATTATCAGCATTGACAAGAAATTTCCCGGTGAAGGTATCGAGGCAGGGATGCTCGCCCTCGGGTACCGGATGTATGGATTCAGCAAAAAGGTTTTGATCGTGGTGGACAAGGATGTGAACCCGGCTGACATATCGCGGGTGTTGCATGCCGTCGGGACACGGTGGCAGCCCGGACCGGCAAGCCTTATGATTAATCAGTCGTTCCATATGCCCATCGATCCCAGCCTGAAGGAAATGTTCTTAAGCAGCAAAATCGTCATCGATGCCACCCGCCAGCTGCCGACTGAAGGCGGCCCTGAATCCTTTCCGGAAGATTTGAGAACCGCGCTGCAGGAAAGAGTGCCGGAATCGTTTGAGGTAGTGGAAAAGAAATGGAATACCTATTTTAGCAAATAAGGAAGGCTTTGACACACACCTGACGAGATGCCCCGCAGCGCAGACCCTGCTGCGGGGTGTTTCATTTGGAAAAAAGTTTTTTTAGATTGTCCGAGACACCTTTCAGTTCCCTGCCGGTCTTTCTGCTCATGTCTTCAATAATGGTTTTGGGGGCGGTAATGTCGCTGTAAAGCGCCGACAACAGTATTTTAAACGCGTCTGAAGGAGGCAGCCCCCCTTCCTGTTCCCCGATATCAGTCAGGTGAATATCCTTAATGCGCGCGCTTACCCTGTGTCCTGTTGGCCCCGAAAGGGTAAGGGTTACCTGGGCATCGCGGAAGATCACATCCCTGATAATGAGACGATATCCCCCCTTTGGCTTAGCCCCCGTTTTTCCTTTCCCTTTCTCCTGCCCGTCGGGGGAACCGTTACTATTTTTTATCAACTGCTTGAAGTTGTCTGTGCCCTTGATCTTTTCATAGTTAATTTCAGGGCGGATCAATTCAATTTTCTCAATCACAATGACGTTGCCGATTAGGGATGTTTCATTAAGATCAACAGAGACGGAGGGCGCTTTCAGTGCGTGGGGGGTTGTAAATCCCGGGGGATTTCCCAGGTAAAAGCCGGAGAGGCGGAACTCCCCGCGCGAGAGAACGGTTTGCACACCCTCGACATGCACTTCCCCATTGATGATGCCGGTTCCGTAGGTGTTAATCGACTTCTTGAGCAGCACGCCCAGATTCCACAAACCGGCAAACACAATAAGAAGAATGCAAAAAGCCAGGCCGACGGCAGCAAGCATCCACTTTTTCATACGTCATCCCGGAAATCGGCACATGCAGTGAGTGTGATAATGCCCGACGCTTGTCATAAGAATTGAAGCATTATTTTCAGCCAAGGATGAATGGGAGGTCAAAGGAAAACATTCATGGCGATTACAGTCGCGGCCCAATCCCTTCTGCCGGTTCTTGGTTCAGGGTATCGTAATGCCCCTATGAAAGCAACTTTTTTATGGCCGGTGGTAAAGTGAGTGCATGCGGCCGCTGAAAGGCGTTTTACTAAATGATCTAAAAAAATCTTATATATATCTAAATAATATTAAACAAACCTAAAATTACCATAAATCCATTTTATTTTTAAGAGTTTGATAATGAATGCTTTTTTTGGAACGTCGTCTCACCCACTGCTTCTCTGATAAGCGTCCGGAACGAGCAGGCGAGTGAGTAATGGTAATGCAACCAATTGAAATAATTCAATATTATAGCAAAGGCTTCCAAACCGGCATCTCAGCTTCAGGCGGGTGCGGCGCAGCGCCGGGTCTCTTGAGGGGGATGGCCGGACCGAAAATTTTTAAAATTTATACTAGCCAAAGATATTCTAATGTGCTACTATTCATTCGCTGGTTGTGGAACAAGTCCCTCCTTGTTACGGCATTAAGAAAAACTTCTTGCCATCCATAACCAGCTATTTTTTTGTCATCACGGACTCGGCAGCACAACATCCGCAGCAGATATGATGGTAACGGGGGTAACGGATCATGAAGTATGCATCATTTCCATATACAAGGGCCGGGCTCGAACGGGGCTATACCGACCGGGTGCTGCACATTAATCTCAGCACATATGCCATTGCCATTGCGCCGGTGCCGGCCGAGGTCAAAACGGCATTCGTCGGCGGGCGCGGCTATTGTCTGAAGCTTGTGTATGACGGGACAATCGCGGCAACACGATTTGACAGCCCTGAGAATGTGCTTGCGCTTTCCGGAGGCCCTTTCTGCGGGGAAACCGGATTTGTCGGAACCGGGAAATTTATTGCAGGCACCATATCGCCGCTGACCAACAGCTTTTGTGATTCCAACGTGGGCGGCCATTTTTTTCCGCTGGTCAAATTATCCGGCTTTGATGCCATTGCCATAACCGGTACATCAGAACGCAGGGTTCTGGCGGTTATTGACGCTGACGCGGAAGAGATAAGCATTGTTGATGCGCCGGCTGATGACGTGACCATCCAGGGAGCCGAGGAACTTGTTGAGCGCTATCGTGGCGAAGGAAAACCGACAAATATCGCATTTGTGACCGCGGGTATCGGTGCACATAACACCTGGTTCGGCTGCCTCAATAGTGTTTACTTTGATACTAGGCGTAATCGCTGCCGTTCAAAACAGGCCGGCAGAGGGGGTACGGGGACGGTTCTTGCAACCAAAGGCATGTGGGGTATCCTGGTCAAGTGTAATATTCCCCGGGGCCATTCCAACCATCCGGCACAGCAGGACAAAATCCAGGATGCAGGACATAAGTTGCGCGAAGTTATCAAGGAGGTTGACCCCCAGGCGATGCGCCTCAACAACCAGGGAACGACCTCGCTTATTGACATGATGAACAGCAATGAGCTGCTGCCGGTCAAGAATTTCCAGTTCGGCAGCAACGAGCTGGCTAAAAATGTTTCCGGCAAGATTTTTGAGAAAGAGGTTTTCAAACAGAATATGCCGGATGGGTGTTATCCCGGATGCAATTTGTCCTGCACCAAGGGGTGCGAAAGCCATGTGCTGAAAACCGGTCCCTTTGCGGGCAGAAAGGTTGGGGTTGATGGCCCGGAATATGAGACTGCTGCAACCGCCACCAATCTGGGAATTTTTGAAATAGACTACATGCTCGAGTACTCATGGTATTGCGATCAGTACAGTCTTGATACCATCAGCGCCGGGGTCACCATGTCGTTTCTGTTTGAGGCTTTTGAGCGCAACCTGCTGACCGAGGAAGATACCGGCGGTCTCAGGCTGTGCTGGGGTGACGCCGACACCGCCTTAGAGCTGCTGCACCGGATTGCCGCGGGAAAGCCGGGGCTTCCCAAGGCTGCCGGATTTGGCGTGCGCTTCATGAAGGAATGGATTGCGGACCGGGCGGCTGCGCGACTCAATCGCAGCCGGGAGAGCATCCTGGATGAGCTTTCACTGTTCGCCATGGAGACCAAGGGTCTCGAATTCTCCATGTATATCACCAAGGAATCGCTTGCCCAGCAGGGAGGATATGGGTTCGCCCTTAAGGGACCGCAGCACGATGAGTCCTGGCTGATCGCCATTGACCAGCTCCGCAAAGAATTACCGACATTTGAGCATAAGGCGGACGCCCTGCTCTGGTTTCCGCTTTTTAGGACCTGGTTCAACATTGCCGGGCTGTGCAAGCTGCCCTGGATTGATGTGCGCAACCCGAAGGCCAAGGATACCCCCGCTCCCTCAAAAAATCTGCCCACGGTGGATTATTATATTGAGCTGGTAAACGGTACGTTCGGCACGGATAAAACACTTGATGACCTGCTGCTGGAATCGGAACGCTGTTATTTGCTGCAGAAGTTGATCAATCTCCGCCAGGGGTTTGGGACCAGGGAGTATGACTCGATTCCAATGCGCGCCATGGCGCCGGTGTTTATGCATGAGTACCTCTCGCGCAAGGACTATTATGAAACGTATCTTCGGGATACGGCAAAGATAAATCTTGATGACACCTCGGACGAACAACGCATGGCCCTGCTGCAGGACTTTCGCAGAAAGCAGTACGAAATCCTGAC
>CAZWCD010000056.1:0-4075 GCA_964632275.1 uncultured Thermodesulfobacteriota bacterium
GAAGCTCCCGGGCTTCTGCAAGTGTAACACGGAGGCAACTCAGATGGTTGGATTGCAAAAAGCAGTACATAAAAATAGTTCGTACATCAAGCACGAAAACAACCCCTCAGGCAAGCTGTAACAATGGGGTCTTTCACCGCCTCTGGGCATGCCCGCGGACAGCTTGCTCCCTTTGGAGGGCTGCTGGCGCTGGAGAAACTGCTTGATGGCCGGCAGTTTGAAAATCTTTTTATATGGAACGTGATTGCCAGGAAATACTTGTTAATGTGAAGTCGTGAAAGGAGTTGAGCGATGTTTAAAAAAACAATAACATTAGCAATGATAATTGCGGTTTTCGTTTTGTTGAACAGAGCATCTCCTCAGGCGGCGGCCATACCCGATTTTGACCCGAAAGATCCGAAGGTGCAGGATATGACCATCGTCAATGACGCGCTGGACACATTCATCATGTGGAAAGACAGGGTGAACGTGGAAAAAGTTCGGGCCTACACGACGGAGCGGGCAGGCAAGTATTCCCTGCTGCTCATGGCTGATTTCAAAGATGACCTGACCATGGACAAGCTGGAGATTTTGCGGCAGACATCGCCTGCCCGCTGGAAGGTGCTTAACAATTATTTGAATAAATCTCTGGCCTGGCTCACGCTTGCAATGAAGGCGGAAAAATTTCTGGGCGGCAACGTGGCGGTGGAACTCAAAAAAGAATTGGGCGAAATGTAAGCGGCCGAATACATTTGCTTTGTAGGGACGTATTGTAATACACCCCCTCGCGGTTGGCTATCCTGTGGCATGGCAAACGCCAGATGCTGCGCGCTTTTTCCAATGAGTCGGCTTCATGAACGATGCGTGTGTGTTCATGAAGCTGTTTTTGTTGCTCTTTTTTATCCCATGTGAAAGGAGAAAAAACTTGCACCCTTTTCTCTAAAAATAAAAAAGAGCGAAAAATGAGAAAACTGATCAGCATGGCTTTTGATAAGAGCCTGCATATAATTGCAAATGTATAAAATGAAATCAGCACAGAAACATGCGGTTAGCTTCGCCGACATCACTTCATAAAACGTACCTGAGGAAACCATTGGTTGAATGCCTGAATATTGCATGAGCTATTGAAACATCTTTCAGGCTTGCATTAGCATTGGAGATAGAGGAAGTGTCCTTTCGGTTTACTTGTTTAGGAATGCTTTGATTTTCATTCTCAGCTTCTTATGAAAATGTGGTGGATGGATGGGTTGAAGCAGAGTTTCAGGCCATAATTTTTTCAAAATATCAATAAAAATCTGCATTCTTTTTGTTGCGAATCCTTATTTTTTTCCAAGAACCAAATGTATCAATAAACCGCGGCCCCGCAATAAATTGGCGCCGGAATAACAGGTTGGCAAAACCGTACGGCTTGGAGCAGGAAATCATTTTAAGGGCGCCTCTAACAATTCAAAAAAATTCTCTTTCGAGGGAGAGAGGATCAAGTGTATAAAGATACGACAGAATACTCCCAGCTCTGCTGTGGAGATGAATGGCGTCCCCTCTCCCCTGGCGGGAGAAGTGTAACCGCCTCTGGCGGCGCCGAAGGCGACCATGGGTTAGGGTGAGGGGGACATGATATTGGCATTACCGCCACCTTAATCCCCCCCATCGGAGACTGTGTCATAACCCATGTTTTGTCCTTTCGAGGGAATGCGAGAAATCTTATACAATAATAAAATCAATTACATAAGATTCCTCACGTTCGTTCGGAATGACAAAACCTCTTATTAGGACACAGTCTCTCGAGGGGGAGGAGATTTTTTTAGTTTTTGAGGCCCGCAGTTCTGCTGCGGGGTAATTCACTTGAGGATGCTTGAGACGTAATAGATGAGATTTTTGGGGTTCAGGGGATCAAGCGTCAGTGCATGTCTCAGGTATTTCCGCCCTTCAATTTTTTCCCCGCGTTTGAGCAAGTGTCTACCTATATAATGATAACTGCTTGCCAATCTCCTTGCGTAAAGCAATGGGGGGATTGAAGGTTGCAGATATTCTTTCTGGAGCGCTAGCAAGCGAAAGTATCGCCCAATCAGACCGTCTGTGCTTATTCCTTGAGGGTTATCAAGATACACCGTCAATGGTTCATTAATGAAACCAATTGGATAGTGTTGAGCAATCCTCATCCACAAATCGTATTCCTGGACCTGCAAAAGGGATTCGTCAAATAATCCCACTTTATCAAAACATGCTTTCTTGATTATAGCGGAAGAGGTGCGGATGAAGTTGGCTTTGAAAAGATCTATGAGGATCCATCCTGATTTACCAGGCCTGTTCTTTTCGCGAAAAGTTCCATCGGGAGTATAGGATGAACAACGGCTTGCAACCATGCCATAATCGGGATTTTCCCTAAAACACTCAATTTGACGCTCCAGTTTGTGAGGTAGCCAGTAATCATCTGAATCGAGAAAGGCAATATAATTTCCATGTGCCTCTCTGATTCCTTTGTTTCTTGTCGCTGGAATCCCGCGGTTTCCTTGGTAAAAGTAGCGAATCTTACCTTGATAGGAATTGAGCACCTGCTGTGTGTCATCAGTTGAGCCGTCGTCGACTATGATAATTTCATAGTCAGTATATGTTTGCGCTAATACTGAGTTTAAAGCGGTGGTGATATGGTCTCTACGGTTATAGGTAGGGATGATAATACTAATCATACGTAACGTATTCTCCCTGTGCAATTATCTATGGCAGATATAAACGCACTGCCCGTTTCTTGCAGCCTCTTTCATTCAAAATATGTAGTGCCCCTCTCATCATTCATTTTCTTGTCATTCCCCGACTTGATCGGGGAATCCAGCTGTTTGATGTTTATGGATTCCCGCTTTCGCGGGAATGACACAGATAGTGCATTACGTGAATTGTTAGAGGTTC
Organism: uncultured Thermodesulfobacteriota bacterium; assembly: GCA_964632275.1. Classification (GTDB taxonomy): domain Bacteria; phylum Desulfobacterota; class WTBG01; order WTBG01; family WTBG01; genus CAZWCD01. Next base: position 2,884 of record CAZWCD010000056.1, read on the forward strand.
CCTTGAATTGTTCCATAGCGCAGCTTCCACTTTAGCCAGATTATAGATGCTGCGAATAACTCATCGCGTTATCCATGGAGAAAAAATATTCATGGTAGATAGAACTTATGCAACAGCTTTTCGTATTTGTTCCCCGATCGAAGTTCTTTTCCCTGCCCCACATGCCTATGCATGTAAGGTCTCTCAAAAAAATAGGCGAGGGTGGTTCAGTTTCCAACGAGCTTGCAACAGCGCCAGGAATTGGGCAGCACAGCCCGGTTTCTCAATGCTTCCCATCATCTTCCGCATCATTGAGAGAACCCATTGGAGCTGATCGCATAATTCTGGCTGGTGGAGCATAAGCAATCTTAAAGGGAGGTATGTCTTTGTGAACGACAGCGCCGGGTGCCACAAGCCCCCCCCTGCCGATTGTTACACCCAATAAAATGATCGCTCCAGCTCCAACATAGGTTCCTTCCTCTAAAACGATTTTTTTAAATTCGAGGGGTAAATTGGAATTAGATAATTCCCTGCCTTCCATTCGCGGGAAATCTACACCTTGGCTAATGAGTTGTACCCCCATGGCAATTCCTGAACCCGCCTTCATTTCAATTTCCCCCGCTCCATAAAGAATAGAGTATGGTCCAATTTGGCAATTGTCACCAATGATAATCTTTCCCTTGCGACTGCTCCTCCGCGATCCGCCACAATTAAGAATAGTGCCCTTCTGAATAAGCACATTTTTGCCAAGCATCAAATTCTGTGGGCTTATAATCTGCACATCATCTTCAATTTTTGCTGTAGGGTTTTCCAATCTGATCCGACGCATTACCTTTGCTTTCCGATATTTTTTCTTAAGATTTTTTACATACCAGTTCAAAAACTGTAATTTATTATAACGCATTTGTACTACCCCTTTACCAAATGATCCATAAAACCCGAGTCGTAGCACATCGGAAATATTCCATTGAAGCAAAATACCCTACAGCCAGGCAAGGAACGGATTCGACAATCAGGGTTGTCATTACCGACAAACATGGACAAGCAATGCAATCGTGTTTTTACATGGCAACTGAAGATGTTGAGGTGCTTTGATACCGTAGATAAAATCGCACGATTACCATGAGCAAAGGAAAACGGATCATGGTATTTTTGTGATACAACTTGATTTTGTCTGCATTCAAGGCTGGGATGAATAGAGTAAAAAGGACGT
>CAZWCD010000056.1:4175-6247 GCA_964632275.1 uncultured Thermodesulfobacteriota bacterium
TACAACTTGATTTTGTCTGCATTCAAGGCTGGGATGAATAGAGTAAAAAGGACGTACGGATTTTCTGATACACCTTTGATACGCTAATCCTTTATAATAGAACATAAATATTGTCAAACACATTGATTAGATGTGTCGTTTAAGAGTTTCGTATCAGGTCCGTGGTCTGCCATTCAAAAGCCTTGACCTCGTTATGTGCTTGCCGTATGCTTATTGCTATATCCGAGTATCTCATGGGGTGACTCCTTCGAATGATTGTTTCTCTCTCGATGCGACCCTTCGCAGGTTGCGCCCCTTTCTTCCCTGGCACAAATTCTATTACATCTCATACTTTTGCTTTGACATTTTTTTTGAATAGCATTATAAATAATTAAGAAAATGAGAAGGCGCAGAGATGTGCTGGTGATCATCTGTCACCCATGTTTGAAAGGAGGTATGGCTATGAGAAGCAGATGGATGGTAGTGGTTCCCGTGCTGCTGGCTCTGGCGGTGGGAGTGCCGGCCTGCAAGAAGGCAGAAGAAGCACCGAAACCGGCGATGGAGCAGCAAGTGGAGAAAGCGGCGCCTGCGCCCATGATGGAAGAGGCCAAGGAAGCCGTTAAGGAAGCGGCCGCCCCGGTGGTTGAGGAAGCCCAGCAGGCGACTGGTGAAGCCAAGGAAGCGGTAGAAGCCGCAGCCGGCGAGGCCAAGGATGCAGTGGAAGAGGCGGCGGGCGAGGTGAAAGAAGCGGCCGGAGAAGCTGCGGAGCAGGCCAAGGAGAAAGGTGCTGAACTCATGGACACCATGAAGGAAAAGGCCGCGGAAGAAGCGGCGCCGGAACCCGAATAGATCGAGCATTGCTTTATCGTTTTAACCCTGACCCAGTGGATGAAAAGGAGGTGATGCGATTTCTGAGTGGTAAAGGGTGCTTCTGCACATAACAGTTGGTGAACAGGTTTTCTAACTATGTATGATGAGAAAGGAGGAGGTACAATGAAAGTGGTAACACGGTTAATGGTCTTAATTCTGGTGGTTGCGCTGGCGGCAGGTTGTTCCACTGCGTCCAAGCGGGCCAAATGCATAGCGGCCGGCGCTGCTGCCGGTGCTGCGGTAGGCGCGGGCATTGGTGCGGTGGTTGGCCATCAGGGCGATGAAGATACCGCGGAAGGCGCTGCCGTTGGCGTGGCCGCAGGCGCGCTGGTCGGCGGAATTATCGGGGCAATCGTGTGCAAGGATGAGGAGCCGCCTCCACCTCCCCCTGCTCCGGCGCCTGAGCCTGTAGCAGAGGAGCCGCCCGCCCCCAAGGTGGTGGAAAAGATCGTTTTGAACGGCATACAGTTCGACTTCGACAAGGCAGTCATCAAGCAGCAGTATTATCCCATTCTTGATGAGGGCATTGCCGCTTTAGAAAAGCATGCAGATAAAAATGTTTCGGTCGAAGGCTACACCTGCAACATCGGCACCGAGGCGTATAACCTGCGCCTGTCTGAAAAGCGCGCTGGAGCGGTAAAGGCGTACATGACCGAGAAGGGCATTTCCGCTGACCGGCTGAGCACGGTGGGATATGGCGAGGCGAATCCGGTTGCCGACAACGCGACCCGTCAGGGACGTGAAATGAACCGCCGGGTTGAGTTCAAGGTCATGAACCAGGAGTGAGTTGCGGCATGAAACATCTTTTTGCTGTTTGCGCGGCGGTCGTATGTGTTGGTCTGCTGATGCCGTATCCCGGGCTGTATGCAATCGATCAAAGCCAGGATGCGGAGGCAAGCTTCCATCGCTTCAATCAGGAGTGGATGGAGATACTCTATAGCCGGGAGGCAAAGAACAAGTCGTCCATTGTCTGCAAGAAGGTTGACGATGGCTTCGTTGCTGAATACACCGGCTACAGCAGGGCCTTCAGCGGACGAACCAAAAAGACCGACTGCAAAGAGACCCCCTATATCGGGATTCTCAATTACCAGGAGCAGACCTTTGTCAGCCGCGCCGGGACCTATGAAGAGGCAATCAACGGCCAATTCAAGCTGTATCAGGAATGCCCGGTGACCGAGATATTCTCGTTCTCCGGCGGCAAGTGGCGGTATTGAGAGGGTCTG